>CAZETM010000185.1:0-14354 GCA_964514885.1 uncultured Polyangium sp. | reverse complement strand
TCAGCATGAATTGGTGGGCGCAAGGTCAAAGCGCTTTTGTCGGGACCGAATCCCTACCCCTCGACCACTCAATGGCACTCCCTGGAGTGTCAGCGGATTTGTTAACCCACACCGAGTGATCGCACCCACACGCGCAACACGTAACCCAATCACACAATCCCGCCCACCAAATGAATGGGATTATCGGCACCGACCATAAATCGGTGACTTGATCCCTGATCTTGGCGTATTATCCCCGCATGCCCTTGCTGCTCGTCGTTGGCCCGACGGTTGAAACGGCGCGCATTCAAGATGTGCTAGCTCCGTCCGGGCTGATTTCCAATGCTCGTTTCGTCGTCACCATCGACGATGGTTTGGTTGCGGTCCGTGAGCATTCCTGGGATGCGGTCGTGATCGCGTTGCCTCGTGATGCGACCGAGGTAACGATTCCGCTGGACACGTTCGTGGATCTCGCGCACGGGACGCCGGTGATTGTCGTTGCTGGAAGCGTAGGCGAAGATACCGCAGCGCAATTCGTTCGTCAGGGTGCAGCCGATGTGGTCTCATACGCCCGAATCGAGCGATTGCCCGAGGTGGTGCAGCGTGAATCGAGGTCGAAGTCGCACATTGCTCAGTTTTCTGACGTGACCGAGCAGCGATTGGTGGAGCTTAGAATTGCCGAAAGCGAAAAGCGCTTTCGTTCAGCATTCGAGCATTCTGGAGTTGGCATGCTGATCGTGGCTCTGGATGCGACCATACAGCAGGCCAATGCCCGCGCATGCAGCATTTTGGGGTTTTCTCGGGACGAGCTTGGTGGCAAAACGATGCCGGACATCACGCACCCGGAGGACATCGATGCAACAACACAGGCTATTTGCGATCTCGCCGCCCAGCGTTTGAAATCGGTTTCGCTGGAAAAACGTTACGTTCAGCCATCGGGAAAGATCGTGTGGACGTCTTGCGTTGCGGATATGGTGGCGGATGACGAAGGCAAGCCTTTGCACTTCGTCTTGGTCATTACGGACATCACGGCCCGTAAAGAAGCCGAAGCCGAGCGCGAGCGGCTTCATGCACAGCTTTTACAAGCGCAAAAAATGGAGGCGCTCGGGATTTTGGCCGGGGGCGTCGCGCACGATTTCAATAACATTCTGGCCGCCATCTTGTGCAGCGCCGATGTGCTCATGCAGGATCTTCGCCGCATCCCCGATGCAGGCGAAATGCCGGAAATCGTTTATGAACTCCAAACTGCGACCCAACGAGGCGCCGACCTCGTCAAACAAATCCTCACCTTCAGTCGCCGCGCCAGCCAACGCCGAGCCCCCATCAAGCTATCCGCCATTGCGCATGAAACGCTCGGCATGTTGCGCAAAACCGTGCCGGCCAATGTCGATATTCAAAGCACCATTCAAACCCGACCCACGGTGCTCGCCGACGCAACGCAAATCCAGCAAGTCATTACGAATCTGTGTACCAATGCGTTTCATGCCATGGAGCAAGACGGCGGCACGCTCACCGTCGATGTCGATAGTTTGCTCGTCGATGCAACACTCGTCAAAGAAGTCACGGGGCTTCACGAAGGCCCATACGCGCGCATTCGAGTGATCGATACCGGTCCCGGAATGGATGCCCATACGCTGCAGCACATCTTCGAGCCATTCTTCACCACGAAGGGCGCCGGTAAAGGCACTGGATTGGGAATGGCGGTCGTCCATGGAATCGTCAGTAGTCACGAAGGCGCCATTCGAGTGCAAAGTGGGCTCGGCAAAGGAACCACAATCGAAGTGTGGCTTCCCGCGATACCCTCCGACGACACGGATCCCGCGAAGATCAAGCCACAACCCGTGCCTCGAGGCCAATCCGAGCACATTATGCTCGTCGACGACGAAGAAGGCCTCGCCCGCATTCTCGGTCGCTTGCTTCAGGGCATTGGATACAAAGTCACCGCGCAGCAGGATTCTGCTGCCGCCATCGAGTTGTTCGAGAAAAACCCCGAGCACTACCAGCTTGCGCTGATCGACCTGCACATGCCCGCTCCAGATGGTCTGGAAGTTGCCCGACGCATGCATCTCGTACGCCCCGAGTTGCCCATTTTCATCATGAGCGGTTATAGCGACGCGCTCGGCGACATTCCGCCCGAGGAGTTGGGCGTGGTCGGTGTGCTGCAAAAGCCCATCACCCGCGAAGTGCTCGCCCGAGAGCTCCGCAACGCGCTCGACCGACCGCTCGTTAGCTGATCTGCTCTTTCCGGTGTTGCGCTGCCCCGAATTGCGCTATCTCCCGCACTCGCGTGACCTCGCCTGCCCCTGATCAAACCGCCGCTCGCCGCCCAACCATTCCTCACCTGCCTGCGCTCGATGGTCTTCGAGGTTTGGCGGTCTTCGGTGTGCTGCTTTTCCACGACGGCCGACTGCCTGGCGGTTACCTCGGCGTCGACCTCTTTTTCGTCTTGTCCGGCTACCTCATCACCTCGCTCCTTCTCGCCGAATGGGCGGTCACGTCGAAAATCGATCTCGCCACGTTTTGGGTGCGTCGCGCTCGCCGTCTTTTTCCCGCGCTCTTGGCGCTCCTGCCCGCGGTCGCGCTCTACGCAGTTTTTTTCGCCAACCCCGGCGAACTCTTGCGCATTCGTCATGATGGATTCGCCACGCTCGCGTACGTGGCCAATTGGCGCGCCATTTTTGCCGGGCGAAGTTATTGGGACATGTTCGAGGCTCCGTCGCCATTCGAGCACACGTGGAGCCTGGCGATCGAGGAACAGTTTTACGTCATCTGGCCGCTGCTCACGGTAGCAGTATTAAAACTATCGCGCGGCTCGAAACGCGCCATGCTGGCGACATCGCTTGGCCTGGGGCTCGTCTCCATGGCGGCAATGGTTTGGCTGGGTACGTCGAATCAAGGAACGGATCGAGCGTACTTGGGGACGGACACGCGAGGAGCGGCCATTCTATTTGGCGCGGCGCTCGCTTGCATCATGTCCGGGCGAGCTGCATTGACGTCACCTCGGGCACTGAAGGCGCTCGATGCCCTGGGAATTGCTGCGGTACTCGGTCTGGGTATTGCTTGGGTGCGTTTGGATGGGCAGCACGCCTTTCTTTATCGGGGAGGTTTTTTCGCGACAGAACTGGCGGTGCTCGTGCTCATCGTTTGCGCGGCTCAGGGCACGAAGAGCATTGTTGGCCGCGCGCTGGCGATTCGGCCATTGATTTGGATGGGCCTCATCAGTTACGGTCTTTATTTGTGGCATTGGCCCATTTTCGTGGTTTTATCCACCGAGCGCTTGGGTTTTTCCGGGCTATTCTTGACGAGCCTCCGTTTTTCGGCGACGTTTGCGGTGGCGCTCTTGTCGTACCATTACCTCGAGCAACCGATTCGCAAGAATGGTTTGCCCTTTGGCCGAGCGGTGTGGGTATTGCCGGCGGTCGTGGGTATTTGTGCGGGCGTGCTGATGGTATCGACGCGGTACATTGCCACGGCGCGCACGGTTTTGCATACGCTACCTTTGGCGGCGATCATTCCACCGGGCACGAAAAGCGTGCTGGTCTTGGGCGATTCCGTCGCACAAGCGCTCGGTGATCGAATGCGGGCCGTGCAAGCGCCCCATAAAGTCATGATTGCCGAACGAGGAACCCCGAATTGCAGCATTCTCGAAGGGACACTGCCTACGCGATCGTTATCGAATCGTCCCCACGACGGAGGTGATTGCGATGAGCGGTGGGAACGAGACGCGACTGTTTTTCATCCTGATATCGCCTTGGTCGTTTTGGGCGGAGGTCATTTCGCGCCCGTAGAAATCGACGGCGATTGGCAACTGCCGTGTGCAAAGGAATGGACCAAGGTTTACGGCGCAGAGCTCGAAAAGGAAGTACGCAAATTGGCTCCGCACGCGGGGCAAGTATGGATGACACGCGTTCCGTATGCGCTCGGCATTTGGCACAAGCCCGAACGGGACGGACACGTTGATTGTTTCAACAAGATGATCGACGACGTGGCGGCTCGAATTCCCGGTGTCCGGGTGATCGATTTGGGCAAACACTTATGCCCAGCGGGCAGCGCGAGCTGTGCGACGCAAAGCGCGGGGCATCCGATTCGTCCGGACGGGCTTCATTTTGCAGGAGATGGCGCCAAAGAGTCGGCGACCTGGGTGATCGAGCAGATCAACCGTCCGCAGTGATACGCGCGACGATTTCTTGCAGTTTGCTTTCGGATTGATCGTTTTCGACTTGGCAGGTGCCAGCAGCGTCGTGCCCGCCGCCGCCGTATTCGAGCATCAAGGCGCCGACATTGGTTTTCGAGCCGCGGTCCAAAATGCTCTTACCCGTGGCAAACACGGTATTTTGCTTCTTGAGGCCCCACATCACGTGGATGGAAATGTTGCATTGTGGAAACAATGCATAAATCATGAAGCGGTTTCCGACCCAAATCGTTTCTTCACCGCGTAAATCGAGCACCACCAGGTTGTTGTGCACCGTGGCGCAACGCTTGATCTGATCGACGAAGCGTTCCCTGTGCTCCAGATACATCTCGACGCGCTCTTTTACGTCGGGCAGCTCGAGAATCTCTTTGACCGAATGCTGCAAACACGCATCGATGAGGCGCATCATCAGGTCGTAGTTCGATATGCGGAACTGCCGGAACCTTCCCAGGCCCGTGCGCGCATCCATGATGAAGTTGAGCAGCACCCAGTCTTGTGGATCGAGGATTTCGTCGCGAGAGAATTGTGCAGCATCGGCCTTGTCGACCGCTTCCATCATGTCGTCCGGAATGACGGCAAAAATTTCTTTGCCACCGTAATACTTCCACACCACGCGCGCAGCCGACGGAGCATGCGGATCGATGATGTGGTTGTCTTGCTTTCCGACTCGTTGCGTCTCGCTCGAGTGATGATCGAAGGCAAGGTGCACGCCGGGCACGTACGGCAAATTCGTCGTGATGTCCCGATGCGAAACGGCGACTTTGCCATCTTGCATGTCCTTCGGGTGAACGAACTTGATCTCTTCCAAAATCCCCAGCTTACGAAGGAGCACGGCGCATACGAGCCCGTCAAAGTCGCTCCGCGTCACCAGCCGGTACTTGTCTGCCATGATCATGCCTCCCGGAGTGTTCGGGGCGGGAGGATAACCCAAGTACGTACGTCACGGAAAGATCTCGATTGAAGGACAGAGTTTTTTATGCGGAGCGACGTGGTCAGGGCATGCTGGGGGTGCACCACCCGCCAACGTCGTCAGTGTTCACGACGACCTCACCCGTGCCGGCGGACAAGTCGAGCGTGCCTTCCCATACGGTCGTTACCGCGGGTTGAGCGTCCGTCACATTACGTACGATGCGAAACGAAAGAATGCCCGTCTCGATGGGCGAGACATCGGACGCATAATCATAAACGCACATGCATTTGCAGCGCGTGCCATTTTCAGGCGCGTCGGTCTCCGTAAAGACGACGGTGTCGCCGTCTTTAGTGACCGTAATGGAGTGGTCTCCGCAGCAATTGAGCAGAATGCGCGAATTCGTCAGTCCAAGGGTTTTCGTGGATGCATCGTAATTCCAGAGCAGTCGCTCGGCATTGCAATACGTCGTGGGATCGGGCGGCGGGATTTTAGCGCCAGGATTTCCACCAACGAAACCTCCACACGCGCTGATTTGCGGAGCGACGTCAAAATCGGAGGGCGGAGTTTCGTCGCCGCCACTGACATTGCCACTACACGCAGCAATTGCCAAAGCTGACACAATCACCGCACCGACATGTTTAAGCCCAAGCAGGTTCATTTTCTTCGTCTCCAGGTTATCGAGTCACGCGTCTCGCGGCTGCAAGCTTGACACAGCCACGCGATGCAGCTAGCAGCAAAAATCATGCACGACTCTGATCCCATCTATCTCGATTACAACGCCACGACGCCGGTCTTGCCGGACGTCTTCGAAGCGATGGTGCCGTGGCTTCGCGATGGATTTGGCAATCCGTCGAGCAGTCACGTGTTTGGTCGACGCGCAAAAGCTGCGTTGGAAATTGCGCGGGGGCAGGTAGCCGAGCTTATCGGGGCAGCGGCGGACGAGATCATTTTCACGTCGGGTGGCACTGAAGCGAACAATCTAGCGATTCGAGGAATTGCAGAATCGTTCCCCGATAAAAAGCACTTGGTGACGTCGGTCATCGAGCATCCGGCGACGGCAAAACCGTGTGCGTATTTGGCAAAGAATGGGTTTCGAGTCGATATCGTCGGTGTCGATTCATTCGGCCGAGTGTCCGCGGAGGAAATCGCGAGCAAAGTCGGAGCGGAAACAGCGCTCGTGACGATCATGCATTCGAACAATGAAACCGGCGTGCTCCAGCCGATAACAGATATTTCTCGAGCCACGCGAGAGGTGACGCGAGCGGCCGGCGTCTTGCTTCACGCGGACGCGGCGCAATCGGTGGGCAAAGTGCAGATTGACGTGCAAAAGCTAGGTGTCGATTTGTTATCGATTGCGGGACACAAGCTCTATGCGCCCAAAGGAATCGGTGTCTTGTTCGTCCGCAAAGGAACGAAATTGTCGCCATTCGTGCTCGGCGCCGGACACGAACGGGGAGTTCGGCCGGGTACGGAGAACGTGGCATTTATCGTGGGACTTGGCGTGGCGTGCGTCATTGCGAGGAAAACCATCGACAACGAAGCCCATCGAGTGCGCGTTTCACGAGACAACCTGCACGCGCAATTGCGCGCTCGTGTCCAAGGGCTCGAATTGAACGGGCACGAGCACGAGCGATTGCCGAATACGTTATCGGTGCGTTTTCCGGGCGTATCGGGGACGGCGCTGTTGGCGGACGCTCCGGGCGTGGCGGCATCGACGGGCTCGGCGTGTCATGACGGGCATGAATCGGCATCGGCCGTGATTGTGGCTATGGGGGTTCGTCCGGACGAAGCATTGGGAACGGTTCGATTGACGTTGGGACGAGGTACGACGGAAGCGCACGTGGCGCGGGCTGCCGAGATACTTGGGCAGGCGTGGGAGAAACGAATGAATTCTACTTCTTCCGCAAGCCGAGAATAAGTAGCACGAAGCCAATGGGGCGGTTGCATCATGGTTCGCCCTGGTTACACGACTTTACGCCGCGAAGCAAGAGTTGCGCTTCATTCTTCCGCGGCGACTTCTGGCGAACGGGCTTGGCGCCTAGTCCAAACGACCGGTCCATTTCGCACTTGACGCGCGCTCGACACCTTGCACGTCACCGCAACTGGTTATGCAGCTCTCGCAAGCTTTTCCATGATATTTCCGACGATAAGCTCCGCCGACTCTTCTGCACCCACATCGCGCGCACCAGTCCGGCATAAGGTCGTTTCGCTCCGCCTAACTCGAGAACAGCTTGCAATGCGCCTCGAAGCCGAGCCCTATCGAAAGGACGATCCGACTTCAGTTCCGCGATGAGCTTCCGGATATATCGCCAAGCCAGGCATGCCTTTTCCGAACGTAATAGGCGCAGCCCTTCGCACGCGAGGCCGAACGTTTTTATCGTTTCTAGTCCGCTTTCGCTTCCATTGTGACAATCAATCTGACCGATCTCATCGAACTTCAAGTGCTCGGCTGGATCAACATCGCCGTATGGATTGAGCAACAACGGCACTTCGGCCGCACAACTGGCCTCGGTTGGTGTTTGCAAGTGCCCTCCGCGAATCGGAAAGAGCGTCCCTTTCCACTTCTCATTGCAAGTGCCACACGCCAGCACATAATTGTCCCACTCATATGCAAGCCAATGGTACCCGCGAAAAAGTTTGGGTGCTCTGCGAATTTTTTTGGGATGACGACTGTTGTGTCCGTCGATCTCCGCGCCCCATGTCGCAGGATCGTCTCCCAGCTTGGAAATAGCCGCTTTCGGTCGATAATGGTCGATCGTACCGCCATCGGAATCAGCCTGCACCGACGTTTCGCAATACCCACATTTTCGATGTTGCTTGCGGGAAAACGTGACCTTATGGGCGCTCCATAAATTCTTGAATGCGTCTTCGTCTTTCTCGACCTTGAGCTTGCCTTGCGCCCATTGCTCCACCCGTTCTTTGGCGTCCTTGACGTCCGTATCCCAATTTCGCGGCTTTCTGGGCCGTTTTCCCTTGAGCCAAAGCATCCCGCATCATCCCTTCTTTTTTGCGGTTTGCTTCGTCTCGCGACGCGCAAGAATCGCCAGCACCTCGTCACGCACTTGTTCGCGTTTCTCCGCCGATGGTTCTGGAAAGTGGTCCTTCAAGTGTTGCGCGACGATATTAGCCGTCAGACGTTCTAGCGAAGTATCCGCGAATTGACCCAGGCGTTGCCGAAGTGCTTCCTCCAGCTCTTTTCGTTCCGGGTCGCCAGCTTTCGCCCCGCTCAGAATCAATTGTTGGTGTTTGTCCAGCTTATCCCGTGTATCTTGATCGATGATGGCGCTTGGGCGATTGAACCATTGCCCCGTCACGAGCTGGTCAATGCGTGTTCCTTTGGGAATGTCGCGCTGAATCGCCGTGACTTTTCCGTGGCCCTCGTGATCTCCTAGAACGAAGATTTCGCCATCTTTTGCGCCACGCAGCGTGAGGCCGTGATGAGTGGTCACGATAAACGTCATCTTCGGAAAGATTTTCCGCACGTCGTCAATGACCTGCTCTTGCCAACGAGGGTGCAAGAATAGATCGATTTCGTCGATCAACACTAGCCCCGTCATGCGATGCATGAAGTGCTCATCAACGACCCACTTGTAACGCTCGGCAAGGGGTATCCAACGGGCAATCAAATCGATGACCCATCCGGCCATCGTGACGTATCCATCGCTCAGTGCCTTGAACGGCACCATTGGTTTGTTTCTTTCCTTCACCCAGACACGCTGATTGGAGACCTCGATCTTGTCCAGGCCGAGAATGGATCTCAATGCCACGAGAATGACGTCGTAAATCTTTTTGCGGTCGTCGTTTTTTGCGGCATCACCATCCCACGCGATGAGCCACGTTTCGGCATGAATCAGCGACGCTCCCTCGTGAAAAAGGGTAGCTACTTCGGGCCCGTCATCGTCGTTCAATTGCACTTCGCGCTGTGCTCCCCCGAATGCCGAGCCGCGGCGACAACCATAAGCAAACAGCGGAATCAGCCGAGAGGCATCGAATTCAGGCTGAACAAACGTCTCCGAACCATTGGAGCGAATGTGCGTCGTGTACGTGCCCTGATTCGCGAGCGTGATATCAATGCGCCCGTTCGACGGTCCGTCGACTTGGCGCCATGGAGACTCGAAGGCGCCTCGTGGCCAGATCTTCGGATCTTGCAGATTTCGTAAGCCGAGGACGAGGCTGCGCAAAATGGTTGTTTTCCCCATCCCGTTTTCGCCCAGAAACACGATCCATTGCCCCTTTCCTGGTTCAGGAGGCACGAACTTCAATTCCAGCTCATGCAGGCCCCGAACGTGGTGCACGTGCAATTCGGTGATCACCACCGGATCGACGGGAATGGTGGTCGTACGTAATGCGCCCGTGGTAATCATTGGATGCGGTAATGGCAATTGAAGCTGATTCCATGTCGTCGTGGAATCGAGCCCCGAGCGGCGTGTTTCGGCAAGAAGCTCGTTCATCGCGTAAACGATTTGGGCCCGCTCTTGCCAGCGAATGTCCGGGCGAGCGAACATCGATAAGAGAAGCGATTCTTTGAACGCGGCAGGCGCTTCGCCGCGATCGATTGCAGAAATGAGCAGGCTCCAAGTTGTAGGTGAATCTGTTGAGAACGCTGCGAATTGTACCATGACGGTCTCGACGTTTACGTTCTCAAGCCCCAGATAAACGCGAAGAGCCAGCGCATATATCTGAGCATCACCTGTTGGGAAAGTTTGTACACGTAATGTTTCCCCAAGCTGACGCCGTGATTCATGTGCAAGTATCGAAAGTGAATTCTTGGCCCGCTTAGGTTGAAGGACGATACTCAGAAGTACCATGCCAAGAAGCGTTCGGTTTTTGGGGGCGTGAAGAAATGCGTCAATCACTTCTGTGAGCGAAGGTGCTTCGTTGACCTGCGCTCGTTGTCCCAACATGACCAATGCTTGCATCCAATCCGTCGTGAATAGGTCACAGGGCCGCGGAAGTTCATCTGGATTTCCTTTCGAAGCGTCCACCCACACTTGCACCTGCTCAGCGTCGATGGAACGCCATTGGACGACGCGTGGCAGCAACGAGAGGCAAACTTTAGCGGCATGAGCACGTTGCCGCGGAGAAGTGAGATTCTCGAATTTCTCTGCAGCTTTTGTGAAAAGGGCCTCCGCTCCTTCCTGTCGCATTTGATAAACGCAGGCGTCATTCAGGCGTAGGGCGGTGAATGGCAACGCTTTGTGCAACGAATCGACGGTCCACGGAAGACCGTCAACAACCGCGTCGAAGATCGGACCGCCCTCCGAATTTTGCGCACGGGCCAACCACTGCTCGATATCGCCCAAGTCACGCGCGGTGGCCATGTCGGCAAACCGAATCAAGTCCGACGGTTTGTCGGCAGTATTCAAACACGCCGCGAGCGGCCAGGCGACTTTCGTCGCCAGTTGCGCCCAATCATCTCGCGAAGCACAATTCTCTGCGACCACGCGCAATGCAGTGGCAAGTGTTGTTGCGGAGGGAGCACCGTGGAACTTTGCCGCTGCGAGCCATGGTCGCCATTTCGCAGGGAGCGTCGCGAGTGCATCCGTGACGTCATCATCAGGCACCTGGACGCGTATGGGCAAGGGCGTGAGAAGCCATATTCCTATTCGTGGCGGGGCCTTCCGTTTTGGGGCCGGACGAAACCCTTCAATGATCATGCCAAGCCACGCGCCGTCATTCCATTCGCTGACCTCGAGGATGTCACTGGTGATCAGCTCGTACGGGTCGAACAATTCAGGCGTCCGCAGGATCTGGAAAAGGACGAAAAGATGCACTTCAAGGCTCGCAGCACGGCAAGCTTCCAATATCATGGGCGCATGAAACACGGGCGACCAATAAAACAATGCGAGTTCAGTCGTCCATTGGTACCCGCAGGACGATAATGCAAGAACGCAAATCCAGGCGCCCGTCGTATCCACGGACGGATCCGCGGCACCTTTGGCCAAGCGCATTTCAATGGCTAACAGCAATGGGGCGGACGTCTCTTCGGTCATCGCATACGCAAGCCGCACATGCTCATTTGCGGCAGGCAGTTCCAATAACGCTACCGCGCGCTCCATCAATGCCCGCGCCCGTTTGGGTTGGTTCGACGCCGAGCCTTCTTCGAGCGCTTCGAGCGCCAGCAGCGCGCCCGTCTTCGTCGCTTTCGTCAGCGGATCGGCTTCTTCATCCAAAAAAACGCAGATTCGTTCCGCAAGAAGATCACGCATGGCTAGACGGTCTGAGAAAAACCGGCTCGCCATGAAAATGGCCACGTTCCTAAAAAGTGGCGCACGCGCAATATGCAGCCATCGATTCTCGATGACCCCCGCATCCCGCCCTTCCGATAGCAGCCATGCCGCCATGAATTCTTGCAGCGATTGCAGCTCGAAACCAAATTGCCCCGGTTCGGGTTCCACCAGAAAAACCAGTCGCTTTTCTGCCGCATCTACGATACGCCCCACCAATTCGGCGCGAGCGTCATCGGCAACCTCGTCCTCGGCCAACACGGTGTCGACCACGCTGGACAAACGCTCGCGCGACATTCGTCCACCGCCGCCGGCTTGTTCCGCTTCGACTTGTAATAACAAAGCGACGCGTCGGTGAATCTCTTTGATTTGCGGTCGATGCGACGATAGCAGCTCGGATGCGTACGAGTCATGGTTGACTTCTCGATCGTACAGAAGATCAAAATATTTTTGGAACAATTGCCAACGTTCACTCGGAGCGCGACCTTGTTGTACCAATGCCGCCAGAATCGTTGCTTGCAGAGGCGTGCGCAATAGCCGTGCTGTCGTATCGTCCTCGGATGCCTCCTCCAAGCGCGAGAAAATTTCCGCTTGTTTGTCCAGATCGACGACTTTAGCCTCGATAACTTTTTTTGCATATCGAAGCGCCGTCTTGACGTCCAGGTGCGCGAGGTATTTCTTGACAACCGGAATTCCAATTCGTTCGAGTTCCCCCGTGTATCCCTGGGGGCGCGTCGTGGCGACGACCAACGCTTTTCCATTTTTCTTGCCCAGAGACGTCAACAATTCCCGCGCCGCTTCCACGATACGCTCGCGATCCTCCGCAGCACCCACCTCGTCAAACCCATCCAGCACGAGGAAACATGGCATCACTGCGCAAAGCGCTTCCAATGTGCCCACGTGCAGCTTCGTGTTCTGCACACTTCGTCGCGACATGAGAAAACGCAACAGCGCTGGTTCAGACCCGTCCAGCGTTTTGGGATCGGCCATCCATGACGCGAATTCCGGCAATGCTACGCGCAACGGCAGGAGCGGCGACGCAGGTAGTTGCATTCCCTTGTCCAGCGATTCGTTCGCGTGGGTCGTATCCTCGAACGGAGCCAAGACCGCGCGCACTTGCGATGTCAAGAGAATACGTTTGCCCCGGAGCAATACGGCTCGATGTAGTTGACACGCGAGTTGCCCCAATGTTGACTTACCTTGCCCGGGCCCGCCGATGAGCAGAAATCCCCCTGCTGGCGACTCATTGGAATCCATGGCGTCGAACATGGTCGCATCCACGGATACGGGCACGTCGCAAAGACTCGACAACGAAGTCGGCTCCGTTTGTCCGAGAATCGATAAGAACGGCGTTCTCGCGCCCGACGACGTCACCATTGCGATGGGCTGATCACCCACCGGCAGATCAATGAAGACGCGACGCAGGGCCACACGTGTCTCTGCATGCCCCCCTTGTTCAAGTTTGGCGAACTCGTCCGCGACAAACTGCTGCGCCAACCACGCACGCACCGATTCGAGCGCCGGTGGCGACAGTTGCGCCTTCTCAGCGTACTCGGCGAGGAAATCCTGATGGGTCACGGCCTCGGGACCGCTCACCGTTGAAGCAGCACGCCTTCGTTTGTCTTGCACAGGGGGCATCGCGCCGGAACCTACCACGAATTCCACCCGATCACGCAAGATCCATCCGTTGCCACAACCCCAGCTTTGGAGGTTTGATTTCTCGGCGCGGCGGCGGGGCCCCGCTGTTTGAGCCCGGGCTTGGACGGGCGAGTTCGGGGTGCCGCGTGTGCCGAGGAATCGAACGTCCAAAGCGCCAAGCGAACTCCGCGTCAACATGTTTCCCGAAACGTTTCCACCAGCATTTTCATCTTGACCCCCAGCTTCCTTCCCTTGTACCCTCGCCTCCATAAGGAGGCTCTATGCTCGCTGGTCCTACATCTACCCTTTTATTCATGTGCCGAGCGATCGGACGTACGTGCAACGGTCTGAATGCCGCCGCTGTCGTCGATATCGATCGCTCCGCAGAAGACCGTGCGTTTTTCACCGTCGAGGCCGCCAAACTCGAACCCCTACGAATCGCCCTCGTTGCCAAACATCGCGCCATTGAAGACTTCGAGTTCGGCGATGGCGACTTGTTCCAAACCTCCGTCGAACTCGGCGACGAAGTGCTCGATCGCGGCGTTCGCTCTGGAAATGCTCGCACGAAATTCGGCCTGAAAGACAAAAGTGGTTTGACCGCAGCGCACGCATTCGGGACTCGCATCAACGAATTGACGGATGCGCCCCATCGCCAAGAACCCGATCTCGTGTTGGGCGCCGTGAGCCGCCTCGACGAGGTGCCCGATTTTGACGACAAGGCCCAAATTCAGGCCGACCTGAAGGCCCGCGTGAAGTTGCAAGAAGATTTGATCGAACAACGTGAAACGGGTCGTACGTCATTGGCAAAACTCGAAAGTGAAGGAGTCGCCCTGGTCGTCGATGCCGCCTTCAAACTCGCGCAAACCAAAGCGGCGCTGGATGGTCGTTTTCCGCGTCAACGCGAATACGTCGCGCGCTTTTTCTTGGATGTGTCGCACAAAAAGCGCAAAAACGACGACGGCGCAACCTGATCGCAAGGGGGAATGTGCCGCCACACGTCAGTTGCCGCAAAACTGCACGGGGGCCATGCGCAACTCGCTTCAGGCGGCACAAACTCGAAAGCTGAATCGTCCCGCCTCACGCGAGTTACCACCATGGAACAACGCAACGCGTCACAACTCACGTGAGAAGGTAGAAATGGGAAGGGGGGAATGCGGGCGCTCGCGTGAGCGCGCGCTGGGATGACCAAAACGGCACATGGAATCCGGGTGTTACGCTTCTCGAAAATAGTTCATGAAAAGTTATTCTCGATTGCCCGCTGTCGGGCCGTATGAAAACGTGGGAATGGGGCGGCCGTGGCTATCGAAGATCGTTTCATCATCGGCGCACCGAAGCTTGGCGGGCGAACATGCATAAAACTTGCCCCCATGAAGACTGCCAGGTATTGGCGAACTGCGGGAGGTCATCA
>CAZETM010000184.1:0-14372 GCA_964514885.1 uncultured Polyangium sp. | reverse complement strand
CCTGGTCCTCGGTCGTAATCGAGGCCGGCGAGAATCAATTCGAGCGGTTTTTTATAGAAGCAGAGTTCATCGTTCCGAATGTGCACGCCCAAACACAATGAGGCGATCTTCAAGCATTTTGGTAAGGTATGCACGGCTGCACGTCTTTCCGACAAACCCGCGAATGCTCGCGTCGTGCACGGATTGGGGATATATAAGGGGCTTCCGCGGGTAAACACCGCGAAAACTAGCGAAGACTAGCCTCGTACTGTACGCGAAGAGCGAAAGATCGACCCATGCAGAGCCCCGCAAGTATGCGCTTCGCGCCCGAATCGGCCGCTGCCAATGGCTACCCGGCCGCGGCGATGTCGCTCCTGGAGGAAATCGAGTCGCTTCCTGACAACGCGACCGGGGGGCTGATGTTCAAAAATCCCACCCAAGGCACGCTGCTACTCGAAAATGGGCGCGTGTGTTGGGCGGCTGCTGCGGGCATGGAACGACGCCTGGGCGAGCTGATTCGGGCCTACGCGGACGAGCCGCCGGAGTCGCGGCGCGTCGAGGACGTGTACAAACGCTGCAAGAAAGACGCGGTGCCCGTGGTCAAAGCGCTCATCGACAGCGGCGTTTTGTCGCTCGAGGGGCTGCGAGACGTGGTTTATCAACACACGTCCGAGGCACTGGTGTTGCTTGCGCAAGAATCGCCGCAAGAATCGCCGGTCTGGGTGCCGCACAAACATCAAGGTTACGACGCGAAATTCACCTTCGAAGCGGCCGAATTGCTCGTGGGCGTAGGAAGCGTTTGCCATCCGGACTTGGCCAGTCGAGCTCGAATGGACTTCGAGGGGCTATTACGATCCGGCGTTTATGCAATGGCGTACGCTCGTCCGGCAGGTGATGCCGCGCCGGTACCGCTTTATCGGTCACCTGGGTCGTACTTCAAGCTGCGCGATACGATGGCGCTTGGAAAGTGGGCTTTCTCGGCGCTCGACGTCTGCAACAAGTACAGCGCACGGGCGAAAATCGCCGCGACGCTCGTCGATCCGGGCGAATACCTGGTCGCTTGGCATTCACGCGGGATCGTGAGCGTTGCGCAGTGCGAAGACTCGATGAGCTTCGCCTTCATCGTCGGCAAACGCGCGAGAGCCACTTCCTGACCGGATCACTTCGGGAGTTCGAGTTCGATCTCGGCCGGCACGGGTTTCACTGCAACGGGCAAGCGCACGCGAACGCCATCGTGCACAGGAACTTCGACGCTCATGGCCTGCCGGTTGGTAGGCGCGTCGTCAGGCGATAACAAGGACAGCGACGAGACTTGTGCAGCCGCCAGAGTCGTATTGACGAGACAAACCTCGAGAGCATCTTGGACAGCTTTGATCTCGCACGCAAACACGGGTCGCACGGCTCGGGCGATTCGCGCCAAGGTTTTCTCTTCGCCCGGATTCGGGGCACCCAAGTCGGTAACGACTTCGAGCGCTCGAGGATCGCGGTGATACGCGAGCATCTTGGCCGCGTGGATACGCACGACGCGTTGCTTGGCCTTCGATAGCTCGAAGAACGCATCTGCAGGCGCTGGCGCACGCTCTGGGTCCAAGAGGCCGGTCACCGAAGGCTCGACACGCATCTCGGATCCCGGCGCCTTGACGTGCCACTTCACGGCGCCACCGGGCAGCAGAGGTCCGGCAAAGTAAAGGCCGCGATCGGTCGCGCCAACACGCTCGCCCGCGTCATTACGTCGCGCGAACGTGAGCAAGACGGTGACGTCTGGGAACTGCTTCGGCGCATTGTTCACGACCGAAACATCGAAGTCGTACTTGGCGCGGTTACGTCGATCCAGCGTTGGAGCAACCACGCCGGATCCATCATCAGGCTTCGCTGCAAACAACACTTCGAGCGCAGCGATGCCGTCGTTCCACAGCGGCGAGCTGGGACGCGCACACACGCACCGAGGCAAACGCGGTTTCGTAGGGACAAACTCGACACTGGAAGCAGTCCACACGGACGAGATCCGGGAAGCGGGTTCTTTTACAAAAACCCGTTCGGATTCATCGGGGGGCTTGGAGTACTTCCGGAAAAACGCGACGCCGAGGACAACGGCTGTCGATACCGCGAGCACGGCCAACATGGCTCGTGCCCATGGTGGGAGCTCAAACGGTTTAGATGCAGGCGTCGGGTCGAGATCGGGCAGAGGCAACGAAAGCTTTACAGGCATCGGTGCAGGCGCGGGAACAAGCCCCAAACGCGCACAAAGAGCTTGCTCGAAGGCCTCCGACAAACGCTCCGAAGCAGCTCCGCCCCACGTGGCATTCGCCAAGAGGTCGCGCAGGACAAACCACGTCACGAGCGTCACGACGGTTCCAGCGGACAAACGTCCGACGACGCCACTGACCAAGTTGGGCGGTGCGGCATAAGCGACGATCGCTCCGACCAGCACAGGCATGATCGCGACGTAAAGCGCTGCGCGTCGGCGAGCATCGTAGACGTGAGCGAGCGCGTCACGGGGATCGTGAGTGAAGTGCGCGAGTGTAAAACGCGTGTGCGGCGTGGCGACTTTCGGATCGAGCGCGAGACACAACGCTCGTCCGCGACGAACCAAGCCACGCACGGCCGCATAAGGAACCCGCATCGGAGCGGATTCGGCAACGCCGGCCATGACAAACCCACGCTCGAAACGAGCCGCGCGAACGAGCTCGATCTCCATCTCGTGATCGAGCAGGGAAATGCGTACGGCACCGACGGCATTGGCGCCCTCGGCCGCGAGGGCAAGTGCCCCAACGGTGAAGACGTCCGCCACGTCGTCAGGCCTCCGCGAGCTCACTGCGAACCGGACGATCGAAGAGCTCTCGCAAGACGCGTCCTGTTGCAGTTGCGCGTCGAGCGATGACTTCGGGTGAGCCTTCAGCGACGACTTTGCCGCCTGCTTCTCCGCCTTCCGGACCAAGCTCGATGAGGTGATCTGCTGCCGCGATCACGACCGGATGATGCTCGATGACGACAAGCGTGTGGCCACGCTGAACGAGCCTGTCGAGCACCGTGACGAGACGCTTCACATCCGAAAGATGCAAACCTGTGGTGGGTTCGTCGAGAACGTACAGCGTTGGTTTGGCTCGCGTTCCCGAACAGAGCTCGTCGGTGAGCTTGAGACGCTGCGCTTCACCGCCCGAGAGCGTGTGCGAGCCTTGTCCGAGTCTGAGGTAACCAATGCCGAGATCGCACATCGTGGTGAGTGGCTCGCGAATCTTGGTGTGCGCAGAGAAGAGTTCTGCAGCCGCTTCGGCCGTGCGATTGAGGATGTCGCCAACGGAGACTCCCAAGTAGCGCACGTCGAGCGTCGCAGGTTCGAAACGCGCTCCGGTACATGCTTCGCACGTCGTGACGACATCGGGCAAAAAAGACATCTCGTGCGAGATGACTCCCTGGCCTTCGCAGGTCGAACAGCGGCCTCCCGCAGCGGTGTTGAACGAGAAACGCGCAGGTCCATAACCGCGCATTTTTGCATCGGGAGTGGCGGCGAAGATTTTGCGAATTTCGTCCCAGATGCCGAGGAACGTGGCGGGAATCGACCGAGGTGTGCGGCCGATCGGCGACTGATCAACGGCGACCGCACGCATGAGTGACGGCGGAATTCGCAACGCGTCGTGAGGGCCAGGTTCCGGAGTGACCAACCCGAGTGCCTTACGAACAGCCGGATACAGCACTTGTCTGATCAGCGTGCTCTTACCTGAACCGGATACACCCGCGACGACGGTCATGCGCCCAAGCGGAATGCGCAGTTTGTCGATGCGTAGGTTGTGTGCACGTACGCCTTCGATCTCGATGTATTCGTCTCCAACCGGGATACGAGTACGCACCGAGGCGAGGTCATGCTCGTGCGCGAGCGCTCGCGCGGTGGGCGATTTGGGATCACGCAGAACGACCGAAGGCGGTCCTTCCGACACGATTCTCCCGCCAAACCTTCCGCCGAACGGACCGAGATCAATCAAGTGATCGGCTGCGCGGATCGTATCGGCGTCGTGTTCGACCATGAGCACGGTGCTGCCCATGGCTACGAGCTTGCGGAGGTTGGCGAGCAAGCGAAACGTGTCTCGTGGATGCAAACCGATCGTGGGCTCGTCGAGAACGTAAAGCGCTCCGGTCAAACCACTGCCGAGTTGAGCCGCCAAACGCAAGCGCTGCATCTCGCCGCCAGACAGCGTGGCCGCACGTCGATTGAGCGTGAGATAGCCGAGACCAACCTCTTCGACGAACTCGAGACGACGCGCGAGCTCGCGATGTGGAGCGTCCGCGATGAGCGCGTGATCGCCTTCGAAGCGCAACGTCTTGGCCCACTTTGCCGCGGCAGAAACCGATCGCGCCGTTGCTTCGGGATAACGTTCACCCGCGAGACGAACGGCCCTGGGAATCGGGGCGAGACGCGTGCCACTGCACGAGGTGCACGGCTGTTCCGCAAGCTCGTCAGCGTCCGCGGTTCCTCCTTCGACGCCGGTTCCTTCACATGCTTCGCAACGACCTTGCTTGGTGTTGAAGGAGAACCAGCGAGGATCGATTTCCGGAACGCCGATTCCACAACGAGGACACGTACGCGTCGTGGAGATGAGCTCTTCGTTGCCGTTCGCTTGTCGAACTTTAACGGCACCTTTGCCGAACCCGAGAGCCTTGTCGAAGGTCGCGCGATCGAGCGCCGCGAGTTTGCCTTCGTAGATGACGAGGTCGATGGAGTGCTCGGTGCGTTTGTTCAAACGGGGGGGTTTGTCCGTGTTCGCTTCGACGCCATCGACGATCGCCGTCGTGATGCCGGCGCGAGCTGCCGCGGTGAACACATCGAGGTAACTGCCTTTGCGTGCAACGACGGCGGGCGCGAGAAGTGTTCGCGATCCACGCGTAGCTACGAGCGTGCGGTACACGTCCTCGGGCGAACGAGAGGCGATGGGAACGTCACAGGTTGGGCAGTGCGCAGTGCCGACTTTTGCGTACAAAAGGCGCAAGTAGTGAGCGATTTCGGTGACTGTCGCGACGGTGGAGTTGGATCCGGATCGCGTTGTGCGTTGTTCGAGCGCGATGGCCGGTGGAACGCCGGTGACCCGATCGACATCGGGCTTCGGCATCGTCGGAAGAAACTGTCGTGCGTAAGGCGTGAGCGTTTCGAGGAATCGTCGTTGTCCTTCCGCGAACACGACATCGAAGGCGAGCGTGCTCTTGCCCGATCCGCTGGGTCCCGTGACGACGACGATCTTGCCGTGCGGAATGGACGTGGAGACCTCGACGAGGTTGTGCTCGCGTGCGTTGACGACTTCGATCGACGAGGGCGCAGTGGGTTTGTCTTCACCCTTGACCCGGCCAGGCTTGTCGTTTGTCTTGGCACGTTTGCGCGAAGACGATGACGGTTTTTCGAGGTGTGCCGCCAGTGCTTGACCGGTACGTGTATCGATCGCGGCGATCTGTTCGGGCGTTCCTTCGGCCATGAGGCGTCCACCGTCCGCACCGCCACCAGGACCGAGATCGACGATCCAATCGGCAGCAGCGATGACGTCGAGATCATGGTCGACGACGATGACGCTGCCTCCGCCACGCACGAGATCGCGCATGGCGTCGTTGACGAGCAGGACTTCTTGCGGGTGCAATCCGGCGCTGGGTTCGTCGAGCAAGAACAACGTTCCGACCGAAGATTCCGCAAGCGTTCGAGCAAGCTTGAGTCGTTGCGCTTCACCGCCAGAGAGCGTGGAGAGCGGCTGGCCCAACGCGAGATAACCGAGACCAAGACGAGCCAGCGGACCGAGTGCACGCACGATCGCGGCTTCACGCGCGAACACTTCGAGAGCTTCGTCGATCGACAACGCCAAAACATCCGCGACCGAACGACCGTCGAGTTTGACCTCGAGCACTTC
Organism: uncultured Polyangium sp.; assembly: GCA_964514885.1. Classification (GTDB taxonomy): domain Bacteria; phylum Myxococcota_A; class Polyangia; order Polyangiales; family Polyangiaceae; genus Polyangium. Next base: position 8,511 of record CAZETM010000184.1, on the reverse strand, counting down.
ATTGCAAAAACGTTTTCCCTGACAAACTGAACAGGTGAGCGAGACGTCCGCGAGGAACTGCATCTCGATCGTCTCGGCACCTTCGCCCGCGCAGGCTTCGCAACGACCAAGCGCGACGTTGAAGGAGAAGTGACCGGGCGTCAGCTCGCGAGCTTTGGAGTCAGGAAGAGCAGCGAACAGTTGTCGAACTCGATCCCATGCGCCCGAATACGTGGCGGGGTTGCCACGCGATGTGCGACCTAGCGGCGATTGATCGACGATGGTGACGTTCTTGATGCTCGCCGTGCCTTCGATCCGCTTGTGCAGTCCAGGGACGTCGATGTCTTTGTATCCACGTGCTCGCGCAATCGCGCGGTAGAGGACGTCCTCGACGAGCGTGCTCTTGCCCGAGCCGCTAGCGCCGGTGACGCATACGACTTGGCCGAGCGGAAGACGTGCGGTGACGTCTTTCAAGTTGTTGGCTCGTGCGCCGACGATGGAGATCGCTCCGCGTGGTGCAGCATTCGCAGCCGGAATCGATGCGGCACGATCGAACCCACGCGAGAGCGCTCGACCGGTAGCTGTTTGCGGTTCACGCACGAGAGCTTCGGGCGGTCCGTCGAAGACGACATGTCCACCCTGTTTGCCCGCGCCTGGACCAAGCTCGATGACTCGATCGGCGGCGCGGATGATCTGCAACTCGTGCTCGATGACGATGACCACGTTGCCGCGTGCAGCAAGCTCGCGCATCGCTTCGATGAGCGGAGGAATGTCGGCCTGGTGCAGACCCACGGTGGGTTCATCCAAGACAAACAGTGCCCCGGTGAGCGACGAACCAAGCGCTCCGGTCAACGTAACGCGTTGCGCTTCACCGCCGGACAACGTGCGCGCTTGGCGATCGAGCGTGATGTAACCAAGTCCGACGCGTTCGAGGTACCCGAGGCGTTGCTCCAGCTCTTTGCGGACGATCTCGCCTTGTCCTGTCGACGTCGTGAGCGACGCGAGACGAGCGCGGGCATCGCGCAATTCGAGGCCATGCCACGCGGCTAGATCAAGCTCACCGACGTGGTAACGAAGCGATTCAGGGGACAAACGTTTGCCCTGACAAGCATCACAAAGATCGTACGAGCGATAGCGCGCGAGCAGCACGCGCACGTGCATCTTGTACGTGCGGGACTCGAGCCATTTGAACCACTCGCGAAGGCCTGGATACTTGCCGCCGTGGAAGCTTCCATCGCCTTCGAGCACCATCGTTTTCTGTGCGTCCGAGAGCTGTCCCCACGGCAGGTTGAACGGAATTTCCTTACGGTCACAAAACTTCTTGAGGACCTTGCGCTCCCACGAAGTGCTCGCACCGGACCAGGGACGGATGGCACCACCTTCGAGGCTTTTGGTGTCGTCAGGAAAAACCTTGTCCCACGCGATGCCGATCGTGCGTCCGAAACCGCGACATGCGGTGCATGCTCCGGTGGGCGAGTCGTAGGAGAACATGCCCATCCGCGGAGGATCGAAAGCCTTCGCGCACGAGGGACAAGCGAGCCAACGAGGGAGCAAAACGCGGCGTTTGTCCGAGCCTGCCTTGGAGTCTCCGAGGTGCAGAGCTGCGCTACCGTCGGACCTTCTCCAGGCTTCTTCGATGGCGGATCCGAGGCGCCGTTTGTCTCGGCCATCGAGCTTCAAACGATCGACGACGACTTCGATGCTGCCTCCTGCGGCGACGGCATCGCTGGGAGCAACTTCGTCGATGTCGCGAATTTCGCCGCTTACGAGCAGTCGTCGGTAGCCTGCGGCGAGCAGTGATTCGCGCACTTCGAGCAGTTGTTCGGTGCCATTGACGGGCACGCGATACGTGACGAGCGCGGCTTGTCCTTCGTGATTGGCAACCGCTTGTGCAGCGGCACGAGTTGGGTCGACGCGCACGGCGGCGACGTGACAGTCGGGACAAACAGGAACAGCTTCACGGGCAAACAGCGCGGCGAGGTAGGGCTCGAGGTCGGCCATCGTGGCGACGGTGGAGCGCGAGCTTTTGACGGGTGCGCGACGATCGACAGCGACGCCGGCTGCGACGGGATCGAGCTCATCGATGGGGGGACGCTCGAGGCGTTCGAGGAACTGCCTGGCGTAGGGGCTGAAGCTTTCGACGAACCTTCGTTGGCCCTCGGAATAAAGCGTATCGAGAGCGAGCGAGGACTTGCCCGCACCGGAGACGCCAGCGATACAGACGAGCTGACCGGGGGCGAAATCGAGGTTGATACTTTTGAGATTGTGGGTTCGCGCGCCGCGCAAACGGATGGTTTGCATGAGTGACCGTCGGCGTTGTTAGCACGACGGTGGAGTTTGTCGCGGTAAGCAGCGCACCGAGGTATGGACGCGGCACGTCTGGCGCGCTACTCCGTTCGGCAACGTCCGGCTTCAGGCGAGTGTTGGGTGGTCAGGTGAGCAAAGAAAAACAAGCGATTGACGAAAAGCTCATCGTGCGAAACCGGCGAGCAAGCTTCGAATACGAGTTAGGCGACAAGTACGAAGCGGGAATCGTGCTCATCGGCAGCGAAGTGAAGATGCTTCGCGATGGCAAGGCCGACATCTCGGATGCGTGGTGCTCGATCCTCAACCACGAAGCTTTCATTCACGGAATGCTGGTCTCGGAGATGCCTGGGGCTGCATTCGGGCACATCGGCAAGCGCGGCCGGAAATTGCTGCTGAATCGCAAAGAGATTGACGACATTCAAAGGGCCGCCGACCGCGAGGGGATGACGGTCGTCGCGACGCGGCTCTATTTCAAAAACGGCCGCGTAAAGGTCGAGATCGCGCTAGCCCGGGGCAAGAAGCACGCCGACAAACGCGAGACGATCAAACGGCGCGATGCCGACATGGAAGCGAAAGCGGCCATTCAGCGAGGTCGCAAGGGAGACCGATGACTCACCTTCGACTGGCGAACGAAGGCGTTGCGGACATCGTGGCGCTCGATGGGGAACGTGGGAGCCTGTTGGCTACGCGTGCAGCGGCCCCGGGCTGCCTGCTTGCAGGGAATCTCGAGGACGGGACGCAGGTGCGCGTGAAAGTGCACCGATGTCGCAAACAAGGTGAGCGGTTCTTGATCGAAGGGCGACTCATCGACGCGACCCGACAAATTCGAGAGCGATTGGCCGCGCTTGTCGTGACAAACCAGTCTGATTAAACCATGCCGGGCAGAATGCCCTCTTCGGCCATGGAGGTATAGCCAGCCTTCGGTCCGAGGATGACGAAGTCGGCGAGCTTCTTGCGTGCCGAAATTGCGGCTCGATGGACGCGCAAAACGAAGCGCATATCGTCGTGGGTGGCGCAAATGTCGCCGCTGGGATGGTTGTGCACGAGAGCGATGGTCTTGGCGTGCATCGTGGTGGCCGCGGTCATGATTGCGCCGGCGTCGAGTGTGTTTCCGTGAACGTCGCCGTGTGAGACGCGACAAACCCCACGCATTCCTTGGGAATCGTCCAATCCTACGACCCAAATGTCCTGCACGAATTGCCCGCCAATGCGCAGTTTGAACCAGCGAGCAATTTCGGCCGCGCCATAGATTGGACCGGCAGGACGCGCTTCACGGACGACGGTGCGACGGCCGATTTCACAGGCGGCGAGGACACGAGTGGCCTCGGCAGAGGAAATGCCCGCAAGCTCGACGAGGTCGTCAATGCTGAAGCGCGCAAGGCGTACCAGGGACCCTGCGGCGGCGATCCATTTCTGTGCAGCTTCACGCGGGCAGCCGGTAACCGCTGCGAGCAATGCCGCATCGTCCATCGCGGCAACATCGAAAGGATGAATGGCGATGGGTGCGGGCGCATTGGGGGCGAGAGGAGCGAGAGGAGCGAGAGACGCGGGAGGCGGTAGCCGTATTGGGCGCGGGCGATGAGGGCGAGGGGCCCATCGCGGCATGGTCTGGTTGCGGGCGGGCGGGGTCGGCTGGAGTTGGGTCGGTTGGTTCATGGCTGCGGGCTGGATCTTCCCATGTCTGGAGACTGAACGGATGTCAACCCACCTGGGGAAAGGAAAGATAGTCAAGGGGATTGCTCGTGCGGAGCGAGCCATCTACGCTGCAACCTCCATGAAAATACCGTCGCGGCCCAAAGTCATTATCCGCCGATGTCCGACCTACGATGTGGAGCAAATTCGCCGCATCATTCGCGAAGGTCTCGAAGAACTCGATCTACGGCCGCACGGGCGAACGTTGGTCAAGCCAAACTGCGTGGCCTCGGGCGCCGCATTCCCGCACGCCTATACGCGCCCGGAATTCCTCGAGGGCGTGATTCGCGGGCTCCAGGACCGAGACGACGGGCACGTGCAGGAAATGGCGATCGGCGAGCGGTGCGGCATCACCGTTCCGACGCGTAGAGCCTTCGAGGGGGCGGGCTACTACCCGATGTTCAAACGGGTGGGAGTCAAGCACTACCATTTCGAGGAAGAGCCCCAAGTCGAGATCCGGCTGCATCATAAAGAGCGCCTACGTGATTACATCTTCACGCCCGAGCCGGTCGCCAAGGCAGACTTCTTCGTCAATTGCCCGAAATTCAAGAGCCATCCGTGGACGACCGTAACGTTTTCCATGAAAAACTACATCGGTATCCAGGACGATCGGCATCGGCTCATCGATCACGACCACCGGCTCGACGAGAAGATCGCTGACCTGCAACACATCATTCAACCGCAATTCATTGCGATCGATGCAATCGTGGCGGGTGAAGGACGTATGCTCACGCCGATCCCACGAGATCTGGGCCTCATCATCATGGGCAATGCGCAGCTCGCCTTCGATGCCGTTTGCTCACGAATCATCAATGTCGACCCGTACACTGTGGATCACCTTCGTTTTGCGGCAGAGCATGGATTCGGATCGCTCGAACCGGATGCGGTGGAAATCACTGGCGACGTGACGCTCGAAGAAGCCCAAGAAATGGCCCGAGGCTTCAAAGTGGGTCTGGTTCGAGTCGAAAAGTATTTCGAGGGCTCGCACATTTCTGCTTATGCCGGACCTCCGCCAGAGCCCGAACGAACGGATTATTGCTGGGGCGGCTGTCCCGGTGCGCTCGAAGAAGCGATCGAAATACTCCGCCAATACGACGCGCAATGCGACGAAAAAATGCCGCGAATGCACATCGTGTTTGGCAAGTACGAAGGAGCCATCGACGCATTGCCCGGCGAACGCGTGATCTTCATTGGCGATTGCGCGCAATGGTCGGGCAATCTCCATGGAAAACTAGTGCAAGTCGACAGCCTCTATCGCGACCGCGCGGAAAAAGACCCGTACCAGGCCAAACACGACGACATATTCGTGAAGATGGTCCAGGTCATCAAGAAGCTCGCGACAACCGACGCGAACGAGCCATTGCGGCTCCAAGGCTGCCCGGTGAGCGTGGCGGAACAAGTGCTCATTCTGTGCGAGCTTGGAAACACGAGGAATCCGATTCTTGCGCCGGAAGAATTGGTCGGATTCAACAAGGCGTATCTGGGTTGGCGTGGAAATACGCTCCTGAAACGCATCAAAGGCACGCCATACCAGGTCCATGGGCCGTGCTCGCGCGGCGAAGCAGCCCCGGAAGTCACGCCCCCCGCTGCCGCTAGCCCGCCGGCTGCAGAGTAATCTCGAAGTTCACCTCGATGGCGTCCTTCAACTTGAAGGCGCCAAGAGGTCCTTTGACCTCACGCAAACCGAGTTTCGTCATGAAAACCTCGGTTCGTCCCGCCACACGCACGCGCCCATCAGCTTCGGTGCCACGGATCGAAATGGGCATCGACATCTTGCCGAGCGGGCTTTCCACAGTCACCTCGACCTTGTCCCACTCGTGCCCGCGTCCACGCACGTGAACCTCTTTGGTGCCAAGAAAAACCTCTTCGCGAATTTTTCGTTCGATCTCCAAACGATCCGAACTCGATAACCCCGAAGTATCCACGCGATCCCCATGCAGCACGCCGGCAACCCGAAGCCCTGCCACTGGCACGAAAAGCTCGCCGGAAAAACCCCCGTTTTCTCGCACGGCCTGCCCACGAACGTCGGAAGCATGAAGCTCGAGATCGTGCGCGAGGCGAGCCAACATGCCACTCGCCCGCGTACGAATCGTTAGCTTCGATGACGTGGAATCCACGACAAACGTGGTGGGATTCATATTCAGATTTCCTTTGGGTTTTCCCTCAATCGCGACTTCTGAACACAGCAAGCAAAGCGAACACGAGCATCATTGCAATCAGCGCCATGCAATTCTCGGGCTGGGAAAAACTCATCGGACCACCCACGCCCAAAAGACCACGAGCGTGAGCGCGAGGGAAAACCGCAGCAAGCACACCTGCGCCACCGCCAAAGAGAAAGTCACCTACGAGAGGAAACCACCGACCACGTCCTCGACTGCCAAACGTTGATCCCAGGGCAAACCATCCGCCGTATGCAGCCGCGACGAGCCCTCCGATCCATGCGCTGGTGAAAAGCTCGCGCAAAAGCGGGCGTGAGGAAACGTTGTGCGCCGAAACAACGGCCACTGCGGCAAAAAGCACTCCACCAAGCACGCTGGCGATCACGAGCGCGAGAATGATGCCGAGCGCGACATCTTTGCGTGCAGCACCAAAACGAGCCACCGGCCATGCCGCTTCACGAAGGCTCTGGCGATGACACGCCGCAGATGCAATCGCGAAGCAGTAGAGCGGGATGACGAGGCGAAACGTCGAAACGAGCGAGCGATCGACAGCGCCCCACGTAGTGACTTTCCTCTCGATGATTCCGCCCACCAACGCCAACGCAAAGGCCAGCGTGACCACGAGAAATGTCGAGCGCGACAGCAGCCTGCGCCCCGCAGTCACGAAGCCTAAACGCACGCCGGTCATCATGGAGATTTGCGAAAACGTTTGAGCTGAAACGTTCGCAGAAGTCATCGTGCACCTTCTGGTTTGGGCAACGCCGTTGCACGACGTAAAGCTTCGACGGTTTCTGCAGCAGCACGCAAACGCGTGATTCCCGGCGAAGCAGGAGCGATGGCTTCGATCACCGCACCCGCTTCGGTTGCTGCATCAGCAAGCGCAAGTGCACACGCATCGAGGTCACTGCCGGACAAACGCAGCTCGGCAGCATGCGGCGGCGAGTCGTGTTTGTCGCTCCACGCAACCGACGAAACCTCGGGACGCTCCGCAAGCAGTCGCGCAAGGACTCGAACCGGCGCGAGGCCTTCATTCGGTTCGGCAGGACGAACCCACGCAATGAGGAGCGGCGCGCTTCCGGGCAAAGGATCCGCCGCGTCAGACGTGGAAAGGATCGCTCCGCGATGCAGTACGAAGACGCGATCGCCGAGGGCACGAGCATCTGCAGGAGACGACGTGGTGATGACGACGCATGCACCTGACTCCGCAAGCATTCGGATTCGTTCGCGCACGACGCCAAGCAGATTGATCGCCACATCCGCAAGCGGCTCGTGCAGCGCGATGAGCAGTGGAGCCGGCGTAGACAGCGCAATCGCCAACTCGACCGCTCGGTTTTCCGCGAACGACAACGAGTTCGGATCGCGTAGTCCGAGGTGGTCGAGACCGAGTGGCGTAAGCACCTCCATGGGTCGCGCCAACGCTTGCCCTCGAGCTTGTTGAGCGATCGTCACAGCATCTCGAACCGTTCGCGCTGCGGGAAGCTGCGGCTCCGAACCGAGCACGCCGATCCGTGCACGAACACGTTTCGATCGCGTAGGCACTTCACCCGCAACGAGAACGCGTCCGCGAAGTGGAGCTCGTGCGCCGGTGAGGATCTCCGAGATCGCGATCGTTCCATCCTCGGGCGCTCCGACAAAGGCGAACACGCCAGGCCCCAAGGAAACACTCAACGACGCGAGCGCGCCTCGAGCACGACGACGCGGAGCCGCCATGTCACGTGCGGTGACTGCATCGAGAACGACGATAGGTGGAGCGGTTGGCTCGACAGAAGGTGCGGGCACTTCTTCGGGTGAGGGCGTCGCTTCCGCCACCGGCTCCGGGTTTGTCTCGTCGAACTCGCTCACGCCACCGCTCCCACGTCGAGAATCAAGGACAAGAGAGCCGAAAGTGCACCGGGGATCGAATAGAGGCTGCGACCAAACAGCTCGCCGACGATCCACGGCAACAGCACGATCGCGGTCACTGTGAGCTTGCCTCGCCGTCCACCGACATGCGCAGCGAGCGCAGCGACGGAACCGAGAGCAACACCAACAACTACAGAAAACCCGACGAGCCCGAGCGCAATTCCGATTCGATGCAGTGCCATGCCGGCGGTCGAAGCGAGCGCCGCAAGGGTGATCGCGAGTGTTACGAGAGGCAGCGCTGTGGTGCGCGCGATCTGCAACATCGCTGCGTAGGTGCGGACGAGATCAAGGTGGAACGCGTGAATGCCACGCATGGCAACAAGCGCTTCGATGCCACCTTCACGATCTGCAGTGCGTCGATCTGTGGCAGCAGCAAGGGTCGTAGGAGTTGCTGCAACGGCTGCAATGGATGCCGCTCCAGCATCAACGAGTCCATCGAGCGGGGCAGCGGGACCATCAGATGCACGAATCA
>CAZETM010000183.1:0-14419 GCA_964514885.1 uncultured Polyangium sp. | reverse complement strand
GCTTCATCCATAACCAGGTGCTCGCGTTCACTTCCAGTCGATAATGAAAATCGGGCAATTCAATTCGACGATAGCGATTTCACGTCCGTATGCCTCGACGGAAAACGTCTCGTGGTCGTGGCGCAATCGAAGACGGAAATGGAATACCGTCTGTTCCCGGATAAGCAAATCAAGGTGGTACTGCATCTCGAGGATGCGAACAATGAATATTTTGAAGCGTTCTGGCCTTCGGGTGAAGTCACAACGTATGGGAAAACGGCCGATACGCGGGCGATGGGCCCAAACAATGAGGTTCGAACTTGGCTCGCGGGCGAAAAAAACGACTCACGAGGCAATCGGACGACATACGGCTGGTGTATTGCTGAAAATAACGATGGAACAGCGGCGGAATATGCGCTCGATTTGATTCAAACATTGCCGGTAGGACGAATGGAACCGACGGAGTCAGTTGCTCTCGTGTATGGGACGAAAGATGAGGACCACAGTCGTCGAGGATTTTCTTATGGCGTGACCACGCAACAAACGTTGCAATTAAATGAAGTGCAAAAACACGCAGGTAAGGCTCTTGCGGGACGCTTTTTGTTTGACCACGAAATCAGCGAGACAACGAAACGCACGCGGTTGACCACCATAGAGCAATGCGACGCGAAGGGGAATTGTTTTGCACCAACTCGATTCCAGTATGGAAAAGCATCGCTGGGATTTGTCGATGTGAATACGACGATTGCCGCGCCGTTGTCAGACAAGGCGAGTTTTCTATTCGCAGATATCAATCAGGACGGCCTACCGGACTATATCGTGCCCGACTCGACACCGTTTTCGACAGCCGAGCACCCCGTCACGGAATGGCGGATCGCCAAGAATACGGGTAACGGGTTTGCCGCGGAGAAGGGCGCATTTTTGCAAGAATGGTCGTTTCAGCAGGATCCGCTGGAGCCGAGCGATCCGACGTTGCTGCAACCGGAACTCGCGACGGCCCTTCCATTTGGCAGCGCGGGAAAAATCAGCTTCCTGCTACACGATGTATACGGCAATCGAAACAACCACGTGATGTTGTTACCGAAAGCCGATGGTACGCTTGAAGCGTTTGATACGGGTTTGGCGCGACCGTTTCCTATTGGACTGGCGCCGAAGGGTCTACGCAGCGCGGCCGGATCGGTTCATTTGGCGGCAGCTACACCAGACGGTGTGCCCTCGTTGATCCAATGCGACGATCACGGGAACGCGCCTTTGTCGACGTGGACGTTGCATTTGCGGAAACCTGATGGATTCGAGTCGACAGGCTCGACGATTGACGCTCTCGAAGGGTATCCATGCGGCGCGAGAGTCGAGACCGTGGATTTGGACAAGAACGGAACGGTGGATCTGGTTTTACGAGGCATGATCAAACAAGGTGGCGTGCCTTTAGAACCTGCGAAGACGTATTACGTTTTTTCGCGCAACAGTGATGGGACTTGGGAAAGTCGCCATACGAAGCTCGATGTTTCGTATCAGAACGGGCGGGTTCTATTCGGGGACTTTAATGGAGATGGTTTGCCTGACGCGTTGACAGAAAGCGGCGACGGACGATTGTTTACGTATTACAACACGGGCAACGGTTTTACCACGGAGCGCGAAAGCAGTCTCGCGGCGGACGTCATCCTGGCACAGACGCAATACTTTCACCTCGCGAGCACGCTCGACTGGGATATGGACGGCCGTAGCGATGTGCTCATCCCGATGCTCGATATCGATAACCTTGCCAAACCACGGTGGGTGATTCTGCGAGCAACAGGTGGCAAGGATGAATTTACCTTCGAGCAAATCGATTCAGGTATTCCGTTCGAGGTGGTGCTCAATGAGACCATTACGCTCGCGGATCCTCGTGGGCCGCGTATTCTTGATTTCGATGCCAATGGCAGCCCGGATGTCGCGATCTTCTTGGGAAAAGAACTGCATATCTTCAAAAACCGCGCGGTGGGTCCGGACGTGCTGGTCGGCTATTCCGATGGAAGGAACGATCACGACCCAGGCGAACCGGAATTCGTGCCCAATGTATCGATCACGTACGACCATTTGATCGACGATTCCAAAACGACAGGGCAAGTGGCGAAAGAGGAAGACCTTTACATTTCGCAATCCGATCCAAACAACGCTTGTGATTATCCTCGGCATTGCGCCGTCGGGTCGCGACGCGTGGTGAGCGAATACGCGTTAAACGACGGCCAAGGTGGCGTGCGTCGTTTCGGTTTGCGTTATCGCGACGGTCGGTACGATCGTCGAGGCTATGGGTTTCTCGGCTTTGGAAAGCGTTTCTTGACGGATCTCGATACCGGCGCGACTACGCTCGACATGTACGATAACGTGACGCAACTGAAAATCGGCGATCGCGAGGTGTATCCATTTGTAGGGCAAATCGTAAGGCAATGGCATTGGGCACCGGGTTTGCCGTCGCAACCGAATCCGAATCAAGTTGAAATGTCGTTTGCGGAACGCACAATCGACGTTGTGCCGACAAACGATGGCGCCAGCTATTTCACATTGCCGACACATTTGCACACGCGACGCATGGAAGGCACGTTTGCGTCGCTGGCGCTTGAGCAATGGGTGGCCGATGTCGCGAAGAATGAAAATGCGACAATGTTGCGTGATTCGACGGTCGACGTGGTTGCTTATGACGAATTCCGAAGTGTACTCGAGGTGGATATCGCGACGGTCGGCGCTAACGCTATGATGCACGTCGAGCGAACAGTCAAGAACGACGTGTCCCGGTGGAATTTGGGTTTGCCCGATATGCAAACGGAATGCAGTACGGCGGCAGGAAAAACGTTATGCCGGACGATCAAGCGTACGACGAATACGTTTGGCGAAGTGGAAACGGAAACGACGTCAAGCAACGATGGGATCGACGATACGAAACTGACGGTCGTTTACGATAAACGCGATACGTTCGGCAATGTGACGCATTTGTTTGCTGACGACGCGACAGGGCATCGGCGGGAAGCGACGACGGTTTACGATGACGATGGCGTTTACCCGATCAATCATATCAATGCGTTGGGCCACGAGACGAAAACGGAATACGACAAAGTGCTCGGCGTATTGAAGACGGTCACCGATGCGAATGGATTGGTGACCGAGTTCAAGCATGACGGTTTCGCGCGATTGACGCTGGAAAAGAATCCTGATGGTTCGCAAACCACGATCACGCGAACGCGCGAAAAGGTGGGCGGCGTTTGGCAAACGAAACAACGCACAACAACAACGGGCGGCGAGGACAACGAAACGATTTTGGATAGCGTCGGCCGGCCGGTGCGTAGCTTTTCGTTTGCACCGCAGCCCGCAGGCCAACAACCGACGCGAATCATGCGGGTTGTCAAATACGATCGGCTGAGTGGCAACATATCAAAACGATCCGTGCCCGCCGCAGAAGGCACGCCTGACAGCGAATTGTTGTTCGACGTGTACACGTACGATGCGCTGGAACGCGAGATTCGGCACACGACGCCGTGGAATGCAGTAACCACAACGAAATACGAAGGGTTTCTTATTGATTCGACCGATCCGCTGCTGCAACACACGATTACGAAAATCGATACGCTGGGGCGGCCGTTGACCATTACAGACGCGGCCAAGGGAATTACGGCGTACGCGTATGGGCCGTTTAATATCCTGGCGACGGTGACCGATCCTGGCAATGCCGTGACGCGCTGGACGCGTGATGCGTTTGGCCGGCCAAAACAAATCGAGGAACCAGACCGCGGAACGACGACGCTGAAGCACAACGGATTTGGCGACCTGGTTTCGTCGAAGGATGCGCTCGGGCGCACGGTCACGCTCGAAAGGGATACGCTCGGACGAACGACGACGCGTACAGACAAACTCGGTGCGCAGGTCTTGACGACATCGTGGACGTGGGATACAGCGCCGCATGGCATTGGAAAACTGCACACACTGATAAGTCCCGATTCGGTGAAGACGTTTTCGTACACGAACAAAGGTCAACCGGAAGGGGTGACGTTGCAGGTCGGTAGCGAATCGTTTACTGCGCGGCAGATTTACGATGACGTGGGCCATGTAAAACGTACCGTCTACCCGCAGCCATTGGGTGTCGACGCGTTCGAGGTGTCGCGCGATTTCGATGCGCACGGGTACGTCGTGGGCGTGCGCGATGCTGCGACGAACGATGCGTATTGGGAATTGACGAACGTGGACGCGGCAGGCCGATACGCAAAAGAATCGTTTGGCAATGGAACAACGACGGCGCGCGCCTATTACAACGATAAGCAAGCGCTGAAAAGCATCACGACGACGCTCGGTGGGTCGACGATTCAGCAATTGTCGTACGAGTGGACCGAGCAGCTCAATTTGAGACGGCGAACGGATGCGTCGCAAACGGTCAACAAGACGGAGCGGTTCCGTTACGACGAATTGGATCGCGTGACGTGCGCGTATTTCGGTGCGATCGAGAACGCGAATGCACCGTGCATGACGTCGTATTCGTACATGGCCGATGGCAATTTGTGGTCAAAGTCGGACGTGGGCACGTATTCGTATGCCGACGGTAAACATCCGCATGCGGTCACGAATGTGCCAGGTGAAACGTTTGCGTATGACGCGGTGGGCAATCAAATTGCCAGACCGGGCCTCGTCTCGATAACGTATACGCCTTTCGATTTGCCGAAAACGATTACGCAAGGTGGAAAGGTGACGACGTTTGGGTATGACGGCGACGAACAACGTATTATCAAAACGACGCCGACAAGCGAAGCATTATACTTAGGCGAACTTTTCGAGCAAGTGACGAGCGGCGCGGTCAAAGAATTTCGGTATTCGGTGTACTCGCCCGAGCGTTTGATTGCGATCGTGACGATAGGTGGAAATGAGCCGGGTACGAAGTATCTGTACACGGATCACCTCGGATCGATCGAGACAGTGACGGATGACGTTGGCAAAGTCGTCGAAAAACGCAGCAATGATGCTTTCGGGGGGCGACGTAATCCGAAATGGGGCGAGCCTGGCGGCGTTCTACCGAGCAAAACAAAGAAAGGGTTTACGGGGCACGACGACGAAGACGAATTCGGCCTCGTGAACATGAAAGGACGGCTGTACGATCCGAAGATCGCGCGGTTTACGACGACGGATCCGGTGATTGCGGATATCTGGGACGGGCAAAGCTTCAATAGTTATAGCTACGTCTGGAACAATCCGTTGGCGTTTACCGATCCCACGGGATTCGAGCCCGAGGACGCTGAATTCCGTTATCGATACTCCATAACGGAGAATCCGAATTCGGACATGCCATTTGGCTTCTTGATGGAGTATTGGCGAGCGGACGAACCCGAACCGGAATTGGATCCGTTTGTCATTCCGGATCTGGCGGCAAACATTGGCGCATACGTTGCGCCGGTGGACGTGGGAACGACGGGTTCGGGTGCAGCGCCGCCGTCGTCGGAGGGCATTAGTTCGTTTTTCGATGGGTTATTGCTCGGAAGTTTTGCGGACAATGATTCGTGGAGCGCAACATTGGGCAGCGTGGTTGGCGGGCTCATTCCAGGCGTGGGGCTTGTGGCGGACATTCGCGACCTCGGTGCCGCCGTTTCGCACGTAGCCAATGGCAAAGAGGGTGCGTGGCTCGAATTGGGTGCATCCATTGTTGGATTTGTGCCAGGCGGGGATATTGCGAAGGGTATCGCGAAAGGCGCCAGGAAAGGCGCGACGAAGATTGGCAATGAATTGGTGCAAGAGGTCGCCAAGGTGGCCAAAGCGAGCACGGCGAAAGTCGTGGACGACGTTGCGGCATTGCAACAAGGCGCGGCCAAAGGGAGGAAGGGGTCGCCGAGGGGGCCGCCGAATAAAGGCGGACGATTAGGAAATGAAACGACACGGGCACACGTGTCTGAGGTAGCCGATGAAATGAAGGATCGAGACTGGAACATTACCCACGGTGGTGGACGTGAAAAAGAAGAGTACATACGCGGACCGGGTGGTGGACGAAAAGGATCCGCGTATCCGGACATTACGGCAACAAAAGGTGGAAATACCCTTCGCGTAAATACGGTGGACACGGCTGCCAATGGCGTATCGTTGACGACGAGAGAAGCGACAAATGCTTCTCGAATTCGTGGCCTAACCGGAGGGCACCTTCTCACAATTCCGAAACCAAAAGCAGGGAGATAAAACATGCGCGGAAAACTATTACCCATCTACGTCACAACGGGCGATCTCGCGATACTACTCAGCGCCGCCGAAAGTAAAATGGCGATGGCCTTCTATGATGCTGGCCTGGTTGAAAAAAGTACGGCGGACAAAAGCCTTACCTCTGATGAGGTGGTTCGTGCCTGCGCAGCATCTGGCAAGGAGCACCGCCATTTCCTTGTGGTGCTTGCGGGGACAAAGATAAACGTCGAAGAGATTCCCCGGAGAAAAGGAGGCATCCATTACTCCGTTGGTGATCAACGGCTCAATCCGAACTCTATCACGCTGCATCCGGGCGAAATGATCAATCCGACGATGCTCTTGAAGGGGCAAATCGGAACGATTTCAGACACCCCAGAATCCTTGGCGCTCCATGCCACGTTTGCGAAGGTCTTGCGCAAGCAATTTATCAAGGTACAGTCGTACTGGGTTGGACCCGAGGCCGTTCAACTTCTTGACAATGGCGGACGCTTGGCAATCACCGAAAAATCACCTCCAGAGTATGATTTGAAACGGTAACGTGGTACGGCGATTCATGCAATGCGGGTGCGGCCATTTCGCACGTAGCCGATGGCAAAGACGGCGCGTGGCTCGAATTGGGCGCGTCCATTGTGGGATTTGTGCCCGGCGGGGACATTGCGAAGGGTATCGCGAACGGCGCAAGGAAAGGCGCGACAAAGCTGGGAACGGCGCTTGCGCAGGAAGTCGCCAAGGTGGCCAAGGCGAGCACTGCGAAGATGGTGGACGACGTTGCGGCATTGCAACAAGGCGCGGCCAAAGCGCGGAAAGGAACGCCGCGAGGGCCGCCAGCAAAGGGGAGTCAAAACCTGAAAGTTGCAGATGCAGCACAGAGAGGGAAGCAGGTGCATAAAGCGCGTGAGTATCCGCCATCTTTCGAAAAGGAAGTACCACTTCCATCTCGAAGGCGAATGGATGCATACGATGCGATTGGGCGTGAAGTGCGCGAATTGAAACCTAATACTCCACGGGCAATAAAGCGTGGACAAAAGCAGCTGGACGAGTACTGTCGTGAATGCGATCGCATATTTGGCTCAGGTCATCGCGGCAAGGTAGAAACCTACGATTAGGAAATTAAAATGCGTGGACATACATGGCTATGGGATGGTTGGTGTACCCTATCAATTCCAAATAGTTGGAATGTGGACGAAGGGGATGGCATTATCACTCTCGCAAAAACAGACGGCGCTGGCGCCTTGCAGCTCTCATTTGCGAAGCGTAATAAAAGCGAAGCAGTGACGATTGAAGAATCGATTTTGCTAGCAAAATCATTTTCGGACTCATGTGAATGGCATGAACCTTGCTTGCAATCAATAACGATTCACCGTTCGCCTGCCACACTCATCGAGCACCGCGAACAAGGAGTCAATAGAGATATTTATTGGTGCGTCTGGTGTGTGCTCGACCAATGTCGCCCTGCCACTATAACGTATAATTGCAATTGGACGGATCGAGGGCAGGAGAAACGCGCATGCAATCGTATAGTTGCGTCGTTTAAGTGGCTATGATTCCAAGCAAAGACCATGACACGCGACAAACATCAGAAACCCGCTACGCCAGTTATACACGCCGTTTAATCTCGAGAGATATCGCGCGGGCAAAATACCCTAGACATTGGAGGCAACCTGGACGAACAAGATGTCGATGGCCGAACGCCACTGCATTATGCCTGCTTCGATTTGCCGAAAACGATTACGCAAGGTGGTAAGGTGACGACGTTTGGGTACGACGGCGACGAACAACGTATTCGCAAAACGAGGGCGAACAAACAGCCATTTCCGAACCTTACGCGTCAAAGGTCCTCGGCGAGACGATGGGCGCAACCCCACATCCCCGTATCCTCACCCACCCCCGTCGTGACGCTCTTGATCCGCAACGATCCGGAACGTAGCCACGATCCACCAGCGCCGAATCCTCCAGCCACAGCGCACTGATACCCGCCCGCAACGGAAGCCGCACGGCTAAAAAGCGTCCTCCCCTGTTCGCTCGACGTTGCTTTGCGCGACACGACGCGTATGATGTCCAGCGCAACCACAACAACATTCTCACGGAGATCTCCATGACACTGCGAATCAATCAAACGGCGCCCGATTTTACGGCCGAAACCACCCACGGAACCATCAACTTCCACGAGTGGATCGGCTCGGGTTGGGCCATTCTTTTCTCCCATCCCAAAGACTTCACCCCCGTCTGCACGACCGAACTGGGCTACATGGCGGGACTCGAACCCGAATTCACCAAGCGCAACTGCAAGATTATCGGCCTGAGCGTCGATCCGGTCGCCAATCACAGCAAATGGGCTGCCGACATCGAAGAGACTCAAGGGCACAAAGTCAATTATCCCATGATCGGCGACTCGGACCTGAAAGTGGCCAAGCTCTACGACATGCTGCCCGAAGACGTCGGCGCCACATCCGAAGGGCGCACAGCGGCCGACAATGCCACCGTCCGAACGGTATTCGTCGTTGGACCAGACAAGAAAATCAAGCTCATGCTTTCGTACCCCATGTCCACGGGACGGAATTTCGACGAAGTGCTGCGCGTGCTCGATTCGATTCAGCTCACGGCCGAGCACAAAGTCGCGACACCCGTGAATTGGAAAAATGGCGACGACGTGATCATCGTCCCGTCCGTATCCGATGAAGAAGCAAAGCAACGATTTCCGGGCGGATGGAAGACGATCAAACCGTACTTGCGCGTCGTCCCCCAGCCGAAATAATCGGTTTTCCCTACGCTCCTACCCCTGCCAGCAATCCAACCAACAACCAACGTTCGCCCGCGCCAGCCATTCGTAGACGCAGTCGAAGATGCTCGTCGCATCGATCCGACCCTTGCAGCGCCGTGGATCATTGGATTGCGCTCTTGGTTCGGGCGAACAACACGAAAATCAGCGCCCGAACAAGCTCCAGAAACCTCTGGAACAACGCCGTCAACCTCTGGAACGTAACACGAAACACTGGCCATGCCTCGTCGAAGGTCTGGCGACCCATGTTTCGGGTCGGTGCGACCCATGTTTCGGGTCGGTGCGACCCATGTTTCGGGTCGGTGCGACCCAGCGTCGCGCGCTGGAAGGACGTGATCCTGGCCTGGAACGGCATACGCGCTGACGGCATGCGCCTGGTCGCACAGCGTTGGGCTCATCCTACTCCGCAACTTCGTTGATTTGCGCTTCGGGAGTGCTCGATCTCTCAGCATACACGGCGATACGAGCGAACAACCCGAGCGCATGAGGATACTCGTGACGCTGCTCGGCGCGGGGATTCATCCCAAGTTGTCGAAAACCATTGCGGATGCGTGTGCCGTCGAGATTGCGTCGGAAGCCGATACGCTCGAAGCTGCGGTGACTGCGGGTCGGGAAACGGGCGCGAAAGTCAAAGTGTTGTCGCGCGTGCGCACAGCGCTCGGCAAAGTCGTGCACACCGAACTGATGAATCTAAAACGATCGTACAAGGTCGAGGGATTCTGCGAAGCGGAGATTCACGCGGTGATTCCAGATCGGCCCGTTAAAACGAAAAAGGCGGGCGCGACAGGGCAAGCGACGGTTCCGAAAGGGATCGTGTTTTTTGCGGGCGCTCCGTCCCGCGACGAGTCCGTGGCAAAATTCTTGCTCCATCGGCAGGGTCGGTGTAGATGGCGGATTGCGGGACGAAACCATGAGACTGATCGTCGAGAATTTCCTGGGATTGCATAAGGTCGACTGGTCGCCGGGGGACTCGCACGAACCATGTTGAAGCGACTCGAAATGAATCACGTCGGCCCAATGGACCATATTGGTCCAATCGACTTCGGCTCACGTTTGAACTTGCTTACCGGGGACAACGGTTTGGGGAAAAGCTTCGTTCTCGACGTCGCGTGGTGGACACTCACGGGCACCTGGCCGGGTCGCGCAGCTTGGCCCCGACAGACCAGCTCGCGCGAATATCCAGCGAAGTTGAATGCCATTGTCGAAGGGAAAACCACGGATTGTTCCGTGGATGCGCATTACGATCACGATACTTCGAGCTGGGTCATCGGCGGTGGACGACCGGCCATGCCTGGTCTCGTCTTGTATTTTCGAGTCGATGGCCGCTTCTCTTTGTGGGATCCCGCCCAACATTATTGGCGGCGGAGCAAGGTCAAACAGGTGGATGATCCGAATCGCCCCGACGCTCTGCATTTGGGGCCGGACGAAGTATGGAATTCGTATCAATCGTCGGACGGAAAAACCATTTGTCGAGGGCTCATCGAAGATTGGGTTACCTGGCAGCAAAAGAAGAACCTCGAATACGAGCTGTTGCAGGATGTGCTCCGTCGGCTTTCGCCTAGCTCGCGGGAGCAGCTCGAGATTGGCGACGTTCTGTCCCCATACATGCTCGATCGCGAAGATGCGCGCGAGCACCCTACCCTGAAGCTTTCTTATGGCGTGACGCCCGTAATGCTCGCGTCCGCAGCCATGAAAAGAGTTCTTGCGCTTTCGTACCTGCTGGTCTGGGCGTGGCAAGGCCATCGAAACGCCTCGGCTGCTTTGCGACAACCAGCAGAAAAACGACTGGTGATCCTGTTCGACGAACCCGAGACGCATTTACATCCGCAATGGCAAAGGCGGCTGCTTCCGGCATTGATGCATGTCGCCGGCTCGTTGGGAGACGAACACCAAATCATCGTCAGTACCCATGCACCGCTCGTGCTCGCGTCCGTCGAAAACCAATTCGACGACACGCGCGACCGGCTATTTCATTTCGAGCTTGACGATGGCCTGCATATCGACAACGTGCCGTTCAACAAATACGGCGACGTCGTCGGTTGGCTCACGTCACCCATTTTCGGGCTCGAGCAAGCGCGTTCTGTCGAAGCGGAGGAAGCGATCGATGCAGCACGGCGGTTCTTGCGCGGCGAAGATTCGACGAATCGCGAGGGATTGCGGACGAAAGAGGAAATTGATGCGCGTTTGCGTCAAGTCCTCGGAGGAACCGATCCATTTTGGCCCCGGTGGATTGTCAAGACGGTGCCCTCGTGATTCGTATTGCCAGAACCGACGCGCCGCCCTTGTTCGACCAGGCAGGAGGCACGAAAAACCTCGCCGTTGCAACAGGCTTCATTGTGATCAGCCCGGTAAACGAAGGTTTCGGGTCGCTTGCGATGTCTTACGCCTCGTCACATTGGGCGGGTCTTCGATGACCTGACGCACTCGATATCGGCGGTGGAAAGTCGCATCCCGGTAGGCGGCATGGACAACGAGCAGAGCACGTTCTGATGCCTCGTTTCACCGTCATTGAACGGTCGATGGTGATGGCCACGGTGACGCACGGGAGCAATCGGGTGACGGCTGCGATAGCGAGAGAAAACGTGGTAGCGGTGCAATTCCACCCAGAGAAGAGCCAATCGGCGGGGCTGGAGCTGCTGGGGGCGTTTGTGGGGGTAGGTTTTCGTTGATCAAGCGACGCTCGACCCGCTCGCACGCTTGTTGATTGGTTACCCAAGCGACGGTGGCGGCATTGCAGAGGGCACGGCGTGGGTTCATCGAGCAACGGCCGAGGCTCGGATGAGGGGTCTACGTTACTTAGGGAAGCGACGGTCGATGCTCCGGTAGGTGTCTGCGTTACTTGGGGAAGCGACGATCGAGGTATCGCAGGGGGTTGGGCGGCGCTTTGATGACCGAATCAATGCCGAAAATTGGACCTTTGGACTCGCCTGTGCATACGGTCGGGCATGATTTCAGAATGCGTGGACTAAGGCGTAACGTTTGAACTATTGGTTCACGGATCGGATGGAGTGCGAGCAATTCCATTGCCGCCGTCGGGTAGGCTCACCGTGGGGCGGGCGGCAGATGTGGACATTCGCATTGAAGACGTGTCGGTATCGCGGCGGCATGCTGTGGTGCATCTGGGCGCGGTGATCCGGATCGAAGACTTGGGGAGTGCCAATGGGGTGCATTGGCGAAAACAACCGCGAACGACTTCGTTGCCGATCGAAACACCGGCATTGCGACAACGTGCTGGGGAGCTGGTGACGTGGCCGGTCGACGAATCGATGATGATTGGCGCGGTTGCGGTGACGTTGCGTCGATATCGAGCAGGGACTGGGACGACGATGGGCGCCGGGCCCGTGGTCGAGTCTGCCGTGATGCGTGTTTTATACGGGCGTGCGCAGAAGGTCGCGCAGAGTGATTGCAGTGTTCTTTTGCTTGGCGAAACGGGCGTGGGCAAAGAGGTGCTGGCGCGGTTCATTCACGAGAATTCGCCACGCGCATCGCGTCCGTTGGTGACGTTGAATTGCGCGGCGTTGCCTGAGTCGCTGCTGGAAGCGGAGCTTTTTGGTCATGAGCGAGGCTCGTTTACGGGAGCGGTGCAAGCTCGACCGGGCATTTTCGAGGCAGCGGAGGGCGGTACTTTGTTGCTGGACGAAATCGGTGAGATGCCGGTGGGAGCGCAAGCGCGTCTTTTGCGGGTGCTCGAGCAGCGCGAGGTAATGCGTATTGGGGCGCGTATGGCGCGGCCGATTGACGTGCGGTTTCTTTCGGCGACGAACCGGGACCTGGAAGCGGACGTTTCCCGCGGGGCATTTCGACAGGATCTTCTTTTCCGGATCAATACAGTGACGCTTGCTATTCCGCCATTACGAGATCGTATCGAAGAGATCCCGCGGCTTGCGGAAGCGTTTCTAGCGAGCGCGTTTCGGAAGTTGGGTAAAACGCCGCCGGTGGTTTCATCGGGCGCGTTATCGAAGCTGGTGGGATATGGATTCCCGGGGAACTTGCGGGAACTTCGGAACGCGATGGATCACGCGGCAGCGGTGTGCGAGGGTGAAATGGTTTTACCTGAGCATTTGCCGACGCGAATCGCGGGGCATGCGAGCGTTTCGCCTCCCATTTCGGGGGTGCGTGAAGTGGGGTCGGCATTGGCCGAGATCGAGCGGCGGCGGATTGACGAGGCGCTGGATGCTTGTGGAGGGAATCAGACGCACGCGGCGGCGAGGTTGGGGATTTCGCGGCGGACGTTGGTGGGGAGGTTATCGGAGTATGGGATGCCGCGGCCGAGGAAGAAGGGGTGAATCTCTTGTTTTACGGATCGAACACGTCGTTCAGTGACGGCGCTTGTTCGATCTTGTCGGCCCACGCGGTCAACGCTTGGGCATCGGCCGAGTGAATACGATTCAAAATTGAGGCGGGAAGTTCGCCGAAGCGCATTCGTGCCCAGCGCACGAGCATGTTGCGGCTCATGCCGAGCGCTTCATCGAGACCTTTTTTGTGTCCTTCGTCAAGGCCTTTTTTGTGCCCCTCCTTGACGCCTTCTTCGTGCCCTCGTTGTTCGATCTTGGCGATCTCTGGATTGCCTTGCTGGTCGAGCGCTCGGACGACTTCGGCGCTGGCCAATGCGCGATCGATGAGTGCCTGCGCGGCAAGGGGACGAATAAACAAGGGATCTTCGACGACGCTGTCTTTGGGTAGGGCAACGAATTCGTTTTTCGTTTTGGACCATTCGCTGATCTCGCCTGTCTTTACGAAAATCGCAAACACTCGGCGTACGCCTCGTTTCATCAATTCGCGCGCTTTGTCCGTCACGTCGGACAACGATTGTTCGTTGACGATTTCGAAGGACAATTCTTCCAAATAACGCGCGTCCGTTTTCGGATCGATGCCCTCTTTGCGAATGCCGACATCGGTGGCGAAGTTGGACTTGTCGGAAACGCGCGTCAGTAAATCTGCCGAAGCGACGTATCCTTCTCGAACGTGGGGCATGATGACGAAATCGACCTGGACCTGCGTATCCGCATGCGGCGGATTGGCCGGCATGGCGACGACTTTGCGCCCGCAAATCACCTGGTCGCGCGAGACTTCGGGCTGAACGATGTGGTCATCGACGCGTGGAAAAGGACTCGGCTGGCCTTCACTCGTAGACTGCGTGGGAAATGCGTAGTTTGGCGCGTTTGTCGCGGCCCCCGGAGCAAGCGCCATGCGGCCACTGTCGTGCTTGGGATCCATGGAGGATCGAGTCTACAGCAGCGGATACGCGATGCAAGGGGAAAAGTTGGAAACAAGTTTGTCGGAGGGACGAACAGGGTGGGGGCAGCGCGTGCGCGCGTCATTGACGAGTTATCAGGCGGGATGCGGATCGGAGGTGGGGATGCCGCGGGGAGGGAGAAGGGGTGAGCGTTATTGAATGGCGTTGAAGCCCGCGGGTGGTGCGTGGACGAAGTGCGGTCCGACGTTGACGGTCGCTCGATCACACGTGTTGTTCAGCCAGAC
>CAZETM010000182.1:0-14428 GCA_964514885.1 uncultured Polyangium sp. | reverse complement strand
CGCGGAGATGGGAGCGCCGATCGAATCGAGCACGCCATTACCGCCATAAATGAGCCCGGGAGATGTCGTCCCGTCGATATTGGTTTCAACAGGCAAACCTGCATGCCACTTGAAGCCGACGTCATTGGTGCGATCCACGTTGACGTCCATGATGACGGCTTCGATGAATACTTGGCGGCGAGGCTGATCGAGCTGATCGATCACGCTACGCAGAGCCGCGTAATCGCGAAGCGAGGACGTAACGACGAGTTTGTTCGAGCCCTCGTCACAGGTGATTTTGACTTGCCCCTCGAAAATGTCGTCGGTCGATCCGGGTACGGGCGGCGCGCCGCCGCCGGCCCGTCGCCCACCGGCTGCGCCGCCTCCTCCACCGCCGCCACTTCCGCCCAACAATTGATTGAGCGTACCAGAGAGATCTTTGCATCCTGCGTGCTGCAGCGGCAAAACATGCATTTGGCCGTCGCCGGATTGCGGGACGTCCATACGCTTGATCAGCTCGAGCAGGCGCAGGTAATCGCCACCATTGGCGGTAATGACCAGCGAATTCGTGCGATCGTCGGCGAGGATCCGTGCACCAGCGCCTCCTCCACCGACAGCGCCTTTGCCGCCTTTGCCATTGCTCGTGCGCAAATCGAGGATTTCGCCGAGTTTGGCCGCAACGTCGGCCGCGCCAGCATAATGAATCGTTTCGAACCAGATTTGATCGCCAGCACCACCGACATCGACATCTTCGAGAATGCGCATCATGCGCTGTACGTTGGAGCCAGTATCGGTCATGATGAGCAATGAACCGCCACCATGGACAGTGATATCGCCGTCTTTGGACTTGAACTTGGCGAGCACATTGGCCGCCTCGGTCGCGTCGACGTTGGAGACGCGATATAGACGCGTCACGAAACGATCTTCATTGGGAACGGGATTGCCCTGACCATAGATGGGCGTCGTTTGGCTGACGACTCCAGGGGATTCAATGATTTTCAGGAATCGGCCATGCGGAATGACCGTAAGACCGTTCGTCTCGAGAATCGACAAGAATGCGCTGTAAGCCTCGGCAATCGTGACTTTGTCCGGCGAATAAACCGTGGCCTTGATTTGCCGCACCTTGCCGCCATAAATGAAACGACGTCCGGTGATGTTGCTGATGGCCTTGACCAGCTCGTTCAGGTCGGCTTCTTCCAAATTGAAGGAAACCATGAAGCCGGGGTTTTTCGGGCGAAACTCGATTTCCTTCGGCCCTTGCTTGACGCCCGACATGGGATCTTCACCAATGACGGGGGCAGATCCGAAAGGATTGGGCGCACCAGGTGTCGGGCCGGGCGGAAATCCGGGCGGCGCACTCGGTTTGGCCGCGCCGCCATCAGCCGCCGCCGGTGCGGGTGCTGCGGGCACACGCGCTGCGGGCGTTTTGAGGACCGGAGCACCTCGCGGCCCGGGCGTCTGAGCCACGGCATTAAGAGGCAAGGATGCGCCGAGAAGAGCAGCAAGCGCCAAACCAAACTTCCGATGGCCACGATATTCACGCATATTCATATTCTTCGCGCTGGTTGTGCCAATTATTCTCGATTACTCGTATCAATCAACGATGTTCTTCCACTGCTTGAACATCGTCTGCAGGCGTGATGGTTCTACCCTTTTTGGGGCGCGATACCTTGCCCGAGGGTTGGCCCGAGTTTAACTCGGCAACCTTCTCCGTTGCCGACGCCGGTGATTCCGTGCCGCGCGCCGGGATGATCGATTTGGCTGCCCATACGACCATGAAACTTGCAATGGCCAGGAAACCAGCCGAGCCCAAGACGAACGTGACCATATACAGGAGCGTTCGCTGCAGGAGGGTTCCGTCATCGAAGGAAGGCAGTTTAATTTTCGCCATGGATCGATCTCCCGAATTGTCCGTGTCTAATTCACTTGATGCTAAAATCGATGTTCATCGGTTTGCCGCGACGATTGACGGTCACCTGGAGTTTGTCCGCGCTACGCAGTCGCGCATACGCCTCGAGCGCCTTTTGTGGATCGCTCATCTCGAATCCGTTGATGCTTTGCAGACGATCACCATTTTCGAGTCCCAAGGTGCCGAGCAGCGAATCGGGGCGAACGCCGAAAAGACGAATTCCCGCGACCTTGTCGCCGTCCTTTTCCGGCACGATACGCACCGACTTCATTAGCTCGGCTTGGTTTTCCAGAACCTGATCGACGACCGAACGCTCGATATCGAATTGCGTTTCGCTGATCTTATGAATCCTCGACGCAATATCAGCCGGAACCTTGCTGCCCTTGCCCTTTTTCGTCGACGGAGGTGCTTCGGCTGGTGCAGGAGCCGCCGCCGCAGCGAGTTTCGCCTTTTCACCATGCACCGTCATTTGGCATCGCGAGCTGCCTTGAGTCAGCCACACGCGATCCCAGCCAATCCAATATATCGTATGACCACCAACTTCGTCACCTCGACGGCGAAGTTGCGATTTTCCATCGGCTCCCGCAATCGAGGCGAAGGACCAATCCGGATCATCAGATTGCGTGATCAGCAGACACTTTGCAATGTCACAATGCGGATCATTGTAGGGATTGCTCGTATCGACCGGCGCCGCTTCCGTCGTCGGCAATGCAACGGATTGACTCGACCCATCGAGCGGGCCCGTAACGGAATCGAATGGATTACGCGCCAAAATGGGCGCCGCATTCGATGATCGCTCAAGGCCGGACGGAGAGTGAGCACCGCCAGTCTTAGGCGCTGGCGGCGGCGGCGGCAAAGCGGAAGGGTCGAGCAAGACGCTTCCTGCAACGAGCTGTCCCATACCAGACGCCTGAAAATATCCGGCGCTCGCAATGAGAAGGCAGATCACGATAGGAAAGTATCGTTTGAGGATTGCGTCGAGTCCCATGGGGCCATTGAGCTGGATGCCAAATTCGTGCCAGCCTGCACGAGTGGGGTTTTAGGGGCAGTTTTTTGGTTGAAAACGCCTGGATCGACAAGGTGGCGCTGGGCGACTTCTCGGGGCGGCGGGCCTTGCCAAATTGACAACCGAATTTTCGGGGGCGCGAAGGGGAGGGAGCGACAATCCGCTCACGTTTCAATTTCGCCGAGCTTGCGATAGATCGTGCGTGTCGAAATGCCCAAAAGCTGTGCAGCAACCGCCTTGTCGTTACGGGCATAACGCAAAGTTTCCCGAATGAGCCGCCTTTCGACTTCATCGAGAGGCGTGCCAACGGAAAACGTAATCGGCCCCGGAGCAGCTTCGCCGCTTTCTCGAATGGACTCCGGCAAATCGTCGAGCGAAAGCTTGTCACCTCGGCATAAAACAGCCGCACGCTCCACAATATTCTCGAGCTCGCGCACGTTTCCAGGAAAAGAATACTCCGACAGCCGTGCCAAGACGTCACGAGGACAAAGGAGCCGCTCGCGATTGTTCTTGGCGCAGTAAACGCCGAGAAAATGATCCACAAGCAACGGAATATCCTCACGACGCGCCCGAAGCGGAGGCACGGTGATAGGAATCACGTTCAAGCGGTAGAACAAATCCTCGCGAAAACGTCCCGCCGCAATCTCAGCCCGAAGATCCTTATTGGTCGCGGCCACGATTCGTACATCGGCCCGGACGGTATCGCCACCAATGGGCTCGTATTCGCCTTCCTGAAGAACACGCAAAAGCTTTACTTGAACGGACGGCGTGAGTTCTCCGATTTCGTCAAGAAATAAGGTGCCCCCGGAAGCCTTGGCAAATCGCCCCTCGCGACGAGCAAATGCGCCCGTAAATGCACCTCGCTCGTGACCGAATAACTCGGCTTCGAGAATCGTTTCGGGAATGGCCGAACAATTGACCGCGACAAACGCATTGAACTTGCGCGCACTGTGATCGTGAATGTACCGCGCAATCAATTCTTTGCCGGTTCCGCTTTCACCAAGCACCAGCACCGTCGCCGTCGATGGCGCAGCTTGACCAGACAAATCAAGAATGCGACGAAGCACGGGGCTCGAGCCAATGATTTCGCGTTTCGTCAGCAATGACAATTCTTTGCGTAATGATCGATTCTCCGCCACGAGCGATCGCCGTTCAGCCGCCTTCCGCACGCTCTTGATGATCGTCATGCGCTTCAAAGGCTTTTCGACGAAATCATACGCGCCCTCGCGCATCGCCTGCACCGCCGTTTCCACAGTGCCAAATGCCGTCATGAGCACGACCTCAGTATCAGGCGAAAGCTGCTTGATCGCTCGAAGCAATTCAATGCCGCTCGTCCCAGGCATCATCAGGTCGGTCAGGACAACCTCGACGCGATGCGTACGCAATAAATCAAGCGCCGCCCGAGCACTCGCCGCCGTGAGCACACGCAATCCATCGCGCTGAAAAATCTTCTCGATCGAAGCCAAGTTCGACGGCTCGTCATCGACCACCAGTACGGTCGGAGCATCAGCCACCGCACCAGGCGCAACGTCAGAAGGGGTCGGAGTGGACGCGTTAGACAACTCGTCAGCCATCCAGACAAGATGTCACACGCCTAGGGATATTGTCCAGGCTGTCTGAGTAGATTGTCAAATTGTCTGAAGCCGGAAACTCTTCAAAAACGTGAACAAGTCGCTGCGCGCGTCGAATCGGAGCAAAGCCACCGCGACTTCCGACCCAAACTCGTCGCGAATCGAGCCCGGAAGCAGCGTCATCGTCTCCAGCAGCGCCAGCGCTGAAACGTTCTTTTTTCCTTGGAACACATACGGTTTGTCATCGTCCCCGACAAACCGGAACTCGTACGACAACGTGCCCGTACGCAACAGATCCATGCCGAGTGTGCCTCGCAGATGGCGATGATTCGCTAGGCCCGGAGCAAATACTTCTCCTTCGATCTCGACTTCTGGGCGACGCAAAAAACGAAGCAGCGGCGCGCTACGCGCAACGACCGTGAACGACATGGGTCGTTCGTCGTGGGGTTTGTCCACCAAGTGATACGCGCCCGCCATCGTCTCCCAGAACTCGAATCCCGCCATAAATGCTCGCCCTACGTTGTTGATGACGACTTCGGCTCGTCGAAATCGTTTGAGGTCAAAACAAGTTCCTCGACTCGCTCACCTCGGGCAAACGCATCCGCGATACGCGGCACGTCCGCGATCGTGACGCGTCCGTAGAAATATCCGTCCGGTTCGACAGCGATCACCGCGCCAGCCCAGCACACGTCGAGGCAACTCGAAGTACAGGCGCGTACTTCGGCTTTTGCCAGGCCTCGCGTTTGAAGCTCGGCCTTGAGCGCGGCGTGAACTTCCACGGATCCGCGTGCGGCACACGAGCCCTTTGGAGTGCCGTCGGGACGGCGATTTACGCACACAAAAAGGTAACGTTTTCGTTGAGGCACGATGCGAGCGTGATGCGATGTGCATCGCGGGTCAACACCGCTCGAAGGGGAACAATTCGCTTGTCTGGCCAAGCCCCGGCGCGCATGCTCTGCCGCAGAATCGAGCGATTTCATGAGGTTTCCGTGAAGGTGGCGGCCGGGAAAACGCTCGCAAAACAGGGAAGCACCTGACCGTGCACGCGCACTCGATCGCGGGATTTTTGAGCGCATGGGTGGTCGCGTATGTCGCGATCACCGCGTTCTGCTTGTCGTCTCGACGAGGACGAAATCGGGAATCCGAGTTCCTACTGTTCGGCATATTTTGTACGACGTTGAGCGTGCACACGGGCGGCGCGGCAGCGCTGCAACTGACGCAATCACCGCTCGGCGTGCACATGGCCCTCGCGCTCACGGAAAGCGGTCGCGCGATCGCAGCAGCATGTCTGGTGCACGTCGTCTCGCAGCTCGCACAAGTTCGACTGCGCAGAAAACCACTGCTTTTCACGTACGGAATCGCGTTTGTCTTGGGCACCGCGAGCACCGTCGACATCGAGCTACACGAAGCACGACTGATCGATGCACCCATCGAACTGTTCGGTTTGCGCATTCATGAGATGGCCGTGCACACACGCCCGCTCGGCACTCTGGTGTCGGTGTTCGTACTGGCCGCAGCATCGTTCGCGATCGCCGTGTTCGTTCGATCGGCCCTACGAGGTCGAAGGGATTTGCTTCCGTCGATGTGGGGAGCCGCTGCTCTGTTCATGAGCGCGCTGTACGACGCGTTTGGCGGATTGACTGGTCAGGACAAACCTTTGACGATCTCCTTTGGATACGCGGCTTTCGTGATGGGCGTGGTGATGTCGCTCCTGTCGCGTTACGCCGCTTTGCGTCTGCGACTCGAAGAGCGCGCAGCCGAACACAAGAAACGATCTGCCGAGCTTGCGAAGTCGTACGCAGAGCTGCGCGCAGCCCAAGCGGAAATCGTTCGCAAGGAACAACTCGCAGCAGTCGGTGAGCTGTCTGCGGTGATCGCTCACGAGGTGCGCAATCCACTCGCGATCATCACCAACGCGGTCGCGACGTTGCGCCGCGAAGGACTGGCCGAGGACGACCGACAAACACTGCTCGGAATTCTCGACGAAGAGTCGCTCAGATTGAATCGTCTCGTCGGCGATCTGCTCGTGTACACGCGTCCCGTACGTTGCAACCGACAAACCGTTTCCGTGGGTGAGATCGTCGAGCGCACGTTGATGCTCACGCAGGGGAAAACCGAACTGAACGTGTCGCTCGTCGAGCCAGAGCTGACCGACAAAATCCAAGCCGATCCGATGCTGCTTCGACAGGTGTTCGAGAACATCGTGAACAACGCGATGCAGGCGATGCCGACGGGTGGATCACTGACGGTGTCGCTAAAGCCGCACGTGGAAGAGGGCGTGTCGGGTGTCCAAGTTTCCTTTGTCGATACAGGCGAAGGAATGGACACGGCAGTGCGCGATCGGGTGTTCGATCCGTTCTTCACGACGCGCGCCACAGGCACGGGTTTGGGCCTCGCGATCGTCGTGCGCATCGTGAACGCGCACGGGGGCAAACTACAGATCATCAGCGACGAGGGAGCAGGTACGGAAGTTCGTATCTTCTTGCCTCAACACGGCGAGCCTTCGACTACGCGTCGTTCGATTCCGCCTGACTCGATGCGCACAAGTTCGCTACCGCCGATGCCCGCCGAATTGAGACGGGCCATCACCAGCAAGAGTTCCGGATGAAAGGCAATGAGCAGACGATGAATCGAGCGGACATCGTGCGCGTCGACAAGGCGTACGTTTGGCATCCGTACACTTCGATGGATCGGTACGTGGCGGAGGTGGATCCGCTGGTGATCGATCGCGCGTTGGGTGCGCGGCTCTACGATGTGGACGGGACAAACTACCTCGATGGAAACTCGAGCTGGTGGGTCGCGACGCTGGGACACAACCATCCGCGGCTGGTGCAAGCACTGACGCAACAAGCGCAGAAGCTGTGTCACACGTCGCTCGCGGGGGTGACGCACGAGAGCGCTGCACGCCTGGCGGAAGAGGTCGTTCAGGTAGCTCCGAAGGGCCTCGAAAAAGTGTTCTTCAGCGACAACGGATCGACGGCAGTCGAAGCGGCGTTGAAGCTGGCACTGAAGCTTTGGCACAACGAAGGACGCTTGGAGCGCAAACGATTCGTAGCGTTCGATGGAGCGTTTCACGGCGAGACGGTGGGAGCGTCGAGCTTGTGTGGGGTCGAGATATTTCGCCGACCGTTTGCAGGCGTGCTGCTCGATTGCATCTTCGTGCCACCGCCTGGACGAAGCGAGTCATCGGACCGTGAAAGTTACGCGCGTGCTTTCGAAACGCTCGAACAGATGCTGCGCGAAGGACACGACACGATCGCCGGTGTGGTGCTCGAGCCGCTCGTGCAAGGCGCAGCAGGCATGCGGATGTACGACGCGGCGTATCTGCGGCACGCACGCGCGCTGTGCGATCGTTACGACGTGCTGCTCGTGATCGACGAAGTGTTCACGGGCTACGGACGCACCGGATCGATGTGGGCGTGTGACCAAGCAGGCGTCTCGCCGGACATCATGTGTTTGGCGAAAGGGTTCACCGGAGGCGTGTTGCCGATGTCGGCGACACTGACGAACAAGCGGGTGTTCGATTCGTTTCTCGGCGCGCCCGAACGCGCGTTTCATCATGGGCATTCGTTTTGCGGAAACCCGCTGGGAGCAGCCGTTGCACGCGAAGTGCTCGCGGTTTTTCGAGACGAACGGATCGTGGAAAGTGCAGCGCCCAAGGCAGCGCGGATCGCGCAAGCATTCGAAGCGATGCGGGAGTTGCCG
Organism: uncultured Polyangium sp.; assembly: GCA_964514885.1. Lineage (GTDB taxonomy): Bacteria > Myxococcota_A > Polyangia > Polyangiales > Polyangiaceae > Polyangium. Next base: position 6,258 of record CAZETM010000182.1, on the reverse strand, counting down.
GGCGTCGTGCGAAGCAGGTCGCTGGGCATGATCGGAGCGCTCGATATGTCAGGCGACGCGGGCTACTTGGGTCAGCTTGGATGGCGCGTGTACGCGGAAGCGCGCAAGCGTGGGGCGTATCTCAGGCCGCTCGGAGACGTGGTGTATGTCGCGCCGCCGGTGAACATCGCGGATGAGGATCTGGAAGAGCTGCTCGGGATCGTGCACGAAAGCGTGCGTGCGGCAGTGGGTGCGTAAGGTCTGGCTGGACAAACAGTCAGGCAAGACAAAGCCCAGACAAACCGCTTCAGCTTTTGTGTTTGCTCGCCAGGTCGCGGAGTAGAACGAGAGCTTCGTCGACGTGTTTGTGCGGGATGAGTTCGTAGTTGAAGACGCCCCGCACGATGCCTTCGCCGTCGATGACGAAGGTGATGCGGCGGTCGAGTCCGATGATGGGCCACAAGACGCCGTAGGCTTTGGCGATGCGTTTGTCCGCGTCACCAATCATCGGAAATTCGACGTTGAGCGATTTCGCGAAGTCGCATTGCGTGCCGTGTTTGTCCGTGGACACGCCGACAACCTCGCCGCCCAGCGCGACGATTTCTTTGTATGCGTCGCGAAACCGCGACGCCTCGACCGTTCACCCAGAGGTGAATGCTTTGGGGAAGAAGTACAGCACGACGAGTTTGCCTTTCAGGCTCGCCAGGCTGACTTGCTGGCCCGTCGTCGCGGGAGCATCAAAAGCAGGAGCAGATTGTCCAACGCTGATCATGGTGCGAGCGTAGCAGCGAGCCCTCTACGCGCATAGCGAACGCTCAGCGCGATCGGCGCTGGCGTCGGCGACGAAGCAGAGCAACGAGCGCGCTTGCGGCAAGCACGCCGGCTGCTGTTTGTCCGGACGATGTAGCGATGCTGCACGCACAACCTCCGCCGGCTATGAGTTGTGGTGGAGGAGTTCCGCTGCTCGATGAGCCACTGTTGCTGCAGACGGATTGATCGACGCCAAGTGTCGCGGCGAGAGGCGCCCAAGCTGCTGCGCATTCGCCATTCGTTGGTGCTCCAACGGGACAGACGGCGGGGCAGATCTCCGCAAGCTTGTAGATGCCCGAAAATGTTTTCCCATCGTCTTTGGACAAACCGACGGTGAACTTGTCGACGAACTCGTTCGCGCATGAATACAGGCCCGCGGACGTCCACGTGAGGCATCTCGATTGAAGCTCGTTGACCTTTTGAAACGCGAGATCGGCCGCAGTTGCCAGATGGATGCCTTCCGCAGGACTGCCAATCGCTACGCGCGTCCCGTCGGGTGAAAGAGCGAACCCGAGCAAGTCGCCAGCCACGGTGAGCACTTCGGTGAAGGTCAAACCGCCGTCGTCGCTCACGAGAAGTCGATCTGTGTCGGTACCGCTCAAACGAAGGTAGACACGATCAGGGTTTGTCGGGTCAATCGCGGCGAGGAACGGGACATCCTTGACGTACGCGGGATCGAGGACCGTACGCGTCCACGTGACGCCGCGATCGTCGGTGCGTTCGATGGCGGGTGCATAGTCTTTGCCGACGAGACCACTGACGTACACGCGGTCGGTGTTGGAAGGAGCAACGTCCACAGTGAGCGCAATCATGTCGTTCGTGATCGCGGTGCCCGCTTGAGACCACGTGACGCCGTTGTCGTTCGTTTCCGCAAGAATGACGTGGAAGCCCGTGCCCATTCCGGTCGAGGTGATGGCGACGGCGCGTGAGGGTTCGTCGCGATGAACCGACACGTCGATGACGTATTCGTCGGCGAGCGGGGCAACGGCAAACGCCCACGAGCAACCGCGATCGTGCGTGATGCTCAGGCCTTCGAAGATGCCCGCGAGCACGGTGCCATCAGCCATGACGCCGATGGCTGGATCTTGAGTGCCGCCATAACCAACGGCGTCTTCACATACCCAGCCCCACGTTCCTCCAGCGTCAGCGCTTTGAAGAACGCCGTACGTGGTGCGCAGGACGATGTGCGCAGGGTCGTTGGGATCGACGACGAGTTGATCGGCGATGGGAAACCGGCCATTTGCGAAGGACAAACCGGGGGCAAGGCAGGACAAACCAACCATCGCCACAGCGACGGAAAGAGCGAAACGAGGTGCAAGCATGCAGGTGAATCGAAAGGGCCAGCCCGAGCTGCGTCAAGCGGCGTTGTTACGCGAGCAAGGTCAGCGCGATGGACCGAAGTCGCTGCCGTCGTCCTGGGCAAGACGCACGTCACGAAGCTCCGCCCCGAGCAGCTCGATAGCCGCAGTGACGAGCGGGTGATTGGCCACCGCGCGACGAGCTAATTCGAGCTTGGATTTACGTTCAGCACTGTCGAGTTGCGCGATGGTGGCGAGGCCGCTCATGGGCGCGACGGACTCGAAGGTGACGTCGGGTCGTCCGCCGAAGTGCGTGGCCAGCGCTGTGATGAGAATGTCTTGCGCGAGCGGTTCCTGCGCTTGCTTGGACAGAAACGTGTCGCCTTCGAAACCGAGCGTGAGGCGATCGGGGCCGATGTGCAGAAGCACGGCGTGTTCGAGGACGGACGCGAGCGCGGGACGTTTGTCACGTACGAGTTGGAGCACCTCGCGAAACGCTCCGAGGTTCGTGTTTCCGACAGCTCGCGTGGTCGGAGCGACACCTGGCGTGATGACGTTTGTCGACGTGCTCGAAGGAAAACTGTTTGAGGACGTAGGAACGTTCGTCCGGGGACGTTGAGGGGCGGGTTGTGCGGAAAATGAAGGAGCTGGGACGGGGTTTGTCGAAGGAGAAGGCGCAGAAAATGTGGCGACGTTGGACGCACTCGATGAAGACGTCGGGGGCTGTTCAGCCGACATGCGACGCATCGGAGGAGCACCACCACTCGGCGCAGGACCACCACGATTGGGAGACGCTCCACCAGGTGCAGCGGGAGCCGAGCCACCACCAGCTTGGAGCAAGCGGCGTTCGAGATCGGTGATGCGCCTGATCAGCTCGTCGACGGGAAGAAGTGGCGGCCTTCGAGCGAGGCGTACGAGCGCCATTTCAAATGCGGAGCGCGGTTGTCCACTACGCACGATGTCGTCGAACGATCGCGAGAAACCTTGATGCAATCGCGTCAGATCATCGGCATCGGCACGACCGGCAAGAGCGAGGACATCGGCGGCTTCGCTGTCGGCGAGATCGAGTAGTCCGGCTGGATTAGCAGAGACCTTGGCGACCACGAGATCACGAAGATGCGCGAGGAAGTCGCGAGCTACGTGCGGAAGATCGAAGCCTTGTTGTGCGAGGTCGTTGATCGTCTTCAGACACGCTTGTGCATCACCATCGACGAGCGATGCAGCAAGGCCGTGGAGCACGGATCGATCAGCAACACCGAGAACTTGTGCAACGCCTTCAGCGGTGAGTTTGTCGCCATCGATGCCGACCCACGCGAGCACTTGATCGAGAAGGCTCATGCCATCGCGCATGCTGCCTGCGGCTTCGCGAGCGATGACGGAGAGCGCTGCATCTTCGAAAGGAACGCGTTCCTGCTCGAGCACGTACTTGAGGCGCGCAACGATGGACTGCACGCTGATTAGTTTGAAGTCGTAACGTTGGCAGCGACTGAGGATGGTGACGGGGATTTTGTGAACTTCGGTCGTGGCGAAGATGAACTTCACATGGGGCGGCGGTTCCTCGAGGGTTTTGAGGAAGGCGTTCCAGGCGTTGTTCGAGAGCATGTGAACTTCGTCGACGACGAAGATTTTGAATCGGTCCCGCGAAGGCCGATACGGCATGCTTTCTTGGAGTCTGCGGACGTCATCGACGCCCGTGTAACTGGCGCCGTCGATCTCTTGAACGTCGACGTCGTTGCCGACAGTGATCTCGCGACACTGCGAGCAGACTTGGCACGGGATGGCCGTGGGGCCTTTTTCGCAATTGAGGGACTTGGCGAGGAGGCGGGCACTGGTCGTTTTGCCTACGCCGCGAACGCCGGTGAACAGAAAGGCGTGCGCAACACGGTCCTTCGCGATCGCGTTGGCCAGTGTGGTGGAGACGTGACCCTGTCCGACGAGATCCTCGAACGATTGCGGCCGATATTTGCGCGCGAGGACGACGTAGCTCATGCGGGAGTTCGCTAGCAGATTGGCGCGCGCGCGTCGCCCTGGGAGCGCGGGCTGACGGACGGCGGGCGTGGGCAGCAAGGAACGGCATCGGCTAGTCGGATCCGACCTTGCGGACGGACCAAGTTCACGGCATACACGGCGCTTCATGCAATTTCGCGGTGGAATGAACGAGCTGGTCCGCCAAGCGGCCCGGATGCAGCGCAAAATCGACGATGTCAAAAAAGGCATCAAAGACCACGAGATCACGGCAACTGCCGGCTCGGACAAGGTCGCGGTGACGGTTACTTGTGAAGGCAAGATCCGGAAGATCACGATCGACCCGGAATTTCTCGCCGCCGAGGGCATGGAGATGTCGCTCGACATGGTCGTGGCCGCAGCAAACTCGGCGCTCGAACAAGCCGACAAGATGGTCGAAGCCGAGATCTCGAAAGTCACCGGGGGTCTGAAGATCCCGGGCGTGCAGACTTAGTGGCCAACATGCGCGCGTCGTCGTACGTGTCTCGCGCCGCTTCCGTTCCCGAACGGCTTTCCCGCGTCGTGCAGACATTTGCTCGCTTGCCAGGCGTTGGAGAGAAGACCGCTCAGCGGTTTGCGCTCTATCTCGCCACGGCAGACGAGAGCATTGCTCGTGAACTCGGTAGGGAGCTTGCGGCACTGCGTGATCACGTGCGCCCGTGTGAGCGTTGTGGAAACATCGCGGAAGCGGCCGAGCCGAACGCGACTGCGCGATGTGCAGTTTGCCAAGACGAACGACGTGATGGCGCGCTACTGTGCGTCGTGGCTCGGGTTCAGGATCTTCTCGCGATAGAGCGAAGCGGTGCGATGCGCGGAAAATACTTCGTGCTCGGACGGCTTTTGTCGCCGCTCGACGGTATCTCCTCGGAGGATTTGCCGATCGAAGCGCTGCGAAAAATCGTGCTCGATCCTGAAGCTCCAGTGTCTGAAGTGCTGGTGGCGACGCCGCCGTCGGTCGATGGAGAAGCGACGGCGCTGTTCCTGGCGCGTGAGCTGATGCCGTTCGGCGTGAGAGTGACGCGTATCGCGAGCGGTGTGCCTCACGGGGGCGATCTGGAATTTGCAGATCAGGTGACGCTGGGTCGAGCCATCGAGGGGCGCAAGAGCTTCGGTTGATCGAAGCGATGTGAGGGATGAGCAGATGTCGAAAACCATCATCTCGACCGATCGAGCACCGGCGGCGATTGGGCCTTATTCACAAGCGGTTCGCGTTGGGGACCTCGTGTTCTGCAGCGGTCAGATTCCGATCGATCCAGCCACCGGAGAGTTTGTCCCGGGAGGGATCGAAGAGCAGACGAAGCGGGTTCTCGAGAACCTTGGGGCGGTGCTGAGCGCTGCCGGCGCGACGTGGGAAGACGTCGTGCGAACAACGATTTACCTGGTCGACCTCGGCGATTTTGCGGTCGTCAATCGGATCTACGGACATGTTGTCGGATCCCTGCCGCCTGCACGAGCGACAGTTCAAGTAGCGGCGTTGCCGAAGGGCGCCGCTGTCGAAATCGATGCCATTGCCCACGTTGGAGCCTCGAAATGACCACCAAGGACGATGGGGACAACCCCGAGAAGCGGACTCGAAAGATCGTCCGCTCGGCCAATACGCGCGAACGTTCCCCTGACGGCGAAGGAGCCGCACCGGCCGGCGAGGCCACGCAAGAGGCGACGCCTGTTGCAGGTGCGTCGGCTGCCGGAAAGGCCCCGGATGCGCCGGCGGCTGGAGGCGAAGGAGCTGCCCCCGCAGCGCCGCGTGTGCCACGAACGTTTGGTCGCTCAGGACCGCGACCAAGCGGAACGCCCAGGCCGCCAGGCGGACCTGGTGCTCGCGGCCCTGGAGGACCCAGGCCGGGTGGACCTTGGCCGGGTGGACCCAGGCCAGGCGGTGGGCCTAGGCCGCCGCGCATCGATGGCGCTCGTGCCGAAGAAGGCATGCGCCCGCGTCCCGGACCGAATGCTGCGCGATCAGCCATGGGACCGCGCCCGCCGCGTCCACCGATGGCCGAAGGTGAAGCTCGCCCCGAGGGTGATCGTCCGCCGCCGCGATTCGATCGTGGACCGCGACCTGAAGGTGCTCCCGGTGGTGACCGTGGACCGCGATTTGATCGTGGACCGCGACCCGAAGGTGCTCCCGGTGGTGACCGTGGACCGCGATTTGATCGTGGACCGCGACCCG
>CAZETM010000181.1:0-14489 GCA_964514885.1 uncultured Polyangium sp. | reverse complement strand
ATCGAGAACACGGATTCGATGCGCATCGTGATCGCTGCGGGAAACTCACCGAAGCGCCGGTGAAGCTGTCGCGCCAACATGCGCCGTTGGCCCTCGAGAGCTCCTACTTCTAGGCCCTTCTCTAGGCCCTTCTCTAGACCTTCGTCGTGGCCTTTTTGGGCGGCTTTTGCCTCGACGTCCGCCAGACTCTCGTAGCCCTTACGCTGAAGCAGATTGCGCAACGTCGCTTCATGCGCGGCTTCGCGATCGTACATCGCCGCGACCGGCACGGGATTCTCCAAAATCCCCGGCGCAGTAAGAAAATCCGTGTGACCAACGATGCGCATCTTCGCGCCGTTCTCGTACACCTCGACGCGACGCGGCCCCGCCAAACGTACGACCCAGATGTACCGCGTACCGGCGGCAAACAATTCCTTGATCTTCTTCTTGAGCGCCGGCTCGTCCTGCCCCACGTCGGCATATTCCACCGCAAGCGGCGGAGCTCCAGGCACCCAACCAGGCAAGTCCGGGATGTCTCCCACCGAAATGTCCGGAGCACGCATCGTCTTCGGATTCGGCGAGAACCCCGCATCGACCGCTGCGCTCTTCACCGCAGGATCGGTGTCCAGCACCGACGCCCCCACGAGGTTCGCTCGTGCCCCTCGTGCACCCGTCGGAAGACACTCCACAAGGCGCCCGTTCGACAACTCGTACGGATCACCTTCTCGAATCTGGTCTGCCGTTACGCGCCCAGGAGCCATGAAGCCGCCTCCTCCTCCTCTTGAAGAACCATTCTTACGCATGAGTCCGACCCTAGCATGGCCCGGACAAACTGGAAGGAAAAAGATTGTCGGGAAGAAGGTTCGTTAAAACGAACCGTTCGTCCAAGTGGAACCTACTGCGCTCGGAACCCGTCCGCGGGTCTCATTCCAGCAGCATAAGCGCTCGGGATGATGGTGGCCACGAGGCAGATGAAGATCGCGATGAGGCCCGTGATCCCGAATTCCATCGGGCGAACTTGCACAGGTAGTTCGGAGATGAAGTAAACCTTGGGATCGAGCGGGAAGCCGTACACGAGCAGCCCTTTGCAGACGACCACGCCGAGCAGAAGGCCGAGCGACGTCCCCCCAAATCCAATGATGCCGCCTTGATAGAGGAAGATTCGCAGGATTTGGCTATTGGTCGCGCCCATTGCTTTGAGCACGGAGATCTCTTTCGTCTTGTCGAGCACGACCATGATCAGCGTCGCCACCACCGTAAACGCCGCGACGATGATGCTCAGCGCGAGCACGCCACTCATCAGAATCTGTTGGATGAGCAGCGCCGTGAACAGCCCGTGGTTCAGCTCTTCCCAGTCCATCGTGTGGTACAGGCCGCTCGCGAGCTGCACACTGATCTGCTTCGCGATCTTCTTGGCATCGTCGATGTCGTCGACGGTCATCTCGATGCCCGTCACCGTGTCGCCTTGATCGTAGAACGCCTGAGCCTCGTACAAGTCCGTGTAAACGAGCTTCGAGTCGTACTGGTCAAACCCCGCCGAGAACGTGGCAATGACGCGGAAACGCTTGGCCACCGGAGGCTTGAGCGATCCGCCCGAATACGAGTACCCAATCGTCGGAGAGGTGACGGTGACGCAATCACCAAGCTTCAGCTTCAGTATCTGAGCCAGGGTCGTACCGACGACGATCCCAGGTAGCTTCGCCACGAGCACAGGATCGGCACAGATGTCCGGATCCACTTCCGGGGGCACTTCGTCCTCGTCAGGCAAGACGCTCGCATAACCACCGTCCGGTTCGACATCGCCTGCCGGCCCAGCGTCTTCTTCCGGCACACCGGCATCGAGTGTGTCGAGGACATCGGTCACCTTGGGCTCGTCTTTGACTTTGACGCCCAAATTGAGTTTGTTTGCCGGCGTCGCTTCAAGCTTGGCGATGTCCGCGATGCTCGGTAAGGCGTCGTCTTTTTCCTCGTCCTTGTTTTGCGCTCGAGCCTCTTTTTGGCGTCGAATGTCTTCTTCGATCACTTGCAGTAGCCCGAAGGTTCCGCCGTCGTTCTTGGGCAAACCTCCGTCCGCGGCATCATCGAGCTTCGGGACCGGAGGAAGCGCGGGGCTCGATTTTCGTTCCGGTGGTTTGGCACCTGGAACGCGCAAGCCGTCGAATGATCCTTCCGTGATTTGCTCGGGCAAAATCAGCACGCGTGGCGCGCCCTTGGGCAAACCCACGCCGAGGCTCGAAGATGGCTCGACGCCTTTGAGGAGCACGCCCGTCGCCGTTGCATCGCCGTGCGTGAGCATCATCGGATTGATGCTGAAAGGGGCCACAGCTTTGACGCCCGGCACCTTGGCGACTTGCTCCATGACCGTCCGGTACTCGCGAAAATCCGTCGAGTACTTCAGGACGAGCACGTGGGCATTGACTCCCAGAACTTTGTCGCGAAATTGCGCTTGAAAGCCGCCTGTCACGCTCATCACCGTGGCGAGAGCTGCCACGCCGAGCGTCACGCCAAGAATGGCGAAGGCCGTACCAACGGAAATGAACGCACGTTTTTTGCTCCCCAAATATCGGAGCGCAACCTCGAGGGGGTAGCCCATCTGGCGGGAGCCTCTAGCAGAGTCAGCGCACCGCGGCACGTAACGCCCGACAGACTTGGGTCAACAGCCGAAAGAACCATAGCCCGTGGCAGACGTGCTCAGGACTCTTCTCTGGAACGAAGTGAGCTGCTACAATCCCACCGTCTTTTTATCACGCTTGGCAAGACGCCTTCATGCCGCCGCCTAACGCCCCTCCCGCCCCGCCGAAACCGCCGACGCCGCCTAGCGCCGGCTCGAGCGTGCCCGCGCCTGCAGGCGTGAAGGTAACTCCGTCGGTGCGTCCTCCGACCCTCGCTCCGCGTCCCCTTTCGGGTTTGCCCAAGCCACCACCACCGGTACCGAGCGCGCCGAATGCGGCAAGCGTATCGCCCCCCGCTGCTGCCCCGACAAACCCGCTGCCCGCTGTCCCAGGACCGCCGAAGGTGCCGTCGATCGCGACGCCAGTAGCCGCAGCACCTCAAGCTTCTGCGCCCACGCCTGCTCCGACAAACCCTGCGCCCAGCGTGCCTCCGCCGCCCAGAAGTGCATCGATCCCCGCGCCTCCTCCCATGATCTCGGTCGAGGAGAAATCGATCGAGTTCGACATCGCTGCCATGGGCATGAGCGATCCTGGATTTCGTGCAAAGCTGGAAAGTTTGTCCGGCGCGGAACGGACGAACCGCATCAGCTTGACGGACGACGGAGCGCCGAGATCACGCAGGATGGGCGAAACCGACATTCCTCCGCCCACGCATGTCGATTCCGAACGGCCGCCGGGAGCGAAAGACCCCTACATCGGCACGACGTTCGATCATCGTTACAAGATCGACAGACTTCTTGGCGAAGGTGGCATGGGGTTTGTCTATCTAGCCCGCCACAAAGTCATCGACAAAAAGGTCGCAGTGAAGGTGCTGCGCGCCGAGATGGCCAAGGATCGCGAGATCCTCGAGCGCTTCTTGCAAGAGGCGCGAGCGGCATCGAGCATCGGCAATCCACACATCATCGACATCTCCGACTTCGGCGATCTGCCCGATGGATCGACGTACTTCGTCATGGAGTTCCTCGATGGGCTGAGCCTGGTGCAGTTCAACGACAAGAACAATCGCCAGCCCCTCGACGTCATTGCCAAGGTCACGATTCAAATGGCCAATGGTCTCGCGGCAGCGCACGAGCGCGGGATCATTCATCGCGATCTCAAGCCGGAAAACATCTTCATCGTCACGCGTGGCCTGGACAAACACTTCGTCAAGATCCTGGACTTCGGCATCGCCAAAGTCGCCACCAGCGGTGACAACAAACTCACTCGAGCTGGCGCTGTTTTCGGCACCCCGCACTACATGTCTCCCGAGCAGGCAGCAGGCGCGCCGCTCGATCATCGCACCGACGTCTATTCGCTCGGCGTGATGCTTTACGAACTGGTCAGCGGAGTCCTTCCTTTCACCGCCGACAACTTCATGGGCATCTTGAGCCAGCACATGTACCAAGCGCCTCCCCCGCTTGGAAAACTGAACCTCGATCCGCCCTGCCCGGCTGAGCTCGAGGCGATCATTTTCAAGTGCATGTCCAAGGCGCCGGATGATCGGTATCCCGACATGAACGCGCTTTCGGCCGATTTGCAGCGTTTCCAAGACGGAAACGTTCCCGACGCCGTCGCGGAGATGGCCTCGCGGCCGGAAGGTTTGTCCGTGGGAGTCAACCCAGACAAACCAAAGAAATCACAGTGGATCAAGCTCGTTGCGGTCGGTGCAGCCGTCATGGGAGCGACGCTCGGTACGGCGCTCGTCATCACGCAGACTCCAGCGCCTCAGCCCGCAACGGGTGCTGGCGCGAGCACGCAAGTCCCCACGACGACGACCGCCGGGGCACAGAAGACATCGGTGTTGGTCGCGGTCGAGCCTAACGGCGCAGGCGCGACAGCACTCATCGGAAATGAGCGCGTCAAGTTCCCGAAGCTCGTCGAGGTTGAGCCGGGCAAACCGTTGACGCTGCAAATCGAGGCGCGAGGGTTCGGAACGCAGACCATCAAGATCGACGGCGTTACAAAAGAACTGCTGGTCAAACTCGACCCCATCCCTGGAATGGCTCAGCAATTCCCGGAAACGCCAAACGGCAAATCGACGACGACTGCCAAGACGAACCCTGGTGGCTCGCCGACGACTTCGACCAAGAAGCCGGGCGAGAACAGCGATGTCGTGGATCTTTACGGTCCCGCGCCGACAAAAAAACCTTCGCCCTGACCCGTCCCCGCGTTCGTCAAAAAGATGATACGGAAGGCAGCGTGTCCGACGTTGCTCACCTCATCGACCTCGTGCCTGAAGATGTCCTCGGCATCTGCCGCCGCCTCCGTGAACACGGACGCAGAGGCTGGATCGTCGGCGGATGCGTTCGCGATCTTCTTCGCAGCCAACCTGCGAAAGACTGGGATGTCGCCACCGATGCGCGCCCCGAAGAGGTCATGCGCATCTTTCACAAGGTCATCCCGACGGGCTTGCAGCATGGCACCGTCACCGTCGTGCTGCGTCACGTGCACTATGAAGTGACCACGCTGCGCGGCGAAGGCGCGTATTCCGATGGACGAAGGCCCGACAAGGTCGAGTTTGTCGAGGACATCGTGGCGGATCTCGCGCGACGTGACTTCACCATGAACGCCATCGCGCTCGATCCTGTCGATGGTCACCTCATCGATCCTTTTGACGGGCGTGCGGATCTACAGGCGAAAGTGGTCCGAGCCGTCGGCGATGCCAGTGAGCGTTTCTTCGAAGACGGCCTACGCGTGCTTCGTGGCGCGAGATTCGCGGCCACGCTCGAATGCTCGATTCATCCCGACACCGAGCGCGCGATGTCCGAAGCTCGCTCGCATCAAACATTTCGCCGAGTCAGTGCCGAGCGAGTTCGCGACGAGTGGCTGAAAAGCATGCGTGCGCGTCGCCCGAGCGTCGCGTTCAACATCATGCGACGCACGGGAATCATCGAAATCACTTCTCCCGAACTCAGTCGAATCATCGGGTGCGTACAAGACAAACGCCACGCCTTCGACCTCTGGGATCACACGATGGAGGTCGTCGATGCGTGCGAAGCCGATCCGATGCTGCGCATGGCGGCGCTCTTGCACGACATCGGCAAACCGCGGACGCAGAAGTTTTTGGCCGACGGGCAATACCCTTCCTTCATCGAGCACGAACGAACCAGCGCGGAGATGGCCGAAGAGATCACGACGCGCTTGAAGTTCTCGAATGACGAACGAGCGCACATTGCAGCGCTGATCCAGCATCACGTGATTCGTTACAGCGACGCTTGGTCCGACGGTGACGTGCGGCGGTGGATCCGTCGTGTGGGTGTCAATCTGCTCCCGGACTTGCGACGGCTGGCGATTGCTGATTTGCGGGGCAAGGGGCACGATGTAACGACTGATCTCGCGGCAATCGAACACCTATGGGATCGCGCAAACAAGCTGCTCGCGGCCGGAGCGGCGCTCAGCACGAAGGATCTTGCCGTGCGTGGAGGTGACTTGATGCGTGAGCTGTCGATTCCGCCGGGTCCGATCGTGGGCGAAATTCTTCTGGCGCTCGTCGAGATCATCACCGATGAGCCTGCCGAAAACGACCGTGCACGCCTGGTTGCCCACGCCAAACGCCTCCTGAACGCGCGACTTCCGCCAACCAGCTAACTGACGATTTTCCGCCAAACTGCGCCAATACGAATTGCAATGGATAATCGCCCTGCATTGCCATTCGCATGATTTGCCTCGTCGCTGGCACTCGCCCGAACTTCATGAAGATCGCTCCCATTTGGCGAGCGCTTATGAAAAGAAACATTCCCACGCGCCTATTGCACACCGGGCAACACGCGAGTTCCGCCATGAGCGACGTGTTCTTTCGTGACCTGGGTTTGCCCTCGCCGGACGTGACCTTACGCGCAGCAGGTGGATCGCCCGCAGAACAAACCGCGGCCGTGCTCGTGGGCGCAGAAGCCGATCTGCTCGCGTTTCGCCCCAAGGTCGTCGTCGTGGTCGGTGACGTGACGAGCACGCTGGCCGCAGCGCTGGCCGCCGCAAAACTCGGCATTCCCGTGGCCCACGTGGAAGCCGGTCTACGGTCGCGAGATTGGACGATGCCGGAAGAAATCAATCGGGTTTTGACGGACCAACTCGCGGACCTGCTGCTCATTCCCTCGCGTGATGCTGCGCCAAACCTCTTGGCGGAAGGCATCGCGCCCGAACGCATTGTATTCGTCGGCAATGTGATGATCGATTCGCTGCGCCAAACCATTTCACGTCCAACGAATGCGCTCGCGGATTTCGATTTGACGGACAAACCATTTGCCATGGCTACATTGCATCGCCCAGCCAATGTGGACCATGCCGAAACGCTCGCCAAAACGCTGGATGCGCTCGAAACCATCGCCCAACGGATCTTCGTCCTGTTCCCCGTTCACCCACGAACGATTGCTCGCGCCGAAGCGTTGGGTTTGTCCGCACGGCTTCGTTCGATTCCGAGCTTGCGTCTGACCGAGCCTCTTGGTCACGCCGACTTCGTGACGCTCTTGAATCGCGTTGCGTTTGTCGCGACAGACTCGGGCGGCGTTCAAGAAGAAACGACGGCGCTCGGGATTCCGTGCCTCACGATGCGCCAAGGAACCGAGCGCCCGATCACGGTGACCGAAGGGACCAACACCATCGTTGGTTTGGATGTGGAGAAAATCGCGCAAGAGGTCGACGCGATCTTGGCCGGTAAAGGCAAACGCGGGCGCATTCCTGAAGGTTGGGACGGACAAACTGGCGAACGAATTGCCGATGCGCTCGTCGCGCTACTCGCAGGAACTCCGCCACTGAAAACAGCGGGACCGCGCTCTTAACTACCCTTCAACGCGCGCAACAACTCGGCAACACCGAGCGCATGCGCCCAACACCCAATCGACTGATGCGGACTGTCCCCGTGCGCGAGTTGCGACACGTGCCCCACGGCAAGCTCTCGCTGGGCCACGGACGCGATGAGATTCGGCAGCTCGACAGCAAGCGGATCATCGGCCGGCAGAGCACTACGCACAGCGCGCGCGTACGGCCCGAGGAGCCAAGGGGCAACCGAGCCTTGATGATACGCCGCATAACGCTCGTCGACGGTGCCTTGGCATCGGCCTATGTACGCGGCATCCGTCGGTGCGAGCGTGCGAAGCCCGGCAGGCGTGACGAGATCCGCGCGTGCCCGGATCAGCGTGGCGCGAGCACGATCGGGCGAGAAACACGGGGGATCGAGCGCTAACGCGAGAACCGCGTTCGGACGAATGGTTGCATCATGAAAAACCCCTTCGCCCCCATCAACGGCCGAAATGACATCGTACGGATACGAAGTTTCCTCGCACCAGAAGCGCGAATGAAAGGCTGTTCGCGCTCGATGGCAGGCTGTATCCGCACGATCCGCAAGCGCGCCAAGGCCAGCAGCACTGGCGATTCGGGCGAGCGTGTGGCACGCGCGAGCCCACAGAGCCGTAAGCTCGACAGCGCAACCAGCCCGCGGAGTGATGGCTTTGCCGCGCACGCGTGCATCCATCCAAGTCAGGGCATCGCCAGGCCTGCCCGCTGCAAAGAGCCCTTCACGCGTGATGCGCACATCGTGAGGTGCGCCCCGTAAAACCAATTCGAATACGTTGGTCAGGACAGGCAAAAGCTCGTCCTTGACAAACGGATGGGTTTCTCCAAGCAGGTCCGCAAATCCGCGCGTTACTTCGAATAGCCACAACGTCGTATCGGCTGCCGCGGTATCGATTCCTCCGCCCTGATCCAGCAAACGATTCGGCAACAACCCTTCAGGCATCGACTCGAGCATCGTGCGCACGATGGCCATCGCTTCGTTTACCTTGCCCGTTTCAAAGTACAAACCAGGCAAGGCCATCAAGCTCTCGCGCCCCCATGAATCGATCCACGGGTACGCCGGGACGATGCTGGGTTTTGGTGCTGCGTCGGCACGATAGAGATGGGTTGCAAGAGACAAACGACGTTCGAGCGTCGAGTGTTCTGGGCCTGGATCCGCCGATGTAATTGCTTGGATCGCTGCCGCGACAATCGCCTCGGGAGCTCCCTCGGGCGCCTTCTCGACTCCGATGACGAGGTAGTTCGGAACGCCCGCCGGATCGAGACGAATCTCAAAAACGCCCGGCGTCCATAGGTCTTCTTGGAAGTCGAGGCCCCGGGCACGCTCTTCGAGATACTCGAAGCGGCGCCACCAATCGGGTGAGCCAACGAAAGTTCCCTCGAATCGAAAACAAAGCCGCGGAAGTGCACGCATGGGCCGCACACGCATCTCGCCTGCACGCAGCTCCACCCGCTGCTCCATCGCCCCATGCTCACGCATGATGTCGTGGATGTGCCGCATCGCGAGCAGTGGCCGCAGGGTACAGATGATCGGCTGCGGCCCGCGCCACGTGTAACGAAGCACCGCCGCGTTCTCGCCAGGCACCAACGCGAGCAGCACTTCGAGCTGGCCACCCGCCACCGCGTAGGTCCACCTAGGCAGCGGATCCTGATCGAATCGTTGGAGGTAAAACGATCCTCGATCGGGATCGAAACCAGGAAACTGATGCTTGGCCAGATCCCACACGCCTCGTGGCGTCCCGGGCTTGGCTGGCACATTCACCGTGACGTCCACATGCGAAAGCGTCACGTGACGACCGCGCGGAGCATCCAGCGCTGCAACGAGCAACCCGTGGTATCGACGCGTGTGTAGACAGGCGATCGTCGAGCTTGCGTACGCGCCTGCTCCGTTGCCGAGAACCCACTCGCGACTGCGACCAACAGCGAGATCTCCGCGCACATCCATGTGCGGATACATCGGCGCGTTTTCGAACCGGGCCACGCTGGTCATAAGGTTTGCCCTCGCCGATCGAGCGTTTCTTCGGCCGCACGACGCATCGCTTCGAACGGAGGGGACTGGCCAGTCCAGAGCACAATCGAGCGAGCAGCTTGCCGAACGAGCATGCCCAGACCACCCAAGGCCACCAGTCCGTGCGCCGTCGCAGCTCGCAAAAAAGGAGTCACCGGCGGATTATAGACGACGTCGTACGCGAGTGTGTGTCGACTGAGCAGGGACCAAGGAACGATGTTCGCCACGGGCTCACCCGGGTCTGCCCCGGCCATGCCAGCGCTCGTTGCCTGCACGAAAAGCGATGAACCGCGCGCAAGCTCGAACCATTCGTGGTCCAACTGTTGCTGTTCCAAGTTATTCGCTTCGAACCCGTTCGAGGGCCAAGGAAAAACCATTGCTCCAAGCGCACGCATGCGCCGAACAACCGGCAACGTCTCGACATATTCCGCGCTGATCCATGATCGAGACGTGACTGCGATTCGTTGGTACCCCAACTTTCGACACGCTACGACCGCGGCAAACCCCGCTCCGCCACCACCAATCACGACCGCTTGTTCACGCTGTGATGATGGCAAAGCATCGGCGATGTCGTCGGCCAATGCATCCGCGTCGGTGTTGTGTGCGTGAATTCGCCCTGTGCCGTCGCGACAAAGAACATTCGCCACGCCCGGCTCCAGGGCACTTGGATCCACCACGTCAGCCAGTTCCAACGCGGCACGTTTATGCGGCAACGTCACGTTCGCGCCGCTGATGGTGCCTGCTCGAAGCGCAACGATAGCCCGCTCGAGATCTGCATCCGTGGGTGCATCGATCGCGGTGTACGTATGAGGTAGCCCGAGCGCCGAATACGCAGCCGCATGGATCACAGGCGAAAGCGAATGAGACACGGGGTGCCCGAGCAGTGCGAACACCCGCCCATCAGCCATCGGTTCCCTCTTCCCGCGACAAACCTAGTTCGTTCGGTGAAACCTGAACGTTCGGATCCGAAACAATCTCGATCACGCTCGCGACGAACGAACCTTGATGAACTCGCACGGAAACACGATCGCCCAGCACGACTTCCGTCGCATTACGTACGGCACGACCGGCAGCCGTCGTCGCGATGGCGTAACCACGTGAAAGCACTGCGAGTGGTGACATCGCATCGAGCCGCACGGCTTGACGTCCGAGCACCGTGCGGTTGCTCTCCAGGCGCCGCTGCATGGCCGCTCCGAGACGAACTTCAAGCGGTCCGATCGCACCTCGTGCAGACGCGACGACCGTTCGAGGGTGACGCGATCCAAGGCGTCGTTCGAGTTGTCCAAGCTCGGCCTGACGCTTCGTGAGCACACGACGCAACGCGCGTTCGAGCTGCATCTCGGCTTCGTCCAGTTGCTGCTGTCGTTGAGCCACGAGCTGCGCCGGAGATCCTACGCGAGCGGTAAGGCGATCCAGGTTCGCTCTGCGCGCGCTGAGTGAATGCTTCATCGCGCGATGCATGCGCACGAAGAGCTGCCGAAGCATCTGCACGCGAGCCACACGATCGGCGACGAGCATCTCGGCTGCTTGAGAAGGAGTCGCCGCACGAGCATCCGCAACGAGATCCGTGAGTGTCGTGTCGATCTCGTGCCCAACAGCGCTCACGACGGGCACGGACAAACTCGCCACTTTGCGCACGAGCGCCTCGTCGTTGTACGCGAGCAAGTCTTCGGCAGAGCCACCACCGCGCCCGAGAATGATCACTTCGACTTCGGGTACTCGCGCAAGCATGTCGAGCGCGCGACACATCGACTGCGCAGCGCCGGGCCCTTGAACCGTTGCACGTGCAAGCAAAATACGTGGCGATCCGCGTCGAAATGACACGGTGACGATGTCGTGAATCGCGGCTCCATCGCCGCTCGTGACGACTCCGATCACAGCCGGATCCGTGGGCAGAATACGCTTGCGTTCCGGGGCAAACAGGCCTTCCGATGCGAGCCGTTGCTTGAGACGCTCGAGCGCTTCGAGCAGCGCTCCACGACCGGCAGGTCGCACGTCGGTCGCGACAAACTGCAGTTTGCCTCGGGGAACGTAGATCGTTGCACGTCCAACGAGTACGACACGAGCGCCATCGGCAAGCAGCTTGCGAGCACGAGGAGGCGCCGTTTTGTACATGACGCAATCCATGCACGCGTCTTCGGCTTCGTCTTTCAGCGTGAAATATGCATGCCCGCTCGAATGCTGGCGCATGCCCGAAACCTCCCCGAGAACTCGCACGTCTTGCGTGCCGCCTTCGACGAGTCGCTTGAGACGATGATCCAGCTCCGACACGGAGATGACCGGTGGCTCTTCGGGCCTTCGTGCCAAACCCCGCGGAGGCTGCACGTCATCACCTTCCGGGTGAAATGCTGCCACGGGTTCGGAGTCGCCTGCCCCATCGATTCGAAAATCGGGGCCTAGATCACGCCTTTGCACGGGGCGCGTGGCGTAGCTCGTAAGAGCCGCGAGGGAAAGTGAAACCGACGCTTACCAAGTTCCTTCCCAGCGCTCGGGTGTGCTACGTCCTCGGCGTGATTCGTAAGGTTCTGATAGCCAACCGTGGCGAAATCGCCGTCCGCATCATTCGTACTTTGCGCGAGTTGGGTATCGCGTCTGTCGCTGTTTACAGCGAGGCCGATCGACAATCGCTGCACGTCAGACTCGCCGACGAGGCGTACTGTATAGGGCCTGCGCCGGCTCGCGAGAGTTACCTCGTGATCGACCGCATCCTCGATGCGGTACGCAAGTCGGGTGCAGATGCCGTTCATCCAGGATACGGGTTTCTTTCGGAAAACCGGTTCTTTGCAGAAGCCTGTGAAAAAGCGGGAATCATCTTCATCGGGCCGCCGGCAAGCGCGATGGAAGCAATGGGATCGAAGACCGCTGCGCGGGCCAAGATGGCTGCAGCGGGCGTGCCGATCACGCCGGGCGGAGATGCATCATCGGTCGAAGAAGCTCGCGAGACAGCAGCTCGTGTTGGCTATCCGGTGATGATCAAAGCGGCCATGGGCGGCGGCGGTAAAGGCATGCGGCTCGTGCATGACGCGAGCGAGATGGAGAGCGCATTCGAGCGAGCGAGAAGCGAAGCGTCACGCGCGTTCGGCGATGCGACGGTGTACATCGAGAAAGCCATCCTCGAGCCGCGCCACGTCGAGATTCAAGTTCTTGGCGACAAACACGGCAACATGGTTCACCTGTTCGAGCGCGACTGTTCGATTCAACGTCGGCATCAGAAAGTCGTGGAAGAAACGCCCTGCCCCGTCGCGACACCCGAACTCATTGCCAAGATGGGCGAAGTCGCCGTGAAAGGCGCATTGTCGGTGGGTTATTATTCCGCTGGCACGTTCGAGTTTTTGCTCGGTGAAGATGGAAGCTTCTACTTCCTCGAAATGAATACGCGTCTGCAGGTCGAGCACCCAATCACGGAATGGATTACGGGCAAAGATCTCGTGGCGGAAATGATCAATGTGGCCGATGGGGGCAAGCTGCCTTTCCGCCAAGAAGACCTTACGCGGCATGGAGCGGCGATTGAATGCCGTATTTACGCCGAGGATCCGATTGCGTTTTTGCCGAGCCCGGGGAAGATCGAATCATTGCGAGTTCCGTCGGGGCCGTGGCTTCGTGACGATGGGGGTTGTTACGAAGGGGGCATGGTTTCGAGCTTCTACGATCCATTGATTTCCAAGATCAGCACGTGGGGACCGGACCGAGCGACGGCGATTCGGCGAATGCGTCGGGCATTGTCCGAATACGTGGTGACGGGGATCAAGACGAACATCGTTTTTCACGAAAAACTATTGGCGCATCCCGAATTCGTTGCAGGCCATTACGCGACGAGCTTCATCGACAAACACAAGGCTGAGCTGTGTTCGTATACGGAGCTAGGGCCGGAAGAAGAGCTGCAGTTTGCCGCGGCGATTGCAGCGGCGACGGCGCGTAACGAGCGCAAAGCCCCGCGCACTGCGGATGCCTCGGCGGACGATGATGGCGGCCTCTCACCGTGGGTGCATCAGCATCGGTCGAGAGCGTTGGGGTGAAACGTCGAGCGGGAAGAAGAAGCGCTCAGCTCGCGTCGTCGAACACTTCGGCGAGCGTCTGAGCGCGGAGCACTCGTTCACTCCACCGTTCGATGTCGTTCACGCTCGCGGTCTTGAGGCGCGCTATCGCGGACGGCGGTAGTTCTCCAAATCGCACATTGAGCTGATGCACCAGCACCCCGCGCGCGCCTTCGTTACGTCCTTCGTTGCGGAGTTTCCGCTCATAGTCCTGGAACCAGGCACGAATTTCTGCGCTCACGTCTTCCTCCTCGTTTGTCCGGGCCCCGCTGACATCGAATTTGAAGTGTACCAGAAGCGGCGTCGCCACGCTTCTCTCGCAACATGTTTTTCGCGAACTGATCTGAGCGATTATACATTGGTGCGTCCCGTACGTGAAGGGTTTGTCGCCCGCAAACCACTAGACACCGCAAGCTATTCCACGACTTCAGCACCATCTCGTCGCGGATGAATTTTAGCGTCAGCGGTCGAACATCAGCTCGCGTCGCCTGGCTCCAAGTCCGCGCAGCAACTCCCACCTTAAACGTGGTGCATGCCTCTCGCCCCAAAGCGACTGCCGCTCACCAACGTGGTAAACGCCCGTCGCCTCGAGTCCAGCACCTCCCACCAACGTGGTAAACGCTGGTCGCCGCGAGTCCAGCACCTCCCACCATCGTAATAAACGCCGGTCGCCTCGAGTCCAGCACCTCCCACCAACGTCGTAAACGCCCGTCGCCCCGAGTCCAGCACCTCCCACCAACGTGGTGAATACTCGTCGCCATGGAGCGAGTAGTCCGCACCAGATTTTACCGTCGCCCCGCTCACCGTGTCCAAAGCCATCGAGGACCTACGACGATGCAAACGATACGATGGATCGCATTATCAGCTTTGATGGGCTCATTGCTCTGGGGCTGCGACGGAAGCGGAAGCTCCACCACGGGCAATGCCTCTAGCGGCAGCGGCGCAAGTGGTGGAAATGGAAGCGGTGGCAATGGCGGAAGCGGCGGAGGCTCGACCGCTCGTTGTGCCGTCGAAGAATCAATGGAAACC
>CAZETM010000180.1:0-14492 GCA_964514885.1 uncultured Polyangium sp. | reverse complement strand
GCCGTGCCCAAAACCAAACTGAAGATCGAACCAAGGTAAAGTCGCGCGCGCATGTTGCGAGTTAATCCAGCAACGTGGCATTTGGCAAGAAGTTTCATGTTCGCGCGTCAAATCCGCTCAAGTCACAATACGACAAAATTGACACGTTGCGGCTATGCGACAACCGCAACCACACCGACGCATGTCGTTGACGCCCGGCTCTGCCCTTGGCACCATCGGCCTCATGAGCCAACGCCGATTCGTATTCCTTGCCCTTTCTTCCTTCACGCTTTATGCCGCAGCGCTCGGCGCATGCGCACCCGAAAGCGGGATTTCTCGGTCGACCAATTCCGGTAGCTCGGGATCAGGCGCAGGCAGTATGGGAAATAGCGGCAGCGGAGGCGACGCGGGCGGGAATCTTTTCGGTGATGGCGGTCCGGGCACCGGCGGCAATGATGGATCGATCGATCCGGATTCGGCATGCGCAGCCGTAAAAGAGCAAGGAAAAGCCATTCCGCTGAGCCTTTATATCGCATTCGATCGGTCCAGCTCGATGGTGACCGGCAATAAATGGGAAAACGCCAAGGTGGGCCTCGGTGCATTCGTTTCCGATCCGGCAAGTGCTGGGACGACGGTTGCATTGAATTTCTTTCCCGGTGCGAATGAAACGACCTGCGATCAATTCGCTTACAAGACGCCCGTCGTCTCGTTCGCAGACTTGCCCGCCAATGCGCAACCCGTCATCGATGCGCTCGCGGCAGCAAAACCCGAAGGCGTGAAAACTCCAATATACCCCGCTTTGGGTGGCGCGATTCTCGAATGTAACGATCAACTTCTTCAGAAACCAGGAACGGCCTGCGCCGTGTTGCTCGTGACCGACGGAGCCCCCGTGGGACCTGCGCCATTGTGCGGAGGCGTCAATCCGGAAGATCCTGCAGTCATTGCAAGTCTTGCCGCCGCGGGCCTCAAAAACTTCAAGGTGCTCACGTTCGTCATTGGTTTGCCCGGCATTCCGAAAGCCATTGCCGATCAAATTGCTCTCGGTGGCGGCACGGATGGGGCCATCATGGTGGGCAATGTGAATGTGCAACTAGAATTCCAAAATGCCCTGGCCAAAGCACGCGGGAAAGCACTACCCTGCGAATACGAATTGCCAGAAAAAGTCTCCGGTGGCGAAGTCGATACGGGTTTCGTGAACGTGGTATTCACTCCGTCGTCCGGTGGCAATGCGACGACGATTCCGCAAAATGCAGATTGTGCAAACGGCGTAGGTTGGTATTACGACAATCCGCTCGCGCCGACGAAAATCAATCTGTGCAACACGACGTGCTCGATGGCACGATCGGACCTGGGCGCCAGCGTCGATATTTTGATGGGTTGCAAAACCGAAGTGGCGAACTAATTTAGGTGGCTGCTGGCAAACGTCGCGAGCGACCGAAAGCTAGGGCGACGGAGCGAGGAATCCTCCTGGATTTCGAGCGATGTCGACCGACGATTTCGGGCGCGCAGCAGTTTGACACAGCCACCTAACGTCGACTGTTTTTCCGGGCCCACGCAATGCCGCCTTGCAGGTCGGCTCGTGTGACGAACGCGCTCATGTCCACGCCCAACTCGACCAGCGCACGCGCAACCCCGGGCTGCATACCCGTGAGCGCTACCTCGGCTCCGAGCAGTCGCACCGCTTGCGCCACTCGCAACAAACCATCCGCGACGTCCGAATCCACCGCAGGCACGCCCGTGACGTCCAGAATGACAAACTCAGCCCCACGAGCCGTCACCGCATGCAGCAACGTCTCGGTCACGAGCATCGCTCGCTCCCGCGTGAGTGCTCCGACCAGAGGCATCGCCAAGGTGTTTGCCGCAAGCGGAATGATGGGTGCTCCAAGTTGTCGAAGCGCTTCACGCTGCGCGTCGATGACTTGCTGCTGCATCGCCGCGCGCTCTTCTTCCTCGCGCCTACGCTCCGTGACGTCGAGAACGATCCCGCACAAGCGATAAGGTTTGCCCGTGGCATCGCGAAACAAATATCCGTGCGCCGTGAGCGAACGGATCTCGCCGCTCGGACGAACCAACCGATGCTCGATGAAGTATGCTGGTTCTGACGACGAAAACGCCTGCTCTACGCGCTCGGTCATTCGGCCCCGATCATCCTCGTGAACCATGGCCATGTAGGCATCGAGCGTGCCGGCGAACGTGTCGCGAGTGACGCCGTATATGTCGAGCAACGCGTTGCTCCAGGTGATCTTGTCGAGCGCGACGTCCCACTCCCAAACGCCGACCGCTGCACTGTCGAGCGCGGCGAGGACCCAATGCGGATACTCGTCACGCGCTTTGGCTTCAGCGGCGATTCGCGCTTCCAACTCCGCAACTCGTTTGTTTGCCTGCTCCAACGCGGCCTTGAGATCGGTCGAATCTTGAGTCTGGTCCATCATCGCGACGGCATGATCATGCACAACGAGGGGCAGGGTCAATCAGATCCTCACGGCCCAGGGTTCGGGCTCGGAACTTCACCCGATGGATCGTGCGGCAGCGTTCCCCGACGCGAGCGGAAATAGAAATACGGTGTGTGCGCAAGGAAATTCGACACGCGTGAAGTATAGATATCCGCCGACCGCTCGATTTGTCGGGCCAAATGGCTTTTGTCGTTGCCCGTGCGCAAAAGCAGCCCCCAGTGCGGGTTCGACACCTCGCCCGCTGCCTTCGCCAACGGCCCAATTCGCTCGTCAAGCTCCGCCAGCGCTTGTTTCATCGCCAACAAACGCAGATCGATCTGTTCGAGCGTGGGCGATCCATCCGGGACGCTATCGCCATCCTTTTGCCGCTGTTCGAGAAGTCGGAGTTGACAAATCGCCAACTCCTTGGCCTCTTTTTCTTCCATCAAGGCCGACAGACGTGCTTCGTCCACACGCGCCGCATACGACGCGTGCACTTCGTCTTCCAGCTCGCGCAAAATGAGTGCGGTGCGCCAGCGCAAAATGCTCGACGACACGCGCACGTCGCCCCAGATGTGATCACCGACGTACAAGATTTCATCCCCGGAAAAACCGAGCGACTTTTCGACTTGCATGGCATCGCCGCCCAAATACAAATCGCCCACGACCATTGGGCCCAGTGATGGAGCGAGCAAACCGTCTTGGGTGACGATTCGAAAGAGCGGCGAGCGTTGCATGAAAAATTCGGGCTTACGCGATTGAACGATCACGATGTCGAATAAGTCGCGCCATTTCATGTCTCGAGGCAAGAACCGCTCGTAGGCATAACGCATCATTGCGTCGGTGTAGTGCCATTCCGAATTGGTGATCAAGAGCAGTTTTTTGCCGGCACGTTTTTGGTCGAGCAAAGCGAGCGGCGCGTCAGGATCGAGCACTACGAAACGATCGGGGTCGGCAATGATCTCGGCCTTGAGCCGCCCTTCCATGTGCGCTTCGTCGAGGCCGCTTTTCGTGAGCCGATAAAGCTGTTCGTAGCCCATTGCAGCGGGGAGTTTGCCCGCATCGAGCAAATCGACCAAACCCGCATACATACACGCTTCGGAAAGGGAAAAGAGCGTATTCAAAAAGATGAAGCGCGATTCTGAAAGATCGACGATCGTGCGTGCGTAACAGCGTCGCATGGCATCGAAATCGACGAACGACGTGCCATGCATGGCGCGTTTTACGTAACCGAACCGATTGACCTTGACCAAATTGCCCAGCTCGGTATCGATGATGAGCCCGCGAATCACCAGATTGGGATCGAACGACAAACCGTCCACGGGGAATTTGCGCGCCAGAAGCCATGCCTTCAAATGGTCGTAAGCGAGCCGCTCCCATTCGTCTGCACGGTAATGGATGAGCGTATAATCCATGTCGTAGCCGATCGCTTTGATCGACCGCATGTTCATGGTGCGGTTGCAGAAAATCCCACGTTCGCGCGGCGGCGGGCCCGGCAGGCCGTCGAAGTCGGTCATTGCGCATTGCTACCAGATGCGCGGTCCGAAAGCAAGCTGGTCAGTAAGGCGGCACGATAGAGGTAAATGGGCACGGCGTTTGTCCGATACGTTTCCCTCTGCGTCGCAATGCATCCACGATCGTTCTTCTAAAATTCGCGGAATGGGTCGATACTGCGGTGCGGAGGTGGGCTCGGACTTCCTTTCACGCTTTGTTCGGGTTGGGGTTCTGGGGACTCGTTGCAATCGGCGTTGGTCATGACGTACCTACCGCTGGCGACTCTCAAACGCCCGTGGTTCGCTCGCTCGCGGCCGATGATCGAACGCCCAGCGCGCCGTAGACGATCATCATTTCCACTGTTCAGGCCGAAGGAGTTTCCGTTCGTCACGATCGTTCCGGATGATGGCAAGGACAAGGACAAGGCCGGTGGGTGGCAAGGGGCAAAAGTCAACCTGGAGTTCATCAGGATCATTGTCCCAACCAACGTCATTGTCTGGCACTGCGAGTTCAAGATCGAGATGCCGCTGCGGACGGAGAAGATGGGGAAAGTTTCTCCCGGAAGTGCAGCGAAAATGAGCGCAGAGGTCTGGTATCCCTGAAGAAGTGCCCGTCGCGCTCGATGTCACGCGGGAGATTGAAGCGACATATCCCGGCTATCAGCAAATCCCACCCGAGATCGGAAATGAAATCGTGCCGGAGGTGGCGATGGATTGGGCGATGGATTGGGCGATGGATTGGGCGATGATGGGTGAGGCGACGATCTACCTGTGCGTCTTTTCGCGCGTCTGGAGCTTCGTCGATCCGGTCTAACCGTTGGCTAGACGTCATTGTCGCGCACGCATGGACCACCGCAGTTGGGCCTGCTAGAGGAAGACCACACAAAATGACGCGTGGTTTCGTCTTCGACCGCTCGGACGAGAGCTGTCTACGAAAAGGTGCACTCCAGCACGAGTTGTTCATCCAACGTGTGCGAGCGAATTTCGTCCGGTCCAAACGAAAGATGACCAATGACGTAATGGGTGGTTTTGGGGTATGGTCGTCAGGCGACGGCGCGAGAGCAACATGAAACACTCTCCACGCGGTAGCGAGATGAACCGCCATCGGAATGACGCTCTACAATCAAGTGGACACGTCGCACGACGGGCTGGGGTTTTTTTTGGCCCAGTTATAGAATGCCGTCCGATGGCTACACAGACAGCACGAAGGGCGTCACGATGAAGACGGACGGCACGAAGAAGAAGAGCGCGAGCAAAGCTGCGCGCCCGAGCCAGCCCCACGGTGCAGGAGTGCGGCAGGACAAACTCGCCGCAGACTACGACGCTCGGGGCTCATCCGAGATGGTGGACCTCATCGAAGAAGCGCCGATGAGCATGGCTCCGCGTCCACGACGACTGTCTTGGGGGTACTCGCTGCTCAGTGAAGTCGATGGGCTGGCGATGGAAGACATGGTGGTGGTGGCCGGAACGAAGGTTGCCATCGAAGGCACGCTGGATCGATTGGGGTACGTGTACGTGGTGCAGATCGGCGAAGACAAGTCGGTGGAAGTGCTGTTTCCACCGAACGGTGGCTCGCGTCGCGCACGACCTGGCACGCACGTTCGTCTTCCCAGTGGCACGGGTTGGATCGTGACAACGAAAAACGGTAAATTGCGCACGATTACGTCGCCGAGTCCACTAACGGAAGAGCAAATCGCGGCGCTGGCTTGACGCTCACATTGTCCTTGAGGACAGGGGTGAGGCACACCGAATGCACCGGTCGGTCCCAGGCGCGCCATTCCATCGCGCTGGGGAGAGCTTTTCATGCCGCCCGGAACGAATACACTGCTGATGTGCATCGGGGTCATCGCGACCGCGTTTGCCATATCTGGCTGCAGCGAACAAAACACTCCGCAGCGAATCCCGACATTTCACGAAGACATTGCGCCCATTCTCGCGGCGAATTGCGCGAGTTGCCACAATAATCAAGGAATCGGCCCGTTCCCGCTGCTCGATTACGAACAGGCGCGACGATATGCAGATGCGATGCGTATTTCCACCCAGGCGCGCTCGATGCCTCCGTTTGTCTTGGACAATAGCGGATCGTGCAATACCTACGTGGAAGCTCGGTGGCTGACCGACGCACAAATACAAACCATCGGCGATTGGGCAAAGGCAGGCGCTCCCGAAGGCGACTTGGCCTTTGCAAAACCCATCGAACCGTCCCCACTTGCTAAAATCGACCGCGTCGATTTCACGCTGGACATGGGGACCGGCTATATGCCAGACGCCACCATATTCGATGATTACCGCTGCTTCATCATCGATCCGGCGTTAACCGAAGACACGTTCATTACCGGATTCGAAGTGCGTCCGGGCGAACCGAAGATGTTGCACCACTTGACATTGTTCGCGATCGAGACAGAAGCCGCCGGACAAGCCGCCGAAGCGCTCGATGCCGCAGAAGCGGGACCAGGATACTCGTGTATCGACGATTTGCGGATTGATGATACTCGGTGGCTCGTAGGCTCGGGGCCGGGCAGTGGAGCGCTTCGTTTTCCGACCGGAACGGGACTACGCATGCGCGCAGGGCGAAAAACGCTCTTGCAAATCCATTACAATCAAGAAAATGGCCTCGCGGAGGACCGCACGCAAATCGACCTGATGCTCGCAAAGACCGTGGAGCGCGAAGCCAAAGTGCGTCGAGTGGCCAACACGGATCTCTTTCTGCCGCCCAAACAACGGGTCGTGGAGCAGACTGCAGAATCGTCCGTGCCTCGTGGCGTGACGCTTTGGGGCTTATGGCCGCATATGCACAAATTGGGTACGGGCCTGCGGGTGACGGCAATTCGAGACAATACAGAAACCTGCCTGGCGAACGTGGATCGGTGGGATTTTCACTGGCAAGGATTCGCGCATTATACGAACCCGATTTCAGTTCAGAAAGGCGATCGTATGCGCATCACGTGCACATACGACACGCTCGGGCGGGACAATACGACGATGTGGGGACAAGGCACGCAAGACGAAATGTGTATTGCGTTCTTTTACATGACGGACGACTAATCCAGATCCTCACCGCGCATCGATTGCAGGCGCCTGAGCGCCGTGTCCGCAGGAAGACGCACGCGTAATCGATCCGCAAGGCTTTGCAGCGCCAGACAAATCGAATGCGCTGCGGCGTCACCCTCGTCAGCTCGAAGCCGTACTTCGGGGTAAACGGTATGTGCGAGCTTGTAGAACAGGTTTTGGGTACGCCATAGATCAATGGCAAACCCCGCGCGCATCACGAATCCGATCACCTGATCCAGCTCGGTATACAAGAATGGATCGCTGGGCCGGTTCGAAAGGCGTTCGGCGAGTGTCTCGACGCTGCGGCCAAGCGCAAACGTAATGGCCTGGCGATCGATACGCAGATGCTGCTCGTCGGCTTGTGCAAGCAAACGACGCATGGCCACGATATCGGGTGGAACGTGTTCGGCAGCCGCTAAGAAGTCCGCGCCGAGCACCAATTCACCCGCGACGAGCAACGTACGCGGAATGGGGCTTTGCAACGGTGCAAGGCGGCGCAAGAGTGGCGAATAACGTTCGTACAAATCGCGCTGCGCGGCCAAAACGTCGGCAATGGTCGAATCCAGCAAACGAAGGACGATGCGGCGTTGGTCGTCGCGAAAAACCGCGTCGAGCGAATCGATCGTGCGGGCACAAGCACGATAAAGCAGGCGCATCGTGCCTTCGATATCGCCGGCATGAAACAACCGGAAAAGCTCGCTCTTGATTTCTGCGTGCGCCTCGGGACCGGGATCGGGGCTTACGCCGCCCGCGACGCGATGGTCCCCAAGATGCAAAACAGCAAATGCATGCTTTTCGGATGCCAGCGTAATGCGGCTCTCGACACGCGTGCGACCCACAATGAGCTTTGCACCGTGTTCTTCATGCGTTTCGACATTCTCCGACCGCACGTCATAACAATATGTCGAAGGTGGTCCACTTTGGATGAGGCTCACCGCATAATGCGCCGAGACCGCGGGCAAGTCGATGCGAGCTTTGGCGACGAATTTGTCCCAAATGCGGCGGCCGTCACCCATTTCTTCCAAATTGCTCCGCGCTTTGCCCAGTTGCTCCACGAAGGGCCCTTCGATATTTTGCCGAAACAGCGCCTCCGCAAGCTCGACCGTTCGCCCCGCATATTGCAGACATTGAATCGTTTCGATGTTCGACAGGTCGTCGAAAAACCACCCACAGCTCGTGTACATGAGCATGGCGTGACGCTGCATTTCGAGCAGACCCAGACCATAACGTCGTTCGTCGATGTTCCCGGGCGAACGCGCATGCTCGGCGAAAAAAGCAGCGACCTTTTCGGGCGTTCGGTCGAGCACGACGCGGATGTATTCGTCCCGTGCTTTCCACGGGTCGATGAAAATCCGCGACCCGGTCCGCTCGAATGGCGTGGAAATCTCGTCACGCAAGTAATCGAGGGCTTTTCGTAATGGCTCGCGGAACGCTTGCGTCCATTCTGGCGAGCCCGTGCGACAGCCGCAATCGCTTCGCCATCGTTCGACACCATGCGCGCAGCTCCACGACGTCGATTCGAGGATTTGGGCTTCGTGCGTCGGCGGATGCCGCTCCAAGAATTCTCCATAATTGGTCAACTTGGCAACCCCGTGCGCCTCGATATTTTCGAGCGCCCACGCGAGCGCCATTTCACCATGTCGGTGATGATGCCCGTACGTTTCGCCATCCGTGGCAATGTGCACGAGTTGCGGCCAAGTGCGCCGGTGATCGAATGCCGACGCCAAGCGCCGTGCGAAATGCTCGCCGTTCGAAAGGAGCCGTTCGAATGCGACGGCTTGAGAAACGGGCCCGTCGTAGAAAAATACGGCAATCGATCGCCCCGAAGGTAGTTTGACCTCATACGGCATGGAAGGATCGATTCTTCCGCCGCGCACATCGATCCATTCCTTGTCGCCTTTGCGCCTCACGGCTCCAGCTTGACGAGGGGCGAGCACGGTGAACGTAATGCCTTCGGCCGCGAGCACTTCGAGCGATTCGGTATCGACGGCTGTTTCGGGGAGCCACATACCTTCGGGTTTGCGCAGAAAGCGGTGCTCGAAATCGGCAATGCCCCAGCGAGCCTGCGTGCGTTTGTCACGCGAATTGGCCAGCGGCATGATTAGGTGATTGTACGCTTGTGCCATGGCCGAGCCATGACCACCAAATCGCCGGGCACTGGCCGCGTCGGCGGCGACGATGGACCGATGGGTATCCTTGGCGTGGGTGGAAAGCCAAGTAAGGAGCGTGGGCCCGAAATTGAAACTGATGCGCGAATAGTTGTTCAAGATGCGGACGATACGATCCTGGCCATCGAGCACGCGCGCTGCCGCATTGGGCGCATAACACTCGGCCGTGATGCGCTCGTTCCAGTCATGCCACGGCGCCGCCGAATCCTGCTCCTCGATCGCTTCGAGCCACGGGTTTTCCCGCGGAGGTTGGTAGAAATGTCCGTGGACGCAAACGTATCGCTCCGGCGCTTTCATCGAACCCTCGTATATACGACGCTCTCGGACGGGCCAAACGACATGCGCATTTGTCCTGTCGAAACCACTTCACGCGGCGCGGTGGATTTGGAATTGGCGCCGAATCTCGAATCGCTGGAATTCAGCAAAAGCCGATACGTACCGGCAGGAACAGGGAGCGCGATTTCGACGGGATTGTCCGCAAAGTTGTACACGACAAACGCTTCTTCGTGGTCCATCGAGCGGCGGACGAACAGCACCCGCTCGTCCTCGAAAGCGACCGCTTGACGCTGGCGCCCCGTAGCGAATACCGGGTTGTCTCGACGAACCTTGAGCAGGGCGCGGTACCATTCCAGTAGAAGCGCGTGGTGGTTTTTCCCGCGCAGACTCCAATCGAGGCGTGCTTTTCGGAAAGTGGCCTCGTCTTGAGGATTCGGCGCCGCAGCAGAAAAACCAAGTTGTTCGAGTTCCGTTTGGCGCCCACTTTGCACCGAAGCCGCCAGCTCCTGGTCCTCGAAGCTGGTGAAATATGCAAATGCGGCCGTTTCGCCATATTCCTCGCCCATGAAGACCAGGGGCAAAAACGGTGACAACAGGACGACGGCGGCAGCGAGCTTTTGTTTGTCGAACGAAACGCGCGAAGCGAGTCGATCGCCTAGCGGGCGATTACCGACTTGGTCGTGATTCTGCGCGAAAACGACCATCGAGCGCGGATCGAGATCCGCTCCGGAGCGACCATGTCGGCGTTTTTTGTATTGCGAATATTGTCCCGTGAAGACAAAGTTTTCTCGGAATGCTTTGGCCAAGTTTTCGACGCGTCCGTGGTCGACGAGCGCCCCTGTGCGTTCGCCCGTGAGCAACGCTATAAGCGCGTGGTGGAAGTCGTCATTCCACAATCCATCCAGCCCGTGGCCGCCTTGAGCCGGGGGTTTGACCAAGCGCGGGTCATTGTCGTCGCTTTCGGCCATGAGATACACGCGCCGGCCCAATTCGGCACCACGGCGATGAATTGCTTCGCCAAGCTCTTCGAGGAACGAACGGGGCGACATGTCGACGAGCGCATTGACGGCATCGAGGCGCAAGGCGTCGATCCCGATGTGGGTGACGAAATAGAGCGCGCTTTCGATGAAGAATTTCCGCACGTCGTCGCTATGCTCGCCACTGAAGTTGAGCGCCTCGCCCCAGGGTGTGCGATAATGACGCGAAAAATACGGGCCGAAATCGCCAAGATACGTGCCTTCGGGGCCGAGGTGATTGTAGACGACATCGAGCACGACGGCGATCCCCTGCGCATGACACGCGGAGACAAATCGGCGCAAACCTTCGGGGCCGCCGTAATTCGATTGGACCGCAAACGGAAACGCTCCATCGTAGCCCCAATTGCGATTTCCTGGAAACGCTGCCACCGGCATGATTTCGATGGCCGTGATTCCCAGCTCTTTCAAGTCGCCAAGACGGCGAATGGCCGCGTCGAAGGTGCCTTCGCTTGTAAACGCGCCAATGTGCAGCTCGTAGATGACGTATTCGTGCAAAGGTCGTCCGGAAAAGCCAAATGCAGGATCGGGCACGTCCGCGACGACTTGACTCGGGCCGTGCACACCTTCGGGCTGCAAACGCGACGCCGGATCGGGACGGCGTTTGTCCTGGCCGATGTCGAATAGATACTTCGTACCGGTGGAAGCTCCATCGACCACTGCATGATGATAGCCGCCGTCTTCGCGTTCGAGATGAATACGCCGTTCGGGCGTTTCCAAGAGCACGACGTCGACACGATCGGCCAGCGGAGCCCACAAACGGAACCTCGTGCGACCATCGCCGAGATACGTGGCCCCGACCGGACGCTCGGAGACTGCGAGGCCCGCGTGGTGATAGAAGACCGCGCCGAGCGGCGGGATCGTAATGACCGCGGAATGGGGACGATTGTGGTATTCGTGCGTCTCGGCAACGAAATCGCCACCGCCGGTCATTCCACTGCCACCGAATTCGACGGCGTCGGTGGACAGCAATTCTTGATAACGCCCGCCCCGGGGCAAACCAATGCGGTAACGCTCGCGAGGCAGCGGCGTGAAGTTCAGCGCTACGAGGACGATGGCATCGGTGGACCTGGCGCGCCGGAAGAATACGATGACGCTATGATCGGCGTCGTTGCAATCGATCCATTGAAAGCCATCGGGGCTGGTATCCAGCTCGTGCAGGGCGGGTTGTTCCGAGTACAAACGATTCAATTCTTGCACGAGGCGTTTGATGCCGGCGTGATAAGGGCCTTCGTCGAGCAAGTGCCAATCGAGCTGCCCTTCGTGGTTCCATTCGCGTTTTTGAGCGATTTCGCCACCCATGAACAAGAGCTTTTTGCCGGGTTGCGTCCAGAAATAGGCATAGAGCGCGCGCAGGTTGGCGAACTTTTGCCATTCGTCGCCGCGCATTTTTCCAATCAGCGAGCCTTTCATGTGGACGACTTCGTCATGAGATAGCGGCAAGACGAAGTTTTCGCTGAACGCGTACATCATCCGGAACGTGAGCTTGTTGTGGATGAATTTGCGAAAAATGGGGTCGCTCGACATGTATTCGAGCGTGTCGTGCATCCAGCCCATGTCCCATTTGTAGGCAAACCCCAAGCCGCCGACGTATGCGGGACGAGATACCATGGGCCACGAGGTCGATTCTTCGGCAATCGTGTGTGCATCGGGGAATGTGCGACCGATGGATTCGTTGAGGCGCCTCAAGAAATCGATGGCTTCGAGGTTTTCACGGCCGCCATAACGATTCGGCTCCCATTCGCCGTGTTTGCGCGAATAATCGAGGTACAGCATCGAGGCTACCGCGTCGACACGTAATGCATCGGCACGATACCGGTCGAGCCAAAAATGGGCGCTCGAAAGAAGGAAACTGACCACTTCGTGCCGCCCGTAATTGAAGATGAGGCTCTTCCAATCGGGATGAAAACCTTTGCGCGGGTCGGCATGTTCGTACAGGTACGTGCCGTCGAAATACCCGATGCCATGTTCGTCGGACGGGAAATGCGACGGGACCCAATCGAGAATGACGCCGATGCCCGCGTCGTGCAAAGCGTCGATGAGGAACAAAAAATCCTCCGGGTCGCCAAAACGTGAGGTTGGCGCAAAAAACCCAGTGACCTGATATCCCCACGAACCGCCGAAGGGATGCTCCATGACGGGGAGCAGCTCGACGTGGGTAAACCCCATCCGCTTGGCGTAATCGGGCAATTCCTTGGCTAGCTCACGATAGGTCAGGGGCCGGTTGTTTTCGTCGCCGGCGCGCTTGAACGAGCCGACGTGCATTTCGTAAATGGAAACGGGTTTGTCTTGGGCGGTCGTGCGGCGTCGGTGAGTCGGACGCGAGCGCGGCAGCTTTTCCATGTCCCACACGACGGACGCCGTGCGCGGGGGCGTTTCAGCGCGAAATGCAAATGGGTCGGCTTTTTCGACGACGTAGCCGCTATAACGAGACTCGATGAAGTATTTGTACACGGTGCCGTGGCCGATGCCCGGGACGAACCCTTCCCAGATTCCCGAGGCGCCGCGTTTGAGAAGCGGGTGGGTGGCGCGATTCCAGTCATTAAAGTCGCCCACGACCGTGACCTGGTTGGCATTGGGGGCCCACACGGCGAAATACGTGCCGGTTTCGCCCTTCTCCGTCATGACATGGGCGCCGAATTTTTCGTAGAGGCGGGAGTGAGTGCCTTCGGCAAAAAGGTAAAGGTCTTCTTCCGAAAGGCGAGTTACATCATGACGAACCGCAGGGGTCATGGTGCGATTCGTAATCGAAACGGAGCGAGGTGGAAAGGGGGAATCGTTGGAGAAAGGCAGTCGGATGCGGGCGAAAAGTCGAATTTCGCCCGCACGGGACGGATCACTTGCCGATGACGCGGCCGGTCGCGAACTTGAAGAACGACGAGTACGCCGCATCTTGCAAGCACGCGGTTAGGTCGACCTGGGTGTTGTTCTTGTCGCGACAGCCGCTGACGGCTTTGGTGGTATTGTTGCGTTGCAGCGTGTAGGGGAAGCCTGCGCCGACGTCCGCCACGCCAGGATCTTGCTGATCGGGCTGGCGGACGTTGATCACGGCAATGTTCAAGAAGGTGACGTTGCAGCCGCCGATGATGACGTCGAGCAGATTGTTCATCGCGGTATACCCTTGATTGCAGGCGGTGGTGCCCGACAACAAGGCCGCGGGAACGGGTACGTTTTGCAACGAAGCCGCCGTCACGTTGCCACAAAGTTTGCCGCCGCCGGTTGCGTTGGGTTGGCCCATCGTCTGAAAGCTGGTCAATGCCGGGTCGAGGTTTTCCGAAGCGAGGTGACCAGGCGAGTTGCCATTCATCGACATCAGCGGAGCCGTGGCGTTGCCGATGCTGGTCGTTATTCTTGCATTGCTCATCTTGAGCGGCGCGGCGGAACCCCCGAGCACGATGTTGATGGTGAGCGCGCCGGGTCCTGCATTGAGGACTTTGGCCGCAATGCTGCCATTGAGGATGGCCGTCGGCATGCGCATGGCGTCGAGCGACATGGCATCGACCGTATACCACCATTCGAGGTCCGAAGCGCCATTGTACAGCGTGCCCATGGGAATGATCGGTGCGCCATTGAGCGAGCCCAACTGCACCGCTGGATCGCTCGTGCCGCTCAAGTCGTCGAGCCCGAGCGCTTTGAACATGACCGAAATCGAACCGTCGTTGACGCCGGCCGTGAGCGAATCGGTGATCGTGGCTTGCCCTTGCGAGGCAATCGCGCTGCCCAGGCGGTTGGCGGTGCAATAGGTATCCGTGCCGTATTGCATGGATAGCCAGTTGACACGTTGGGTTTGCTCGAATTTGCAGACGGCGTCGCATCCATCCGAGTTCGTGGTATTGCCGTCATCGCATTGCTCGCCCATGCCGCGCACGCCATCGCCACACACGACGGCCGCAATGGTCTTGCACGTGGCGTCACACGTGGCCGTATTCGGCGGCTCGCATTGTTCGCCCCCTGCTGTGTCGGTGCAGCCGTCACCACATGTCGACGCCGCGCACGCGCCATTGCTGCAAAGGCCGCCATTGCATGTCGTGCAGTTGGCCTCATTCATGCCAGCGGTGC
>CAZETM010000179.1:0-14510 GCA_964514885.1 uncultured Polyangium sp. | reverse complement strand
TCCTGCAGCACCCGGTACCGGACAAACTCCGCCCGCTGGCGCAGCAGCCAAACCCCCCGAAGAACTTGCACCACCTCCCGTCGTTCTCAACCCGACCGAAGCAGAACAAGCTCGCGGACAACTGATCGCGCGCGTTGCGATTGGTGGCAATCGACGCATCTCGGGTGACGACATTCGCGCCTACCTCGGTACGGCTCGCGAAGGAAAAACGTTCACGCCCGAAGGACTTGCGCGTGATGTTCGCGAGCTGTGGGACTCGGGTTTCTTCGAAGACGTCGAAGTCGATCTCGCACGTCGCGACGACGGCGTGCACTTGCGCGTCCTCGTGCGCGAGAGACCGAACATCAAAGCCATCGAGTTCGATGGCAACACGAACATCACCGCCGAAGACCTCACCGAAGCCCTCGGTGTCGAAGTCAAAACAGGCCAGATCATCAGCTACAGCGCGGTTCGTCGCGGCATCCAGAAGCTGCGCGACAAGTACGCCGAGGAAGGCTACTTCCTCGCTGATGTGAACTACGAGCAGGTGCCGCAACGCGACAACCAAGTGCTCGTGAAGTTCAAGATCAAAGAGCACGAACGAGTCACCGTCCGACGCGTCACGTTCATCGGAAACAACAGCGTTCCGGACACAGAACTGCGCGAGGTGATGATCACCGGCCAAGGCAGTTTCTTCGACTTCGGCACCGGTGGTGCCTTCCGACAAGACGCCTTCGAGCGCGACGTGCTCGTCATCTCGGCGCTGTATTACGACCGCGGATTTCTCTCGGTGCAGGTCGCGACTCCGCGCGTGATGCTCACGCCCGATCGTGCAGGCATCGAGGTCACGCTCACGATCAACGAAGGTCCTCGGTACAAGATTCGCCAGATGCGCGTGTACGAGCGCGATGCGGAAGGTCGCGAACTCGAACCGCTCGGAGGTCGTCGGCAACTGCGCGAAATGATCCGCGCCAAAACGGGCGACTGGTTCAACCGCGCCGAACTCGCTGCGGACCTCTCGAAGATCCAAACGATGTATCGCGACGCGGGCTACGCGAACGTCGAAGCTCCTCCCGCAACGGACCTCGATCCGGAGACGAAAGAAGTCGACATCGTCGTCGCGATTCGTCGCAACAAGCCGATCAAAATCGGGCGCATCGAGATCAAGGGCAACACGAAGACCCGCGACAAAGTCATCCGTCGCGAGATGGAAATCTTCGAGGAAGCGCTCTTCAGCGAGTCGAAGCTCGAGCGCAGCAAACGCCGCATCACGATGCTCGGTTATTTCGAGCGCGTAGATATTTCGACCGAGCAAGGCGACGACGCGGAGCACATCAACGTCAACGTCGAGGTCGCGGAAAAACCCACGGGCACCTTCCAGGTCGGCGCGGGTTTCTCCAGCATCGAAAACTTCATCGCCACCGCGCAGATCCAACAACAAAATCTTTTCGGTCGCGGCCAGTCACTGTCGCTTCAGGCGCAGATCTCCGGATTGCGTCAGCTCATCGACATCCGGTTCTTCGAGCCGTACCTGTTCGATACGCAGATCAACGCGGCCATCAGTGCCTACGACCAACTGCGCGTCTTCAACGAGTTCTCACAAACGTCGACCGGCGGATCGCTCACGTTCGGCTATCCGATCATCAATCCCGAGCTGCGTACGGCCCTCACGTACACCCTCGAGCAGAACGCCATCTCGACGCAGACGACCTCGACGCTCTTCGGAACCGCCGCTTCGGTCAGCGTGTTTCAACGCTTGCCGCTCGCGAACTTGTTCAACGCGGGCCTCACGTCGAGCCTCCGGCCGACCATCACGTACGACACGCGTAACAATCAGCTCTTTCCCTCGGATGGTTTGTTCTTCCAAGGCTCGGCCGAGTTCGCGTCCAAGTATTTCGGCAGCGAACAGGACTTCACGCGTTTCCGCACGACGGGGCGCTTCTATCACCCAATCACGAGCAGCATCGTGTTCAAGGTCAACAGCGAGTGGGGCTTGGTCACGAGCTCACAGCCCCAAGGCGTGCCCGTCTTCGCGCGCTTCTTCTTGGGCGGCATCTTGGACGTCCGCGGCTTCGGTTTGCGCAGCATCGGCCCACGTTTGCCGCTGCTCCAAACGCTCGATCCGAACTCCAGGCCGTACCCGAACGGAGCGAACGTCGGCGGCAACTTGATGTACTACCAAAACGTCGAGCTCGAGTTCACGCTGCTCGAACAAATCGGCATCCGCGGCGTTCTGTTCACCGACCTCGGCAACGCCTGGAACCTCGAGGAAAACTACTGCACGGCAGCTCCTGCGGCTCCGTTTGCCGAGACAAACCCGTGTTTCTCTGCCAGCAGCTTGCTCAATCTGCGCGCTTCCTACGGGTTCGGTATTCGCTGGTTCTCTCCGCTCGGCCCGCTGCGCTTCGAATGGGGTTTCCCCTTCAAAGAGTTGCCCTACGAAGTCTCTCAGCCGTTCCAATTCACCATCGGCAACTTCTTCTGATGTCGCGGACGCCTTAGCGACCTTCCCGGGTTGCTTCCCGGGTTGCCCCGTGGGCTTCCGCTTGGTAGCTGAACCCCATGCGCGATAGCCCCGTCCAGTTCGCTTTCCCTCGCCCTGGCAAGGCCATTGGCGGCTTGATGATCGGCATCACCGTGCTCTGGGTCGGCCTCGCCATCGCCCAGAATTGGGTGCACGTCGGCGACGCCATCATGAAGTTCATGGCCGGCTCGACCCCGGGAGTGCTCCACGGCGAAGTCTGGCGCCTCTTCACCGCTCCGCTCCTGCACGACCTGCGAAACCCGTGGCACTTGGTCACCACGCTGATGGGCCTCTACTTCCTCGCGCCCGCCCTAGAAACGCATTGGGGCCCTCGCCGAACGCTCGTGTTCATCCTCGGCTCGGGAGCTTTCGCCTTCGCCCTTCAGGCCATCGGCAGTCAGCTCGTACCAAGCATCGGCAGCTCGATCTGGTTCGGCGGGCTGGGGTTTGTCGAGGCCATTGCAGTTGCCTGGGCGCTGCAAAATCGCGATGCGCAGGTGCGCCTGTTTTTCGCCATCCCCGTGTCGGCCACGGCCCTGATTGCCTTCATCTTTTTGATGTCGGTCGCCCACGTGATCGCCCAGAACAACCACTCGCCCGAAGGACTCATCACGCCCTTTGGCGGAATGCTCGCGGGGTATCTGTTTGGCGATCGATCGCCGCTGCGACGCGTGTATCTGCAGTTCCGCTTGCGTCAGATCCAGTCGCAAACGGCCGAGCTGCGTCGTCAGTCCGCAAGCTCAGCGGAAACGGCTCGAGCGCGTAGGACCAGTGGTCCTTCGTTGCGCGTCATCGACGGTGGCGCGAACGTGAAAGACGCACCGAAAGACAAACGAACCCTGAACTAGTTGAATTTAATGCACCGGAATCGTCGCGCACGTCTGCACTTCGGCAAACGTCCTCGTACGAGACAAACACGAGAACTCACCTGAAGCTTTGGGTTTGCCCAGGTACTCGCGTTTGCACGCAGCCACCACGGACTCTTCCAACTTCTGGCCCTCGCTCTTGATCACGCCGACCGCTTTTTCCGCGGACGCCCCAGCGTTCTCGGGAAACTTCGCCTCCGACGTCCAAACCTCACGCACGTGCGCTCCCAGCGACCGACACTCGTCCTCGGTCACGTCCCGCACGCAGTTTGTCCCAACGAATGCACAAAAGACCACGAGGACAAATCCAGCCACACGTCCTGCATGTTCGCTGAGTTTGTCCTCGTCACTCATTCGAGTCTGTCCTAGCTGTCGATGAAGCTCTTGAGCTGCTTCGAGCGGCTCGGGTGACGCAACTTCCGCAACGCCTTCGCCTCAATCTGACGAATTCGCTCGCGCGTTACCTCGAAGTCCTGACCCACCTCTTCCAACGTGTGATCGCTCTTCTCGCCGATCCCGAAACGCATCCGCAGCACTTTCTCTTCGCGCGGCGTCAGCGTCTTCAGCACCCGACGAGTCTGCTCCGACAAGTTCATGTTGATCACCGCTTCAGACGGCGACACCACGCTCTTGTCCTCGATGAAGTCGCCAAGATGCGAATCTTCCTCCTCGCCGATCGGTGTCTCGAGCGAGATGGGCTCCTTCGCGATCTTCAGGACCTTGCGCACCTTGTCGAGCGGCAGCTCCATCTTCTCGGCGATCTCTTCCGGCGTCGGCTCGCGACCGTACTCCTGCACCAAGTATCGCGACGTCCGGATGAGCTTGTTGATCGTCTCGATCATGTGCACCGGGATGCGGATCGTACGCGCTTGATCCGCGATCGCTCGCGTAATCGCCTGCCGAATCCACCACGTTGCGTACGTCGAGAACTTGTAGCCGCGCTTGTACTCGAACTTGTCCACGGCCTTCATCAAACCGATGTTGCCCTCCTGGATCAGATCCAAGAACTGCAACCCACGGTTCGTGTACTTCTTCGCGATCGACACGACGAGCCTGAGGTTTGCCTCGACAAGCTCCGCCTTCGCCAGCTCCGCCATCCGCTCGCCACGACGAATGCTCTCGTAAGTCCGACGAGTCGTCTCGACGTCGATCTGCAGCTCTTCTTCGACCTTCTTCAGCCCCTTCTGGGCGTTCTTCAAAGTCGATTCGAGCTCCAACAACTCTTCGCGCGGCACGTTGAGGCGCCGAGCTAGTCGCGCCTCCGCAAGCTTGTTGCCCTTGACCTTCAGCAGCTCACGCCGAAGCTCTATCTTGCTCATCCCCGTCCGACGCTCGATCTCCGTCGCACCAGCTTCCGCTCGCTCGACCTTGGAGATCAGACCCTTCAACTTGAACACGATCTTCTCGATCGTTTTCTTGTTCAAACGCATCTCTTCGAGCGTCGTCACCATCTCGGCTGTCGTGATGATGATTTCCGCGTCGAGTGATTTGCGCTTGCTGTCGGTCTTGGCCTCTTTGCGCTCTTCGAGAAGGTCGATCTTCTTCTTGTCGAGACGTTTGACCTTGTCGATCAACCGAATGATGCGCCGGTCCGCCTCTTCCTCGTCAAACTCTTGATCGTCCGACTCGACGTCACGAATCAGCTCCTTGACGCGGATCTTGTGTTTGCGGAGCTTCTCGCCAAGGTCGATGATCTCGCGCACGGCGACGGGCGAATCGAGAATCGCGGCGTTGACCGACAACTCGCCTTGCTCGATCCGCTTGGCGATCTCCACCTCGCCCTCACGCGTGAGCAGCGAGACGCTGCCCATCTTGCGCAAGTACATGCGGACGGGATCGTTCGACTTCGAATAATAGTCGACGTCCTCTTCTTCGCGTCCGTTGGAAACGACGAGCTTTTTCTCGATCGCTTCTTCGTCGGCGATGCGCTTGGGCGCGATCTTTACCTGCGTCGCTCCGTCGACGATCTCGATGTCTTCATCACCCAAAGCCCCGACGACATCATCGAGTTGGTCGGCTGAAACGTCCGCGGGAAGCGCGTCGTTCACCTCGTCGTACGTCAAGAACCCCTTGCTCTTGCCCGCATCGACGAGTTTTTCGAGCGCTCTGCGGGGATCAGACTTGCCTCCACCCTCGGACGGCTTCTTGCCGGACCCGTTGGCTTTCCCCGTGCTCGATCCGCTTGCCCGACCCGCAGAAGGCTTGGCCTTGCTCGCCATTCGCACTCGCTCCACCCGCGGCCCTCTACGAGGCCGCATGCTTCAAGAAACTATGAGACCGACAAACCATTCACGAACTACGACAAACGCTTGTGTGACCGCGCTCCGTTGGCGGTTCATGCCAGACCGAGCTTGATCTTCTTTCGTCTGGCACTCTCCAGAAGCAATGCATCCTCCAGCGCCGCGTCCCCCAGCGACGCCACACTCTTTAGCTGATCCGCTGCCGCAGCGTTTTCGCGCGACAAGCTCAGCTTTTTCAACTTTCCTGCGTTTTTTAGAAGCGCGTCCCGCGCCATGTCGGGGGTCTCGAAGACGGGCGATGCGAGCCGTCCAGCCGCAAATGCATGGATCGACGCCGGGATTCGCGCAAGAAATTCGTCTGCTACAAACGCCATTTCATCCGTCAAGCATTGACGCGCTGCGCCAATCGCCAGCGCCGAGTCCCCATCCAGCGCGTCGAGCGCATCCATCACCTCCACGTCGTCAAACAACGTGGGGAAGTCCAGCAGCGCTCCAAGTATCTCCAGGTCGATATCCCCCGCACGACCTCGCGACCTCGCCTGATGATGCGGAGCGTGCGTCTCCGCAGGCTTCAACGCATGCGCAGGACCTTTGCCCGTCACGTTCTCCAGCAAGTGCTCGAGCTGCCGAAGATCCATCGGCGACGCGCCTCCCATCACGAGCTTCGACGAAAGCCGATCGGCATATGTTTTGAGCATCAACCGTTTGACCGGGTCCTGCTGTTCGCCAAGCAGCGACGCAACCGCTTGGATACGTGCCACTTTGCCGTCCGTCGTCGAGTCCGAGAACGCATCGCCCTCTAGCGCGTCTTCGATCAGATGCTCGTACAATTCCTTCGCCGCTTTCAGCGTGCTCTTCAGCGCTTCGACACCTTTGGTCCGCACCAGCTCGTCCGGATCGAGCTTCGCCGGAAGCGCTCCAACGCGCACATCGAGCCCTCCATCGCGACACGTCAGCCGTGACGACCACGTCGCTTTCTTGCCCGCATTGTCACCATCGAAAAGCAACGTCACGGTCGGGGTAAAACGCTTCAGCAGCTTCGCCTGCGTCACCGTGAACGCCGTACCGAGCGGCGCGACCACGTTGTCGATTCCACGCGCATGCAGCGACAAAACATCGAAGTTGCCCTCGACCAGCACCGCTTCGAGCTTCTGCCGAATCGCATGCCGCGCTTGATACAGCCCGAACAAATGCTCGCCCTTCGTGTAGATCGGCGACTCGGGACTGTTGATGTATTTGGCCGGTGCGCTCTCGTCTTCCTTCTTCGACAAACCCAACCCGCGCATCTCGTCAGGCGTCAGCTCCGCGAGCGCGCGGCCACTGAACGCAATCACGCGACCCTGTATGTCGCTCACGGCAAACATCAGCCGATGACGAAAACGATCGTGATAACCAGACCCGCTCTTGTTCGGGACGAGCAAGCCGACTTTTTCGGCGACCAACGGCGAAACACCTTGGCGCTTGAGAAAGCCCGTGAGGCCGTCCCAACCAGGCGGCGCATAACCCACACGAAAAGCCTGCAACGCATCAGCCACACTGCCCGCTGCATCAGGGCCTGGATCAAGGTCCCTTCGGCGTAGCTCGTCGAGGGCGTAATGCGCGAACGGATGCACGCTCGTGCCACGCATGCACTGCTCGTAATACGTCGCCGCCAAGTGACTGACCGCGTAGAGATCGTCTTTTACTCGGCGAGCCGCAAAGGCTTCGCGTCGTTCGGCGTCGGTCGCCGTGTCCACGACCTCGATGCCGCTTCGTTCCGCTAAAGCGCGCACGGCTTCGGCGAACGTCATGCCTTCGATCTTCATCATGAAGTCGATGGCCGTGCCGCTCTCTTTGCAGCCAAAGCAATGGTAGATGCTGCGCTCGGGGTTGACGTGAAAGCTCGGGCTCTTTTCCTTGTGAAAGGGGCAAAGACCCTGAAACGTCCGCCCGCGGCGCTGAAGGCGCACGGTTTCGCCAATGAGCGCGACGAGATCCGTACGCTCTTTGACGGCAGTGATCGTTTGCGGAGCTATCATCAGGAACGGCGCAAGGCTTTCGTCTATCCGGCCGGGTAGTCAAGTTTTTGCAGGACAATTCGAACGATTACGTTTTCCTTGCCAAAGCCGTGCCAGACTCGAGCGCTTTCCTGTTTTTCGCGCCGAGTTGGAAATTGACGGAGATGCAAAGGGACGTGATTCTGGCTTTGTATTTGCCTCTTCGTCTGCTTTGTCCCGTCTAGCAGCCCGGATAAACCAATTCACAGGCTCACTTCAGCACACCATAACGATCCAGCGCGAATACCAAAGCCATTCCGAGCAATACCAATCCCATTGCAACGGCAACTCGCCACCATCGATTCGGCTCGGTATCCAGCTCCAGCAATAAATCCGTCATCGATGCAAAACGATCCTCGGAGCGTTCCAATTGCCCGCGTTGAATCGCTCGCCGCTCGCGCTCGGGCACATCCGCCGACGCAGTATCCAAAACCTCCGCAAGCACTCGACAAAATTGAGATTGGTCGTCCGCGGGCGAAGCCTTTCTCGATTCCACCACGCAAACAATTCCGATATCGGCCACGTGCGTTACGCCGTCCTTGCCGACAAAAACTGCGCTCGACCGGAAACTGCCGTGCACCAGCCCCGCCGTATGTGCAGCCTCGAGCCCTCGGCCCGCTTGCACCAATACCTTCAATATCTCACGTTGGGACGGCCGAACTTCCTTCAGCCACGCCGAAAGCGTCCAACCTTTGATGAATTCAGTCACCACGTACATATGCCCGTGGTCGATGCCGACGTCCCAAATTGGCACGACAAGCGGATGAGTCAAACGTTTGAGCTTGCGTAACTCACGGACGACTTTTGGCTCGTCGGACGAACCGCTTTTTGCCGCCGGATCATTGAACAATCGAAGCGCTACCTTGCGATCTTCGTCAGGATCATAAGCCGAATACACAGCATTCGTTGCCGATTCGCCCAATCTGTCGATGACCAAGTACCGACCAATCGCCGTGCCTCGCGTGGGGCGCACCGGATATCCCGCCGTACGCAAAGCCTCCACGAGCGCCTTCGGATCGAGCTTTCCACCCGCCGAAATCGGCTTCTTTGCCGTTTGCTTCGGCCGCGTGACCGGCAGCGCGGGAAGGTTTTCCAGCGCCACCAGCGGCGCACTGGCCGGCTCGCTCGTCCGCGGCTCGTCCCCCGTCCACGTGATCCGCTCGCTGGCGCTATCAAGCAGCTCACGGCATCGATCACACGTCTCCGCATGCTCCTCGGCCGCTCGTCGAAGCTCCGCACTGGCGCTTCCATAGGCCAAATCGAGCAGTTGTTTATCGTCGATGCACCCTTGCATTACCGGCGTCTCGAACGGAGCCAACGAAGCTGTCTATCACGAATCCGGCGAAGGCAACAGATGTGTTGCGATCAACGCAAAAAATCCGGCTACACCAAACAGCAGAGGTGCAGGGGGCGAAAGTGGTGTTTTTGACTACTAAAACGTCGTCAGGAGGAGGGAAACGATGTCTTGCGAAAGCGGCGGCAGTGCAAAGACATCGTGAGCGATCGTCAGGAAAGCAGCGAGCAGTGCGGGGGCATTGATTACGTCGGAGCGGAACTGTTGGAAGCTTCCAAATTGGATGTTTTGGTCTTGCGGCGACTTTGCGAGTTGTTCCGGGCAATGCCGTAGATGGACGGGAAAAAGCGATGCTTGTCCTGATTGTGTCGGAGCAAGTGCAGGCCGACGGTGCGCACTTCGTCATAACTGCGGCAAAGCAGAGTCCACGCGCGAGTCAATGCTTCCTGAGCCGTGCGCGCTTTGCTGGTCGAGCCGGCACTGAGCGTGCCAAGAATGACACCAGCAATGGCCTTGGCGTCCGCCGCATCGGAGTCACGGTAATGCTTCTTATCGGTGGAGACGATATCTTTGCGCAGGTCATAGATGCGGGCATATCCGAGCAAATCCGAGGCGATGTCGCGGTGACCATGGCCCGGGCGCAG
This sequence comes from uncultured Polyangium sp., assembly GCA_964514885.1. Lineage (GTDB taxonomy): Bacteria > Myxococcota_A > Polyangia > Polyangiales > Polyangiaceae > Polyangium. The sequence goes on along the minus strand of CAZETM010000179.1, from coordinate 4,927 downwards.
CCTGTGGACCTCAAAAGCCATTTCCGGGTCGTCGCGGAAATGATATTCGCAAAGCGCCTGCATGCGGGATTCGACTTCGAGCGCTTGCTCGACGAGCGTCGCCGGGAGCTTGGCGGCCGATTCTGCAGCACGATGCACGCTGGCTTCCGAATGCGCGTACATCACGGCGAATGCCAAGTCTTCCAAGTCGTCGAGGTGACCCATATCGAACTCGCCGACTTCGTGCTGCTGCTTAAAACGGGTCCTCAACGTTGGCGCGGTTGCACGGGCAAACGTGGCAAGCGCCACGAATGCAGCATCTTCGACATCCGTACGCACAGACAACAGCTCGTTGGACTCGAGATCCTTGAGGCGCGGGGCAAGGGCGGTGAGTGCGACCTTGCCCAAACCGGGGTCGTAATGCCGAGGTTGACCAGGAGCGGGCGGAGCGGGCGGCTTTTTCTTGGCAGGCATAATGGGACGATACGCGAATCTCGTGCTGCGTGGCAAGAGGAACGTGGCGGTATTTGTTTGTCCCCGTGCGTCATCTGCAAGCTTGCCGCCGCGTGCAAGCGTACAGATTGTTGCAACGTGAACGTAACGCGCTGCTGGGATAAACCCAGGGGTGCGCTGGATCGGTAATTTTTGGAAGGGGGAGAGTTTGACGGGGAGCACGCAAGCCGGCCTGACGAGAAAGGCAGCAGGGCGGCTTGGAGCAATCAGTTGTTGCAATAGCCGTATCCTGGCCCCAAGAGGAGGGATTCTTCATTGCACTTTTGGCCCGCTGGACAGAGGGCATTGCTGCCCTCCTCGAGTTTGCACATGACGTAATTGGGGAATTCGCAGGTTTCGGTGCATATCACAGCGGTGTACTCGCTTTCATTCCAAAAGCCGCAACATTGCAGACCGTTCGCGCAATCCTCCGGTCCGTCGCATTGGACTTGTAGGTCGGCGCAGTCCAAGGGGATGGAGCAATTGAGGATCAACGTCGCGGAGTTGCCAGATTGGTCGGAGCAGCATATCTGGGCCGGCTCGCATTCCGTGGTGCCGCATTGCACCGTACCGCGACCACGATCACGATCACCACCCGAGCCGGCATCGCCCCCACCGCCGGCACTGGATTCGGGGGGATCATATTGACAGCCAACGGGGATGGCAAGGAAAGCGAGTAGAAGGAGTGCGCAAAAGTGCAATGTTCTGGTCATGATGGGCCATGATCGCACGCTCGCGAGACGGTGGGAAGGGGGTTGCTTATGTGTGCGATTTATCGAAATCGAAGGCGGCGAAGGCGTGTACTTGTCGGCTCACATCGCGGCGGATGCGGGCTCTTCTTCCGAATCGCCGCAATCGTGCATGGCCGACCCATCGTGCTCGTTTTCCCACATGGGCTCGGTGGGATCTTCGCCGACGCTGAACGAAATGACCATGGCGTCCATGTATTGGGCCACCATTCCCGGCAAGTCGCCGCGGAAGCTCATGTCGATCTTGCGGCTCGTCCATTGACGGTGATGAATGACGCGATTGGCGCTCCAGCCGTGCGCATTGCAAATGACGGCGCAAAGTTTGGCCAATGCTTCGGTCTGCGCGGGCGGATAAGGATCGCCCGCCACACCGGCATTCTCGACTTCGATACCGTAGAAGAATTGATTGCCGCCCACGGAATCGGCATAGCGGTGGTCTCGCGCATTGCCCTGGACCGGTTCGTCTTTACGCACGAGGTCGAGCACTTGTTGTGCGCCCTTGCCCGCGTGATTGGAAATGCCTGCGCTAATCAAGTGCACCTTGCCACTACGCGCCAGAAGCATCTGGCTGAGCGGTCCGGAAAGATCCGGACGACCATTGGTGCAAATCGACAAGCAAGGTGCGTCGCCCGTACGCGGTCCGGCCGTATGATGCACCATGATGCCTTGAGGCGTGAATACTCCTGGACGGCCGCGTTTTTCCCAGCCATCCACGGGAGCGACCTCGAGCCCCTCCATTTCGAGCATTCCGAGCACGTCAACCGGCTTGACCGGCTCTTCGGAGGCTCGGGCCAAAGGCTCCACGGCTGCAAACGAGCGCAGTTGTGGCGTATAGACGTCCAAATATTTGGCCGGAATCTTTTCCTTCTGCGATACGTATTCGAGCAAATCCACTTCCTCGCCCGTGGACGCAAGGCGTGCTTTACGCGCCACCGGTTGCAGCAGTTGCGAATAGTCGTAATGAGTGGCGTCGTGGCGTGCCCCCGGAGATTGCACCGGCTTCGGAGGCTTTTTGCTCTTGTCCCAAAACCCGTAATTGACGGCGCCGAGGACATTCAATCGCGGGTGCAGGATCCAATACTTCCACGCTCCGACGATGAGGCCGGGGTTCTCTTGTTTGGCCGCTGCGAGCTGTTTTTCGACCCCATCGTGGAACTTGAGCGAAAATTCCACGGTGTGCATTCTCGCCGAATCAGCAGGCGTGCGCACGAGCGGGACGAAGTTTTGCTGCGACTTCGCCTGTGCAAACATCGCATCACACATCGCCTGCGTCGGCGCGATGCATTCGAGATCCCGACAGATCTCGATGGTCTCGCGATAATTCACGGGCAAACGTACGAAGGGCCGGTCATTGAGCGGCGCTTTCAGAGCATCCGAAGCGACGGAAATGACGAGGTCTCCCAGGGCCACATCGACCCACCAGATTTCGTCCAGTTGGCCGTTTTGAAATGCGTTGAAGAGGAGCCCTCCGGTTTTGGCACTGGGGGCAAGTGTCGACGGCATGCGCGGTTCTCCTTGTTGGAAATGAGGTGTACGTAGGAAAGGCTGAGTCGCGGCGGGTGTCAAGCAGGAAAAAGTCGATCTAGGTCATTCGCACGGTCACTGCGGACAGGGAGTACCGAGCGGCGCGGGGGCAGGGACGGTGGCATTACCCGTCTGAAAGAACGAGGAAAAGAAGCAACCGTATTGGTATTTGACCGCATCGAGCTGCGAATAAATCGCATGCGGATCGTAAATACCGTCGCCTTCGTATTGCACGACGACTCCCGTATATGGCGTGCCGCCCGCCGATGTGCGATTGTTTTTCACCGGATAGGGCAAAATGCCGTCGAGCCCTCCGAGCGCGAGGACTTGTTGCATTTCCGGCCAAACCTCGTCGCCAGCTTGCTCGTGGCCGTACGACAATGCAACGGCATTGTAAAGGTCGGTGGCGAAATACGAATCGCCTTTACCGACGGGCTCGTAAATGGGACGAACGGGCGCGTCAGGCAATGGGCGCAGGCCGAGGCGAGGCATATACACCAAAGGATCCGCAGGCTCGAGGCCAGTCTCCAGAATGCTGAGCGCGGGATGCATGAAGGTCAGCTCGTTACGCGTGTTGAGAATGACGCCGAGCAGCCCTTGGGCATTGTCGATGACCGTCGTTTGCAGCACGTAATAAGTCCAGAATCCGCCCGCTCCCGTAGGCACGGCAGCTCGAATGCGGGGCTCGACCGCGCCAATCATGTTCGTATACATGCCGCCCATGGATTGACCTTGGGCCACGATTTTGGCGGGGTCGAATCGATATGCCGTTTCACCCGCAGGAAGGTCTGGGCCGGTGCATCCACCAAGCATAGCAGGGTCGATCTGCAATTTCAGCAAAGCGTCCAAGAGCAATCGCTGTTCGATGACGCCTTGTCGAAACGTATCGCGCATGGCGACGACGTTTTTCAGATTCAGGTATTCTTGTTCCGATGCACCCGGCAGGCGTTCGGGATTGACGGGCAATGCGCTTCCGACGCTGGCAATGCCGAACGGCGCAAGGACATGCGCCGGGCCTTCGCCGATGGTATTGGCCATCGTGTCGAGCTTCCATGTGCCACGATCGACGACGGCGCCACTGACGCCTCCGGAGCCGTGAAAATACATCATGAGCGGGTACCCGCCGGCGGGCATGGTACTCTTTGGAATGACGATCGTAATGGGGGCCGTTTCTTGACGCTGAAGAACGGGAGCGCCGGAAGCATCGAGTTCGAAAAGGCCATCCTGATCGAATGGAGGCAAGCCTTTTTGGAATTGCGGATAGGTCACCGTAGCAACGAACTCGCAATAACGGGCGTGCTTGTCGCCATCGTCGGGATCGATTTTCAGGCCGTCGATGGTAATGGATTGCGTGGCGCGAACCTTTTCGGAGACTTCGTACATGTCCGCGACGACATCGCCAGTCGAGAATACCGTGGCCGAGGCGATGTTTGCCGCATCGATGCCAATCGTGGTCAAGGTTTCCCACAATGGAGCATACGTGGCTGCAGCGGCAGTGCCACGAGGCCCGGAGAGGGTTTTTCCTGACCGTAGCGACGCGAGGTCTGCATTCGGAGCGAGCTTTTCGCCGCGTGCATCGAGAAGGCTCGTGAGCACGACGAAGGCATACGAACGATTTTCGTGCAATACAAAGCCAGGCCTGGGTGCGACTTCGAGCAAGTGCTCGGGGATATAGTCGTCGATCTCCGGCGTAGCCGCGACGGTCGGTATCAATGTCCCGCGGTCGGGTGAATCCGGATCGATATCGATGAGCAAAATGGGGGAAGCTTTGTCCGCGGGGACGAGCGTCTTGTGGTCGAGCGGCGCGAGATCACGCGTGAAGCGGAAATACGCAACAGGAAGCGTGGGAAATCCGCGCCGATCTTCCGCGAGTGCCGTCCAATCGGACCAGAATACCACACTCGTCGGATGCGGTACGCCATCGAGCACGGGCGCACCGGCTGCATTCACACGCAGATCCGACGGGAAAGGAAAGTCATAAAAGCGCCCATCCGCAGCCAAATCGCTTTCAAAGTCGAGCAGGGCATGGGTGCGATCATCGACCGCAGGACTCACCGGGTCACTGCCGCAACTGGCAAGAAGAAAAAGCGGAGCCGTGAGGAGAGAGCTGAGGAGAGAGCTGAGGAGAGAGCTGAGGAGAAAGCTTGTGCGTCGTTTCATGGTGGGCGGATGGTACAGGTTTT
>CAZETM010000178.1:0-14510 GCA_964514885.1 uncultured Polyangium sp. | reverse complement strand
CGACCGTTGCACCTCCAACGACTCCGGCAGCCGTGCCAACGGCAGCTCCGACGGCTGCACCGACGACGGCTCCGACCGCAGAGGCGACAGCAGAACCAACGGCAGCACCTGCGGACAGTGCAGCGCCCGCTGCAAGTGCATCGGCTGCTGCGCCTGCAGATTCGGCAGCACCTGCAGCAAGTGCCTCGGCCGCGCCCGAAGCCCCGGCGGCACCTGTTGCAGCACCGGGCGGTCCGAGCGTCGATCCGGCGACCTTGAACAACAATCAGGGTCTCATCTTCGTCACGTCGAACAAGAAGGCGCGTGTCTACTTGACCGGCAAGATGGTCGGAGACACCGGCACCGAACTCAAAGTCGACTGCGGCATGAAGTTCGTACGTCTCGCCGACGCGGAGCGCGACATCAAGCTGGCACCGATGTGGCTCACGCCGGGCAAACCCCAGCAGATCGAGTGTCGCAAGTACACGACGTTCAGCATCGACGTTCCCTGACCCGAAGTCGGTCGTTCTGCGTTCGCGCTGAAGTGCTAGGCTCCGGCCCGCATGAGCACGGAGCAAGCGACCGACACCGCCGACGAAAAAACCAACGCCAACGCACCTAACCACGGTGCAAGCGTCTTCCCAACGCAAAGTCCGCTCGACGGATCGTCGCTATCCGACGTCACGGCAACGTCCGCACACGACATCCCTGCCCTCGCGCGAAAAGCTCGCGACGCGCAACGCGCATGGGCCGAGCGTTCAGCACGTGATCGCGCCGAGGCCATTGCCGGCGTCAAAGCGCGGCTGTTGTCTCGTGCAGAAGAGATCGCCGATCTCGTTCATCGTGAGTGTGGCAAGCCCGTCGAAGAAGCAGCGCTCGCCGAGGTCCTGCCCAACGCGGATCTGATCGAATACTGGACCGCATCGATTGAAGAGCTGCTCGAAGGCACGACGGTCGAGTTCGATCCAGTCGCGTACCCGGGCAAACTCGGTCGCATTCACAAGGCTCCGCGAGGTCTCGTCGGGCTCATCACGCCATGGAATTACCCCGTGGCGATTCCTCTGCGCACGCTCGTTCCCGCGCTGCTCGCAGGCAACGCTGTGCTGTTCAAGCCGAGCGAGATCACGCCTCGTGCAGGCGCGCTCGTTGCCTCACTCTTCGAAGGCCTCTTGCCCGATGGACTGCTCGCGCTCGTGCAAGGTGGTGGAGATGTTGGATCCGCAATCATCGACGAGGTCGACGTCGTCGTTTTCACGGGCAGCGTGGCGACAGGTCGTCGTGTCGCAGTACGTTGCGCTGAACGTTTGATTCCCTGTTCGCTCGAGCTCGGTGGCAAAGATGCGGCCATTGTTTTTGCCGACGCACCGATCGAACGAACGGCCAACGGTCTCGTGTGGGGCGCGTTCACGAATGCTGGTCAGAACTGCGCGTCGATCGAGCGTGTGTATGTCGAGAAGGCCATCGCGGACAAACTGATAACGCGCATCGTCGAACTCACGAAAGCGCTCAAAGCCGGCACCGACACGGCAGTTCTTACGACGTCAAAACAATGCGACATCGTGCGGCGTCACTTATCGCAAGCTGAAACCGACGGAGCCGAAGTGCTTGCAGGCGGCGCTCCTGAAGAAGGATCGCTCGCGTTTCCTCCGACGGTCGTGAAGCTCGAACGAGAAGACACGCCGCTCATGCGCGAAGAGACGTTCGGACCGATCATGCCGATCGTCGTCGTGGACAGCGTCGAAGATGCGATCACCCGAGTGAATGCGTCGAGCTTTGGTCTGACCACGAGTCTTTGGACGAGGCGTTTTGGACACGCGCACGAGCTTGCACGGACGTTGCGGACGGGCGTCGTCACCATCAACAATCATGGTTTTACCGCGGCGATTCCCGCGGCACCTTGGACGGGCACGGGCGAGAGTGGTTACGGCATCACGAACAGTCCGTTTGCCCTGGCCGAACTGACTCGACCACAGTTTGTCCTGGAAGACCGCAGCCGTGCGGCTCGCGAGCTTTGGTGGTACCCGTACACGCCGACGCTTCGAACGATTGCGTTTGCGATGGCGCGTTTGCGTGGCGGCGCAGGGTTCTTCGGGCGCATCTCGGCGCTCTTCCAGCTCATCGCCGCGTTCCCCAAGCGCCTGTCCGGCAAGTGAACCATGTCCCACGACCTGCCGCTTCTTTTGCTCTCAAACGATGACGGGTATGCCGCCGAGGGGCTCCGTGTTTTGCGCAGTGAGCTGCAACGTTACGCGCGAGTGATCGTGTGCGCGCCCGAGGTCAACCAGAGCGCTTCGAGTCACTCGCTCAGCTTGCATCGAGTTCTTCGGTTGCGAAACGTCGAGCAAGACGTCTTCGCGATCGACGGCACGCCTGCGGATTGTGTGTACGTCGCACTCAACTCGGCCGAACGCATTCTTCCGCGCCTACCTGACCTCGTCGTGTCGGGCATGAACCACGGGCTGAACTTGAGCCACGACGTGTTTTATTCGGGCACCGTTGCGGCTGCTCGCGAGGCTGCGCTCCGAGGCATTCCTGCGATTGCCGTCTCGGCAGATGCAGGAGCTGACCGACCCAGTGCTGCCGCGTTGGCAGCTCGTCTCGCGATCGCGTTGCTCGAAAACTACAAGCGCACGCCATCGCGCACGGCGCCGCTGTTCAACGTCAACATTCCTCCAGGTCGCGACTGGCCCGTGCGTCCCACCAAGATAGGCAAACGCCTCTACACGCAAGACGTCGTGTACCGCCATGATCCTCGCGGACACGAGTACCTATGGATTGGCGGAGGCGCGGTGCGACACGATCATGCGCCTGGCTCGGATACCGAAGCGTTCGACGACGGTTGTGCGAGCGTCACTCCGATCACGCTGGATCTCGTCTCGTCCGAGCACGACGAACTCTGCGCCGCGACGTGTGCAGTGATTCCCTCTGCGCGGGTTTCAGTTTAACCTCGCGCCCAACCATATGTTCGACCCGGACCAACTCCCTGGAGAGCATGCGCTCGCCTATTTAAGCGCGCGCCTACGCGACGTGCCGGACTTTCCCAAGCCTGGCATCTTGTTCAAAGACATCACGCCGCTGCTTGCTGATCCGAAGGCGCTGCACATCACGCTGGATCTGTTGGCGCAGCGGTTCATCGGCGAGCACATCGACGCCGTGGTGGGTGTCGAGTCGCGTGGGTTCATCTTTGGTGGCGCGTTGTCCGCGCGCCTCAACGCGAGCTTCGTGCCGGTGCGTAAACCAGGCAAATTGCCCTGGAAAACGGATCGTGTCGCGTACGCGCTCGAGTACGGCGAAGCCGAGCTGCACATGCACATCGATTCGATCAAGCCCGGTGCGCGCGTGCTGATCGTCGATGATCTCTTGGCGACCGGTGGCACGGCCAAAGCAACGGCCGACCTGACGCAGCGCCAAGGTGGCATCGTGGCTGGGTATGCGTTTGTCGTGGAACTCGATTTCCTTCCGGGTCGTAAGAAACTCCTCGAAGGAACCGATCCGCAACCGATCGTTTATTCGATCGTGCACGTTGGATGATTGGGGTCACCCCCCGATTGTCTTGAAAAACCTTCCCATAATCTTTCGCCCCTCACGCAACTTCGCGATCGACGTCCACTCGTTGCGTTGATGCGCCTGCGCGTTATCGCCAGGTCCCCAATTCACCGCCGGCACAGCTAGCTCTGCAAACCGCGCCACGTCGGTCCAGGCCTGCTTCGCTTCCACGCCTGCCACGCCCGCGTTGCGCAACGCCATCACCAACGGATGCGATCCGTACGGAGGAGCCGACGGCGAAAGATCCGTCCATTCGATCCGTGCCCGCCCATCGACGATTCGCTCGATGTTCACCTGCGCCTGCGCCAGCGACGTGTCCGGCGCAAAACGATGGTTCAAGTTCAAAGTAAATTCATCCGGCACCACGTTTCGACCGCGTCCGCCCTGAGCCGTCGTGATCGACGAGACGGTTCGGTAGGTCAAACCATCAATCGTGCACTCATGCGGTTCGAGCTTTCCGAGATCCGTCAACAGCGGGCCTGCTTTGTGAATCGCGTTTTCGCCCTGCCAGGGTCTCGCCGAGTGCGCTGTGCGTCCTTCGAACACGAGATGCGCGTGAATCGCTCCGCATGCACCAAGGCTCAACTTGTTGTCGCTCGGCTCCAAACAAATCGCCAAGTCGATCGCCGTCGCTTCCGGATCTTCTGCCAGCACGCGACCTAGCTCGTTGTCCACGAAGGGACCTTCTTCGCGCGCGTAAAACATCATCGTCACGTCGGCGTCTCGAAGCTCATCCATGCCGTGTTCCAACATGTCGAGCATCAACGCGAGACCCGACTTCATGTCCGATGCTCCGGGCCCGTACAGTTTGTCCCCGTCAACTCGCGGAGGACCATCATGCACGGTTCTCACCACATCGAGATGCCCGACGAGCGCGATCCGAGGTCCTCCCGTGCCACGCGTCACGGGTACGACGATCGAGTCACCGTAACGTCGAGGTCGACCTGCGAGCTGCAAGTGCGCGAGACGTTCCATCATCGCCTGAGCCAGCGCGCTTTCTTCACCCGTGGGCGAAGGAATGCGGCACAGCCACAGCAATGTTTCAACGAGACGAACCGTGACGGGATCGTTCATACCGGCACGCCGAAGTCACGAAGAGCCGCGTTGAGCGACACCTTCCGATCCGTGGAAGCCGTTCGAGTCCCAATGATCAGCGCGCACGGAACACCGAACTCGCCCGCGGGAAAACGCTTGAGACGCGTTCCTGGAATGACCACGCTTCGTGCGGGAACACGCCCGCGATGCTCCACGACTTCGGGTCCAGTCACGTCGAGGATCGCCGTGGATGCCGTAAGCACCACGCCTGCACCGATCACCGCTTCGCGTTCGACGAGCATGCCTTCGACGATGACCGCACGCGATCCGACGAACACGTTGTCTTCGATGATCACCGGCTGAGCACTCGGAGGCTCGAGCACGCCACCGATGCCCACGCCGCCTGCGAGATGACAGTCTTTGCCGATCTGCGCGCACGATCCAACGGTCGCCCATGTATCGACCATCGTGCCCGCTCCGACGTACGCACCGATGTTCACGTAGCCGGGCATCAGCACCACGCCTGCTTCGAGGAACGATCCAAAGCGAGCCGTGCCTGGAGGTACGACGCGTACACCAGCCGCATCGAGATTGTGTTTCGTCGGGATCTTGTCGCGAAACTGAAGCGGACCAGCCTCAGTCACCTCGAGTGATCGCAAGCCGAAGTAGAGCAAGATGGCCTGCTTGATCCATGCATGCGTCGTCCACACGCCGTCTGCGACTCGATCGGCGACGCGGATGTGTCCCTGATCGAGCGCGTTGATCGTGCGGTGCACAGCTTGTTCGTGCACGCCGTCTTGAAGCAGCGATCGATCGTGAAAAGCAGCGGTAACGAGCGGTGCGAGCGTCGTGTGAAGGTCCGTCATCGAGCGGGCTTTAGCACGTGGCAGCGCGAGAATTGGGCACGATCGACACGGTGTTTGCCGCCGAATCGAACGACACATCAAGGCCCGACCGCGGCCCGACCATCCGCGCCACCTGGACGGCCAGATCGACCTCGCCACGCAAAGGCACGGCGATCGTGCGTTTCGACGACCCCGCACCAGACGCCGGACCGATCCGAACCACGAAGGCTCCGTCGTCGTTGATCCCCGCCACCAACTGCGCTTCGGACGCACCGGCGCGACACACGAACGAAACAGCAGCCTCGACAAGTCCTGCAAGTACATGACGATCGGCACGGATCATCACGGGTCTGTCCGAGTCGATGCCGACACGCGCCACGGGACCTTCCGGCGCACGCTCGCCATGACGCTGCTCGAGCAAGTCGACGAGGTCGAGCTCGACCGGAGCCGCCGTAGCAGCAGCAACCGCCACGTCACAAAGTGCAACGTTGTCTCTGAAGTCGGCTCGATGTTTACGAAACAGCGCTTCGAGCGCCAAACGCCGACGAGCAGACAAGACAGCACGATCGACAAGCGCACTCGCGATCGACGACACGTGCGACTTCACGCGTTCGCACAAGGCGCCAATCACGGCTTCAGCTTCGTCGTCTTTTCCGAGCGCCACGACGAGCGTGTGCTCGAACGGCCCGAGCGCAGCAATGAGCGCCTCGCAAGCCTCGAGGGTTCCCACTCTCGCCCGCTCGAGCGCACGAGGACCCACCCGGCGCGAGCCGAGCAAGTCCCCGAACGCTTCGAGTGCTGCGAAACCCTCACGCAAGGCGCCGCGTGAGAGGGTGACTGCGCAATCACGACTGGCGATCACGCGCGAGGAGAAACCTCGTAGCCGGCAAAGAAGTAGCCGATTTCGCGCACTGCCGACTCGAGTTTGTCCGAGCCATGCACCGCGTTCTCGCCCACGCTCGCTGCGAACAGCTTGCGGATGGTGCCATCGGCCGCGTTCGCCGGGTTCGTCGCGCCAATCACCTCGCGGTACTTGGCAACGGCATCTTCACGCTCGAGAGCCATGATGATGATCGGGCTACGCGACATGAACGTGCACAGCTCATCGAAGAAGCCGCGACCACGATGCTCCGCGTAAAACCCTTCGGCCTCGGCACGCGAAAGGTGGATCCGCTTCATTGCGCGGACGATGAACCCTTCGGATTCGAGACGGGCCAGGATTGCACCCGCGTGGTTTTTCTCGACCGCATCGGGTTTGAGGATGGAAAGAGTACGCTCGACAGCCATATCGCGCCCCTACTAGAAGAAAGATGTCCTTCGTGCAAGAGAACCGTGGAAAACAACAAGCGAATCCACTCAACGTGTCGTTGTCGCGCAACAAGCGAACGTTTTTACACACGATCGAAGCGTTGCCACGTGGATGACACACGACGCTGCTACAAGGGGCCGTAACGCATGCCCACGAACATTCTCATCGTGGAAGACGAGCGCGATTTACAGCGCGTTCTTTCCTACAACTTCAAGTCCGCAGGCTTCGACGTCGTCTCCGCATTAAACGGAGAAACGGCTCTACGCGCGGTCAAAGAAGAGACTTTCGACCTCGTGATCCTGGACCTCATGCTCCCCGACATGTCTGGGACCGAGGTCTGCAAACGCCTCAAGCAATCCCCGCAAACGGCGAACATTCCCGTCATCATGGTCACGGCCAAAGGCGAAGAAGTCGACCGCGTCGTGGGCTTCGAGCTCGGCGTCGACGACTACGTGGTCAAACCCTTCAGCGTGCGTGAGCTCATCTTGCGCGCTCGGGCGATCTTGCGACGCGCTGAAGGCCCAGCCCAACCGGACGGACGTATCGACTTCGGCGTCTTGCGCATCGATCGAGCAGCGCATCGTGCGTGGGTCGACGACGAAGAGATCGCGTTCACGGCGCTCGAGTTCAAGCTGCTCATCGTGCTCTTCGATCGCCGAGGTCGCGTGTTGTCGCGTGATGTTTTGCTCGACGAAGTGTGGGGATCGCACGTCGACGTGACCGCGCGCAACGTCGACACGCACGTCAAACGTGTACGGGAAAAACTCGGTCTCGCGGGTGACTACATCGAGACCGTGCGCGGCGTCGGTTATCGCTTTCGAGCCGAGCCTGCTGACGTTCCTTCGTCCGAGCCATGATCGGACGCCTCGGCATTCGCGCGCAGCTCGTCATCGCGTCCGTCGTGCTCATGCTCGTCGCGGGCATCGTGATCGAGCGGCTCGGCACACGCGCGCTCGAATCGTTGATGATCGATCGTACGACCGAGCTGCTCACAGCCGAGCTTCGTTTGTGTGAAGACGTCGTTCGCAAACGCTGCGCATCGACTCCGTGCACGTCGCGGGACCTCGATGCGATCAGTGACGAGTTCGGTCGCCTCGCCAATGCACGCGTGACGATCGTTGCGAAGGACGGTGTGGTCCTCGGTGATTCGGACATCACGCTCGACGGCCTGACACACACGCCGAATCACATCGCGCGTGAAGAGATCGCCGCAGCCTTGGCAACTGGCTCGGGCCACTCTGCGCGATTCAGCGACACGCTCGGCCATCGAATGATCTACGCCGCGCGCCGTTACGATGGCCAAGACGAACCCATCGCCGTCGTGCGAATTGCCGTGCCTCTGACGGACATCGACGCAGCCGTCGTACGCGCTCGCTTGTATTTGATCGCCGCCGTTGGTGCAGCGATCGCCGCAGCGATCTTGATGAGCGTGTTCGGCGCGCACTTGCTCACGCGCCCCGTGCGTAACCTCGCGCAAGCCGCGCTCGCCATGGCTGGCGGTGACCTCGAAGTGCATGCACCTGCGCAAGGCACACGCGAAACGACCGAGCTTGGCCGCGCGCTCAATCGCTTGGCGAAAGAGCTGCTCACGGCGATCGAAGAGCTGCGCGATGAACGCGATCTGCTCGCCAGCATCCTCGACGGCATGAACGAAGGCGTGCTCGTCACGGACGGTGATGCATGTATTGTCCTGGCAAACCGTGCACTTCGCGCGATGACGCTCGTCGGCGAAGACACGATTGGCAAGAGCGTCATCGAAGTCATTCGCAACCCTGCCCTACAAGAAGCGCTGAATGCCGCAGGCAAGAGCAGTGATGCCGTGGTGCGCGAGGTCGAACTCTCGGGCATCTTGCCGCGCAAGCTCCTCGTTCGTGTTTCCAAACTCCCGAGTCGTCAACGTCCCGAACGAGGTTCGTCTCTTGGAACCCCTGACCGTGGCCTCATCGCCGTCTTTCACGACGTTACCGATCTGCGCAGGCTCGAGACGATCCGCACCGACTTCGTAGCCAACGTCTCGCATGAGTTACGCACGCCCGTCACTGCCATCAGCACGGCTGCGGAAACGCTGCTCGGCGGTGCACTCGACGAACCGGAAGAGGCTGCCGAGTTTGTCGACGTGATCGATCGTCACGCCAAACGCCTGCGCCAACTCGTCGATGACTTGCTCGATCTGTCGAAGATCGAAAGCAAAGGTTACCGCCTCACGCTCGTCGAGCAGGACGTGGTGCCTATCGTTGCGCACGTGGCACGTTTGCTTGAAGAACCTGCGCGCAAGCGTCGAATCGATTTGCGCATTCAGCGTCCGGACATGTCGCTGCCTTGTCGAATTGACCGACGCGCGATGGAGCAGGTGCTCATGAACTTGCTCGACAACGCCATCAAGTACGCTGGGGAAGGAGCGCACATCGTGCTTGCTTCGCGACCGCGTGCTGGCGGCGGTGTGGAGATCAGCGTTTCCGACGACGGCCCGGGCATTTCGCCAGCGCATCTCGGACGCATCTTCGAGCGCTTTTATCGAGTCGATGCAGGACGTTCGCGCGACCTTGGAGGCACGGGTCTTGGTTTGTCGATCGTCAAACACATCGTCGAGTTGATGAACGGGACCATCAGCGTCGACAGTGAGCTGGGCAAAGGCTCTACGTTCACGGTTCGGATGCCGCAGAGCGAACGCGCATCACGCGATCGCGGATGACTCTTCGCGGCGGCTCTGGCACATTTCGATCATGCCGAGCCGCAGAGACTTCCTTCGCATCACAGTCGTCACCTTAGGCGCCACGGTCCTCGAGGGCTGCGGTGAAACTGCACCTTCCACACCTGCCGCCCCCCGAGTTCTCGAGGACGGGACCGAATTTTTCCCGCAATCGGTCGCTTCGGGCGATCCACGTCCCAACAGCGCCATCGTCTGGACGCGTGTCGAGGACCGCGAACGAGCTGGTTGGGATCTCGATGTCGAAGTCGAAGTCGCGCTCGACAAGAATTTCGCGCAACCGATTTCGATCAATGGCCAGGAGCGAGTCAAGCTGCTGGCGGAATCGAAATACGACAATTGTGTCAAACTGCGGTTTGTCGGCGATCCCGACAAAACCTATTATTACCGTTTCGTATTCGAAAAAGCCGGTCGATTCTATAAATCGCGAACGGGACGAGTGAAGACGGCGCCGGCGGAGACGGCAGACGTGAAGGTGCGTTTCGCCTTCGTTTCCTGCCAGGATTTCATTGGCCGTTATTACAACGTCCTGTGGGCATTGGCGAAAGAGGAGCTGGACTTCTTCGTCCACCTTGGCGATTACGTGTACGAAACGACAGGCGATCCGTCCTTTCAAACGCCTGATGCCAGCCGAAAAATCAGCTTCCGAGATGCCGCGGGCTCGCTCACGCTGCAAACGGCCGATGGAAAATCGTTTTATGCTGCCAAGTCGGTCAGCAATTACCGCGATCTATATCGGGCATATCGATCGGACCCTGCGCTGCAAGCATTGCATGAAAGCTGTGCCATGGTTGCAACGTGGGACGACCACGAATTCTCTGACGATTGCTGGGGCGCGAATGGCACCTACCGCGACGGCCAAGCGGCCGAAGAGGATGTTGCTCGCCGGCAAGCCGCAACCAAGGCGTGGTTCGAATACATGCCCGTCGATTATCCCGACGATCCCGATTTCCGTTACGATGCAGCCATCAAGTTCCCCGACGATATTCGCATCGAGCGCGACTTCCATTTCGGCAAACACGTACACATCGTCTTGACCGACTTGCGCACGCGAAGGCCTGATCATCTCATTGCCGAAGACGCGTTCCCTGGAGCCGTCGTATTCGATCAAGCAGCATTGGAGGCGAGCCCTGGTGGTTTGCCCGCGGATGGCGTAGCCACGGTGTATATCGATATCGATACCTTTGCCGGCGGCGCGTACAAGCAGATCCTCAGCCAAGTCGCGCTAGCCTCGAGTTACGACGTGGCGAAAGTCACTGGCAATGTCAGCGTGAATTACATCAATGCGGTGGT
Source organism: uncultured Polyangium sp. (assembly GCA_964514885.1). Classification (GTDB taxonomy): domain Bacteria; phylum Myxococcota_A; class Polyangia; order Polyangiales; family Polyangiaceae; genus Polyangium. The sequence continues at coordinate 3,796 of CAZETM010000178.1, read as the reverse complement.
GGATCAAATCAACAAGGGCGCGATGCCCCCCGATCCGCCAATTCCGTACATTGCTCCGGCGATGGATATGGAGCGCGGCATTTCCAATTTCGACCTCAACAAGATCGGATTCTTTTCGTCCATCGGCACGCGTTACTTCGTGCACAAAGATTCCTTCGATGTGTACAGCGCATTGCGAACCGACGCCCAAAATCTTTTGGGAGACGACCAACAGGCCTGGCTGCTCGATACCATCACCAAATCGACGGGCACCTGGAAAATCTGGGCCAGCTCATTCGTTTTGTGCCCCATTCAAGTCGATCTGCGGATGCAACCCGTTCCCCCTGCATTCGCTCGCCGATTCTATATGAATCTCGATGGCTGGGACGGTTTCCGCAACAAACGCGACGAGTTGCTCACGCAAATCGCACCGCTCCAAAATGTCGTCGCCATCTCCGGCGACTTGCATACCTTCATGGCCGGCACTCCGTGGGTCGGACAGGATCCCACCAAAAAGATCGTCGAATTCACTTGTGGCGCGGTCTCCTCGTCCCCTTTTCGAGCGATTCTGCTGTCCCAAATCAAGAGCGATCCATTCCTCAGCAGCGTCCCTGCCGCCCCATTGCTCGCCGCCAACATCGACAGCCTATTGGTCGACCCGACGTCCAAGATCAATCCGCACTTGGCGCACGCCAGCAGCAATAGCCACGGCTTCTGCATTGCCACCGTCGATGCAAAAGAAATGCTCGTCGATATGCACATCGTTGCCTCGGCCGAAGTCACCCAGAATTACACGGGCAAAGCCGACGAGCTCATTGCCAAGGTTCAAATCGAATCCTTCAAAGCCACCGCCGGCCAAAAAGACATTTTCAAGAACATCGACGGCGCCTGGAAGAAATGGGATCCCATGACCATTGCCTGGGTCTGAAACGACCACCTACGCAGCAGCCCGTTGAATTATCGTCGCGAGCGCCCGAAAGCTAGGGCGACGGAGCGAGGAATCCTGTATCCTCCCGCGCCCAACGATGCAGTCCACCGATCTGCTCCCCAGCCCAGGCCAATTCGTTCGTGTCCGTGGCCGCCGCTGGCTCGTCGAAAACCTCGACGCCGTCCCGTCCGAAGACACCCGCGTCCGCCTCGCCTGCGTCGATGACGACGCCGCCGGAACCTCACTCGATATCCTCTGGGAATCCGAACTCGATGCCGCCGTGCTCGGTAGCGAAGCGTTCGGTGGCGCCCCCGTCCGCTCGTTCGATCGCCCCGATCTCTTCGCCGCATACCTCGATACCCTGCGCTGGAGCTCCGTCACCTCCACCAAAGCCGACCTCTTCCAGGCTCCTTACCGTGCCGGCATTTCCATCAAAGCCCACCAGCTCGAACCATTACGCAAAGCGCTGCATCTTCCACGCGTCAATTTGCTGATCGCTGACGACGTCGGTCTCGGTAAAACCATCGAAGCCGGACTCATTCTTCGCGAATTGCTCCTCCGACAACGCGTCCGCCGCGTCGTCGTCGCGTGTCCCCCGTCCGTCGTCTTGCAATGGCAAAACGAGCTGGAAAATCGTTTCGGTTTGTCCTTCCGCGTCCTCGATCGCGCCTACGTCCTCCGTATGCGCCGCGAGCGCGGACATGCCACCAACCCTTGGACCACCCATCATCAATTCATCGTTTCGCATGCCCTTCTACGCGACGAGTCCTACGCCAGCCTGCTTCGCCGCGTCCTCGATGAATCACGCGAAGGCTCCCTGCTCATTCTCGACGAAGCCCACAACGCCGCCCCTTCGAGCAGCGGCAAATACGCCGTCGATTCCCGTTTCACCCGCGTCGTTCGCGACATCGCCCACCGCTTCGAGCATCGTTTGTTCTTGTCCGCCACGCCCCACAATGGCCATTCGAATAGCTTCTCCGCACTGCTCGAAATCCTCGACAATACCCGCTTTTGCCGCGGCGCTCCCGTCGATCCATCCGATCGCGATGCCGTCGTCATCCGCCGCCTCAAACGCGACATCCGTCACGCCGTCCCCGGGGAATTCCCCGAACGCAAAATCGTCGAGCATCGCATCGATGGTTTGTCCGACGATGCACCGGAAATCCTCCTGTCCAAACTGCTCGATCAATACCGCGAAAAACGCGAAGCGCGCACCGCGTCCCTAGCGAAAACGGAACAAGCCACCGCCGGGCTCGTCCTCATCTCCCTGCAAAAACGTTTACTCTCCTCGATTCACGCGTTTCACCATACGCTCGAAGCTCACCGCAAATATCTGGAAACCAAGCGCGCCAGCAAAAAGCCGGCCCCCGTCATGGATTCCCAGCTCTCCATTTTGCTCCAGCCGCCCGACATGGACGACGATCGCGCCGAAATGGACGAAGCCACCGTTCGCGCCGAAGAAGACGCAGCGCTCGGACGAGCCGAAAGCGCGGATCCCTCAGCTCCCACCTCCGAAGAAATGGTTTTGCTCGACCACATGATCGAGATCGCCGCGCGCACCAAGAACCTTCTCGATCCACGCGCCGAATACCTCGTCTCTTGGGCTCGCGAGAATCTCCAAACCAATGGCACGTGGAACGATCGACGCCTCATCGTGTTCACCGAATACGCCGACACCAAGGATTACCTCCTGGCCAGGCTTCGTCATGCTTTGCGCGAGCCCGACCACGCCAAATCACGCATCAAGTCGTTTCATGGCGGTATCGGTGACGAGCAGCGGGAGGAAATCAAAAACGCCTTCAACGCCGATCCTCGCACCGAGCCTTTGCGCATTCTCATTTGCACCGACGCCGCGCGCGAAGGCGTCAACCTGCAAAACCATTGCGCAGACCTCTTCCATTTCGATTTGCCCTGGAATCCCGCCCGCGTCGAGCAACGCAACGGCCGCATCGATCGCACCCTGCAATCAGCGCCCGAAGTCCGTTGTCATTACTTCTTTTTCGCCCAGCGCGCCGAAGATCGCGTCCTGGAAACGATGGTCAGAAAAACCGTCACCATCTCCCAAGAGCTGGGCAGTGTCGGCTCCGTCGTCGCGGACAAACTCGCGCTGCTCCTCGAAAAGGGCATTCCCTTGGCGCAGGTCAACAACTTGATCCTCGCCATGCAACGTATTGGCGATGATCCCGAAAAAGCCGCCGCGCGCAAAGTCGAACTCGAAGAAACACAAAGTCGAACGGCCATCGACGAACAACTCATCACCCTGCGCAGACTCCTCGAAACCTCGCAAAAACACATCGATTTCAGTGGCGAGCGCCTTCGTCGCGCGCTCGAAGCGTCGCTCGCCATTCTGGGGGAAGGTCCGCTCGAGCCCGTCGTCGTCACCAGTACGAAGGGGGAAATCCACGCCTTTCGATTCCCGGATTTGACCGCTCGTAAAGGCGCTGATCCAAGCTGGTTTCCGCTGCTCGATTTGCTCCGCGGCCCGCGTGAAAAAGGTGAATCGCTTTGGGATTGGCGCCATCGCGCTCCGCTCTTGCCCGTCGTCTTCGAAGATCCGCGCATGTTATCGAGCGGCGTCGTGCATTTGCATCTCGAACACCCCGTCGTGCGTCGATTGCTCGGCCGCTTTTCCGCGCAAGGCTTCGTCCACGATGACCTTTCGCGCGCGTGCGTTTTGCGCAGCCGCGATGCCCTTCCCCGCGTCGTCCTGTATGGCCGTATCGCTCTGTATGGCCCCGAAGCCGCGCGATTACACGACGAGCTGGTCGCGGTCTCGGGCGTCATCGAAGCGAATACGATTCGGATCGAGGACAGCGCGGACGAGGCCAAACGTTTGGTGCAGGTTTCGCTTCAGGATCCGGCCCTTGGCGACGTCGATGCCGCGTGGTC
>CAZETM010000177.1:0-14552 GCA_964514885.1 uncultured Polyangium sp. | reverse complement strand
TCATCGTCATCGTCATCGTCATCGTCATCGTCATCGTCATCGTCATCGTCATCGCCATCGCCATCGCCATCGTCATCGCCATCGTCATCGCCATCGTCATCGCCAGGCGGGGCGAAGCCCGAGCAACCTCAAAAGTAGCGCACGCGGGGGATGCAAGTGGAATCGAGCCACGTCGTCGTTGTCGGTGCAGGCATTTTCGGTGTCGCATCCGCGCTTGCCCTACGAGCACGCGGGCATCGCGTATCCATTGTCGACCCCGGGCCCGTGCCTCATGCGCTTGCGGAATCGACCGACATCAGCAAAATCGCGCGCCTCGATTACGGCGCCGATGAAACGTACACGACGCTGATGGAGCGGTCGCTCGAAGCTTTTCGTCGTTACAACGGACGTTTGCCTCGGCCGCTCTTTCATGAAACCGGCGTGTTGTTCGTCTCGCGAAGCCCCATGGCCCCTGGGAGCTTCGAATACGAATGTTTTCACATGCTCACTCGCCGAGGCCATCAGCTCGAAAGGCTCGAGGCGACTGAAATTCGACGCCGTTTTCCCGCGTGGCAGGGCCAATACGTGGACGGCTATTTCAATGCACAGGGCGGCTATGTCGAAAGCAGTAAGTTTGTCGCGGCATTGCTAGATGAAGCCGTCGCGGCGGGCGTGCAATTGATGGTTGGCGAAAAGATTGCCCGCATCGAAAATGAGCACGGGCGCGTCACGGGTGTCGTTTCCGCATCGGGACAAACGCTTCGAGCCGACCAGGTCGTCATCGCGACGGGCGCTTGGACGACGGATTTGTTACCCGAGCTTTCGGGGGCATTACGATCGATGGGGCAACCGGTGTTTCATTTGCGTCCCGAAAATCCCGAGCTTTTCCGTCCCGAGGTATTTCCGGTGTTTGGCGCGGACATCTCGCGCACCGGGTATTACGGTTTTCCCATCAATCAGGATGGCGTCGTAAAAATTGCCAATCACGGCATCGGGCGAGCGATGCATCCGGAATCATCGGAGCGACAAGTAACGCCGGACGAAGAACGATCACTTCGCGGATTCCTGGCTGAAACGTTTCCGAGTTTGTCGAACGCGCCCATTGTGTATACGCGCGTGTGCGTGTACGGAGATAGCCGAGACGAACATTTCTGGATTTCGCGTCACCCGGACATCGAAGGATTGGTCGTCGCGGCTGGAGGATCCGGACACGGATTCAAGTTCGGCCCGGTCATTGGCGACCTGGTGGCCGATGCCTTGTTCGGCGTAGATAACCAGATGCTGAAAAAATTCCGCTATCGACCCGACATCACCGCCGAACACGGCGACGAGCCTGCGCGGTATCGAGGTTAGGCGACGAGTACGAGCTTCCCCGTGCTTGCTCTTCCCGCCAAGTCTTGATGCGCAATGGCTGCATCTTCGAGCGGGTAGGTTTTTCCGATAATCACGCGCAGCTCGCCTTTGGTTGCGGCATCGGCCATTTCCGCGAGCGGCGGAGCGCAAAGGTCGCGCCGTTCGATCAGCGGCGTCATGTAATACCCAATCACCGACAGGTTCTTGTGCATCAGCCCAATCGGTTCCACGGTGCCTCGACGATCGCCCGTGGCTGCGCCAAATACGACCATTCTTCCCAGCGGCGCAAGGCAGGACAAACTCCGCTTGTACGATTCGCTTCCGCCCAGCATTTCGAGCACCACGTCGACGCCTTCTTTGACGGCGCCACGAATCTTCGTCGCAAAGTCGTCCTGACGATAATCCACGACGAGATCCGCGCCGAGCGATCGCACGAGGTCCGCTTTGTGCGGAGAACCCACGGTGCCCGCAATGAACGACGCCCCCATTCGTTTCGCAAGCTGGACGGCAAGCGTTCCGACGCCTCCGGCTGCCGCGTGCACGAGGATTCTTTCGCCTCGTTGCAATCGGCCCGATAACGTCAAAATGTGATATGCGGTCAGCCCTTGCACGGGCAATGCCGCCGCGGTCTCGAAGGACAAACCTTCTGGAATGGGATACACGTGGTGCGCATATGCGACCATTCGTTCCGCATACGCCGATGCGCCGAGCGCCATCACTCGGTCGCCGACACGCACGTCTTTGACGTCGTCGGCGACTGCCGAGACGATTCCAGCCGCTTCCATGCCCGGAATGGCGGGGAACTTGGGTTGCACGAAGTATTGCCCCTTCGTGAACATGGTATCGGCGTAATTGAGGCCCACGGCGCGGACATCGACGATGACTTGGCCGGCCCTCGGCTGCGGATCGGGCGCGTCTTCGAGGCGCAGGACTTCGGGGCCGCCGAGGGAATGGAAACGAATGGCGCGCATGGTGGGTGTCTCGCCTTATTTCTTTGCCGGCGCGGGCGCAGGAGCGGGCGGGGGAGCTGCGGCAGCCTTTTTATTGGCCTCGATCAATTTCGCCGTCACGGTTTCCATGCGTTTTTGGAGTTCTTCCATTTTCGCTTTGGCCGCATCGGCGCGAGTGGTTGCTGCGGCGGCTTTGTCCTTGTCTTTGCCCGCTGCGGTCGCTTCGGCTTCGGCCTCGTCCTTGATCTTCTTCTGGTACCCAACGAGCTTGGTCAGCGCCACGCGTTGATTGATGTACGCTGCCGGCGCATCGGGCTTCAATCCTGCAACCTTTTCGTATAATGCGAGCGCTTTGTCGAGTTCGTCGGGAACGGCCGGGGCTTTGCCATCGCGCGCGCCGCCACGTTGCGAATGAATCTCGCCGAGCCACGAAAGCGATTCATCGTCCGTCGGCAGTAATTTTACCGCCTCGAGGAAGCTCGCTTCGGCGTTTTTCATATCGCCTTTTTGCATCCATAGATTGGCGACCGTGCGCATCAGCTTGGCTTTTTCGACCGGATCTTTTTTCGATTCGGCCATTTTCACCAGCGTGGCGGCCGTCGCATCCATGTCTCCATCTTGCTGATGACAATAAGCCTTCGTTTCCCAAACCTTGTCTTGAGTGGGATCGGCTTCGAGCGACTTGCCGTACTCTTCCGCTGCCTGCTTCCATTCTTTGGCAACGCGGTGTTTGTCACCGTTTTGCAGGTGTATCTTCGCGGGCGTCGGCGGTTCTTCCTTGCAGCCGGGCGCAGCAGCAGCGAGAGCGAGCGCTCCGAGGAGCCACAATGCTTTGGTGTACGTCTTCATGCGAGGGCAAACTCCTGCCGGGCGACCCACCCGAGCGTGCGCGTGGAATACTCCGATTTAGGGACGACTACAAGAGGTTTCTCTTGGCGCTCGTCGGGCATCGAGTTTGCTCGGGTAAGCACGATGATGTCGCGGTCGGGACGAGGTGTGCAAAGGGAGGCGCGACGGGCTGGCAAGCGACCGGGCAGGTCTGGTCCAAGCGACAAGCCCGAGCCGGTGCCGTTTCGGCGTCTGGTTCGTCCTGGCGTGGGCGCATGGCGATTTTTGAAAGATCTAGGCTCGGAAATCGACAAGGACGGAGTGACCGACGGGGCAGCAGTCCTGGCGTATTACTTGATGCTCGCCAGTTTTCCCGCGGCCATTCTACTTTTGAGCCTGCTGCCCTATTTGCCCATTCCGAATTTGGATCGAGCCATCGTGGACTTGATGCACCAAATCCTGCCCGATCAGGCTGCTCAGCTCTTCACGTCGACCGTCGAGAGTGTCGTATCGGAGCGTCGAGGCGGGCTGCTTTCTGCTGGCGTGTTGGGTACGCTCTGGGCGGCTTCGACGGGGGTTCATGCCGTCATGCAACAGCTCAACGTAACGTATGACGTCAAAGAAACTCGACCCTTTTGGAAAACTCGGGGTTTGGCAGTTTTGCTAGTTTTTGCGTATGGGATTTTGATTGTGGGCGCTTTTGCGCTCGTCGTATTCGGCGGAATGGTGCAGACCTATTTGGCGGAGCTTGTTGGTTGGAATCGGCTGCTGCTCGGGTTTTTCTCGGCATTGCGCTGGATCATCATTCTCGCGATGATCTTGGGAGCGCTTTCCGTGATGTATTACTTCGGCCCCAATTTGCCCCAAAGGTTCAAGTTCCTCTCGCCGGGTGGCATCGTCGGCACCGTCTTGTTCGTGCTCGCGTCGCTTTCGTTTCGACTGTACGTGGAGAACTTTGGCAAATACGAAGCGACGTACGGCAGCATCGGCGCGGTCATCGTGATGCTGTTATGGCTCTACGTGGCGGGGCTCGTGGTGCTCATCGGTTCCGAGGTGAATTCGTTGCTTGAAGGGTATGCCAAAGGTCGATTGGGCAGTGTTGTTCAGAATCGATAGGCTAGCCTTTTTGCTTGACGCAGTGAATAATTCGTGGTTTGCTCAGTTTTATGAAACTCGGTCCTTCGGTCGGCGTGCTTCTGGCGGCAGTCACGGTCTCCGGGTTGGCTCGTGCCGACGAAGAAGCCTGGCTTTGGATTGAAAATCGAACGCCTATCGTGCGCACCGAGAAGCCCGGTTTTCCAAGAATCGATTTCCGCACGTTTACCGATATGCGCATCAACCGTCGATCAAATGGTTTGGCGCAGTCGTTTCTTCGATTAGGGCCGTTGTTTTATTTGTCGAACTGGCTCTTTGTCGGCGTACACGGTACGCTTTATGCCGATCGTTTGCCCTCGGGCGCTTTCGATCAGGAAGCTCGATTCGAGATCGAGCCGAATTTTTTCGGACGCATCGGCGTTTTCACCTGGAACGATCGTAATCGATTCGAAGCGCGCTTTCGCGAAAAAGAAACCAGGTACCGGTATCGCAATCAATTACGGATCAATCTGGCGCCGAAAAACTGGCGGTGGATTCCGTTTGTCTGGGACGAAGTCTTGTTCGACCTGTCAGGTCTCGGATTCAACCAAAACCGCGCTGAAATCGGCATCGGACGACAACTGTGGCCCAATATCCGTCTCGACGCTGGCTTCATGCTCCGCAGTCGCGAGGACGCCTTCGGATGGCACCACGATGGAGTGCTCAACCTGTCGCTCTTCGTCGACGCGCTGCCGCTCGTCAAAAAGAAGGAGCCGTCCGGCGATCGTCCCGCAAAGCGCGAAGACTAATTGATTTCCCGTTCGAGCGCCCGCTGGACGCGGGGAAACTCTGCACGCAATTCTTCAATCAGCACACCGCATTCGTCGAGCTTCTCTTCGCGCGCTGTGCGTTCGAGCTGCGAGCAAAGCTCGGACAGTTTCATCGCCCCCAAAGACGCGCTTGCTGATTTCATGCTATGCGCTTCGCGCTCCAACGTCTTGGCATCCCGCGCCGTGAGCAAATCGGGCAATAAAGCGATTCGGGATTGCGTCTCCGTGATGAATTCGCGACACAAGCTTTGGAAAAAACCAGGCTCACCCACGGATTCCAGCGCCCGGAGTTGCTCGAGCGGCTGGGCATCGAGCAGGGCAATGTCGTCCCGACCCGTCGTGTTCGGGTCGAGCGCGGGCAGGTTTTGGTGCTGACGCGACGACGTATGAAAAGCTTTCGACAGTGCGCTGCGTAGATCACTGATACGCATGGGCTTGCTGACGAAATCATCCATACCCGCTGCACGACAAACAGCGCGATCATCCGCGAATGCGCTGGCCGTCATGGCAACGATGTAAGGCCGTTCGTCGCCTGGCGGTTCTGAGCGAATCAGTTTGGTTGCTTCGATGCCGTCGAGCACAGGCATATGCCGATCCATGAATACGACATCGTACCGGTTTTGCTGCAATGCTTCGATGGCCAGGCGCCCATTGGCGACGATATCGGCGCCGTAACCGAGTTGCCCCAGCATTGCAATCGCGACACGTTGATTGGTGGCATTGTCTTCGGCAATGAGAATGCGTAGAGGCATTTTCTCTGCGAGCCGCAAGATTTCTGTTTCCATGTGTTTCGCAGGAGCTTCGGCTTCTTCTGCAGTCAGCGAAAAATCGAAAACAGAGCCTTTCCCAACGGTGCTTTCGGCACGAAGCGATCCGCCCATCAGCTCGGCCAGGCTACGCGAAATGGACAGCCCCAGGCCCGTACCACCATAGCCCTTGTTCAGGTTCACCGCGGCTTGCTCGAAGGGAGAAAAAATGCGCTCGAGGTCTTCTTTGGAAATGCCAATGCCCGTGTCTTCGACGCGAAAATGCAGTTCGTGTTGCTTGTCGTCGATTCGACGCGCCGTGACGTGTAAGCTTACTTTGCCAGCATCCGTGAACTTGGTCGCATTCGAAAGGAGATTGACGAGCACTTGGCGAATTCGCGCGGAGTCGCCCAAAATGCCTGCAGGAATGTCGGCTGACGTAGATAATTCGAGAATGATGCGCTTTTCCGTCGCTTTGTAACGCACCGTCGCAAGAGCGGCCTCGGCCAGATCGCGAATATCGATCGGAGCCTTTTCGAATGTCATCCGACCCGAATCGATTTTCGCGTGATCCAAAATGTCGTTCAAAAGAACCAGCAGGCTATCGGCGCTTTTATGAATGGTCTTGACGGCATCGCGCTGTTCGGACGTGAGCGCGGAATGCGAAAGAACTTCGGACAAACCGAGCACCGCATTCATGGGCGTGCGGAATTCGTGGCTCATCGTGGCCAAGAAGTCACTCTTGGCGCGTGCGAGCCTCTCGGCGCGATCTTTGGCGATTTCGAGCTGCTTGCGCGTGCGCTCTTCGGCAAGCTGCGCCTGAAACCGCTCGCGCCGCAGTTTGGCCATGCGTAAGGCAATGGGAAATCCCACCAAATGCGTCAAGACATGGGTGATGATCGCCGCATTGCGCCCAATGACCGGGCCGGCGGCATTCAAGGTGAAAATGAATACCCTAATCGAGGTGAGGACGGTAGCTGCAGTGCGCCAGCCCAATGGACCGGGGAGAACAAAGTAATAAACGATTACGGCCATCAGTAATGTGGACGCATGACCTATGTATTCTGGCGGGCGCGTCGACAAGATATAAAAGGACGATATTGCATCGAAGAGCAAAAAGGCGATGATTGCCTGATCGTGTGTCCGCGGGGTCTTCGAGCGCAGAAATACCCCAATCGCCGAGACTACCAGGCCCATCAGCACGATCCGATTGGCCACGAGCAGGTAAAACTGCTTGCTCGCACCAAAAAGAATCCAGTCGTTCTTGGCAAAGGCCACGATGGCCAGCGAGTACAGCGCCATCACGAGCGAAGCCTGCAGCGCATCCGAACGCAAAAAATGTTTGCGGTACGCTTCTTCGTCGGCAGGGGGAGAAAGAGGATGTTCAAGCATGCGGGTGTACTTTTCCGGAGCGAAGGTAGACGGGTTGGATCAGCACGTCCACGATGGTCTTGGGTGTGGTGGTCCGCGTTCTGCGGATGGTGAGGTGTCATGCGCCCCATCGGTTTTCGACGCTGTTCAGCCGAGTCGCGCTACGAATGTCTGCGTTGTTCAAAACGCGCAGCTTGCTCAGAGGTGTGCGGCAAACTAGGCTGCCCGCGCCATGTCGTCTGTTCGAGCTTTTCGTCGCGTGCGCCCCGCGGCAAACCGCATCGCCGGTGTGATGGTCGCTGGTCTCGGCACAACCGCCGTCTGTCTTGCTAGTTGCTTCACGGTCGCAGACGGAGTGCCTCCGCCCCTCAACCAGTTCTACTACCCAACAGGGCTCGTGGTTTCAGAAGGACGAACCACACTCTACGTTGTGAACTCGGATTTCGACCTGCAATACAGCGGCGGAACCCTGCAGGCGCTCGATCTGCGGGGTGACGACAGACCAGATGCACCCGATGGCCTGCGCGAGTCGACTCGCAAGCTGCGCACGGCCTTGAACGAAGGGGTCCTCGATGCAGGCGGCGTCGAAGATCCGATCGAAGTGGCATGCAAAGCCAACGGCCTTGGGCTTTCGAAAAACGACAACAGCACGCTTTACCCAGGGCCATGTTCTCCACGCGCGATCGACTCCTACGTCAAGAAGACCGTCATGATCGGCGCTTTCGCTTCGGCCATGTCGCTCGCGTATCGACCCGACCCGTGCGTGAATGGTCGCAAAGCGCGGCTGTTCTTGCCGGTGCGAGGTGATCCGTCGATAACGTACCTCGATGTGACCGACGATCGCGACGTCAACTGCGGCTCGCCCGCGATGCCGCTCGAGCCGTCGTCTCCGTGTGCCGACGCTGCGGGTTGTCTGAGTTGCGGTGCCGAGACAAACGGTGGACGATGCTCGTCCGAGTACCTCGTGGGTACGGATCCATCGGATAGTCAGCGGGATCTGAAATTGCCCGTCGAGCCTCACGGGATCGACATCGACGAGCGAGGCGAGGCGATCGTGGTGGCACATCAGACGGAGCAGACGGCGAGTTTGATCGTCAACCGTTGGGATGGCGTCCCGGCGCTCGAGTACTACTTGTCGAACATTTCTCCGGGGCCGACGGACATCGGTTCTTTGCCGATTCCGCGGATTGTCGAGGAAAACCGCAAGGCATTTGAGAAATGCAAAGACGATCCGAACTGCGTGGATCGAATGGACTACACGCCAGCGTTTGTCGTGTCCTACCGATCGACATCCGAGCTCACGTTGCTTCGGTATCAAGACGATTTCGGTGCGACGTCTCCGCGGCCATTTTTGACGCGCGGATTGTCTGCGGGGATTGCCGTTGTGGCCAGCTCGGTTGATTCCCGCGGTGTCGCGGTCGATGGGACTGAACGCCGCGCGTGTGAAAACGCGTGTGGAGAAGTGGATCGGCAGGCTTGTTTGCGCACCTGCGTCGAGACGCATCCACTCGCGGTGTACATGGCCAACCGCGCGCCTGCGGCGCTGGTGATCGGGCGCATCGAGACGAAATTCACGGAAACCGAAGGGCCATCGGGCGTAGAAGTTACGGGTGCGTACGAAATTCCGACGTTCAACGATTCGGTGCCGCTGGCATTCGGAGCGTCGCGTGTCGAGCTCGGGCACGTAGTCGATACGCATGGGAAGTTGTCGCGGCGCATTTTCGCCGTGGCCTTCGATTCGCGGTTCATCTTTTCGTACGATCCTGAAGCAAAGCGTATCGATGCGATCATTCGAACGGGCCGCGGTCCGCACGCGGTTGCATTCGATTCGGGCCTGGAATTACGTGAGGACGGGCAACTGCATCCGTATTCGACGATGTACATTGCCCATTTCACCGATTCCTACGTAGGTGTCGTTGATCTCGACATGAACAACCGTGCCACATTTGGTTCGATTTACCTGACATTGGGCGAGCCGGTGCCGCCGAAGGGGTCGCAATGAGTTTGTCGAGACGCTCGGTTCTTGGAGTCGTCGGTAAAATCACGCTCGCTGTGGTTGCAACGCCCATAACGCTGCTCGTGACGGACGGATGTGCGACGCAACAAGTGGAGACGACGTTGCGGTCGCTCGAGCATTCGGGGCGCATTTCATTCGTGTGTCTGGCGGCTCCAGGAACGACTCCTTCGACCGGCTTACCGCTCGAAGATTGCACGATTGCCCGTTTCCAGTCTCCTGACGATTACGCCGTCGTGGATGGAAAGACGACGCAACCGCATTTGTATGCGCTTGTCACGCAGACGACGCGCGGGGAAGTTGCCGTCATCGACATGAGCACGAAGACTCAAGCGGTGCTCGATCAAAACCCGCGCGTGCCCGGGGCAAACTTTTTGCCCATCGGTGCGCAGCCGATCGATATCGTGAGTACGCCTGACGGCGACGCAACGTTTGTTGGAGTGGCCGAAGTTGGGCGGCAGGGCATTTTTGCTTTGCCTTCGAAGGATATTCGAGCCTGCGCCGATTGCGCTCCGAAAACGATATCGAATTGGACGGCATGTGCATTGCCTGGCGCACCCGGCAGAATGATCATCGTCGATGATCCGGTGGAGAACGAACAGATTCGCACGAGCTGCGATGGCGCGTATGAAGCCGTTCGGGAGCCCGAGCAGGATAGCCAGGGCAATTATTTGGTGGATCTGAGCCGCAAGGAAAAGGGACGTCCGAAGATTGTGACGACCATCCCGGAGCTCGGTGCCATTGCAGTGATCGATGCGCAAACGTTATTCGACGTCGAGCGCGGTGCAGATGGCAAACCCATCGTAAAAGACGACGCGTTTGTCTACAAACACCCGCCTGGATCGTGGCTCGAGTGTCCAATTGAGCGTTGGGTGCCGCTCGAGGTGGATGTGCCGTTATCGAGTCCGCCGCCCGCGGGAACGGGAGGTCCGGCGTGTGTCGACCGGCCCATCGACGCGGCAGCGCCTCAAGTCGCCTACGATTCGCGTCCGGCTGGCATTGCGAAATCAGCGGAGCAGCTCTTCGTGGCGGACACCAATGCGCCCGTCATTCACGTGCTCGACATGAAAACCCCATGCGAGCCAATCGAGCGCGCCCCGCTTTTGCCATCGTCCCTGGAAAACCCCAATCGTGTGGTGACGACGAATGCGATTTCGGTGACGGCAACGCTAGCCGGGTCGCTCAATCAATTCTTGTATGCAACCGACGATTACGACGGAACCTTGATGGCTTTCGACGTCGGGCCAAGCTCGATATCACGCCGTCCGATTTCTCGTCCGCATCCGGAATGGACGCCCGCGCAACCGCCGGATCGTATCGATTACGGTGTGCCCATCAAAGACTTGGTGCTGATCGAGCGTGATGCTCCGCAGGCGATTCCCGCAACGGGGATTACTCCGGAAGGCGTGCGCTGCGATCCGGATCCGGCACTGAAGCAGTGTACGTCTGATTCGGCCTCCTGCGACCCGGAAACGCTGTACCGAACGAGCAGCAATTACGAAAAAGGCGCCGGGCCGACACGTATGCGGGGCGCATTCGCTTACGTGGTCTTGGCGACGGGCCAGATCGCCGTGGTCGATATCGACGATTACGATGCGCAGTGCCGCATTCCGGTGTATCCGTCGCATTTGAATGGTTGTACGGACGAGCGAATTCTTCCACCCGCAGGCAAGCCCGACGATACCAAGATTTGGCAGAGCTCTGGGGAAGCGTCGTGTAATGTCGTCATTCCGCACACGCCACGTGCGGCGACGTACATGCGTACGTCCGAAGGAACGGGGCAGAATCAGCCGGGGCTCCAAAACTTCCCGCTCTTCTACGATCACCAGGGCGTATTGCAATCGACGTTCGATCCCGACAGCGTCGTGCTTCGAGCTACGCTTCCCAACCCCACGGTAAAACCCGAGCAATTCACGCTGGCGGTAGCATCGACCGTGTTTCCATATTACGTCGTTCCCAAAACCGACAAGGAACCCGAGTTGCCGACGGGGCTCATCAAGAATGGCGAAGACCTGGAGCATGCGGTGGTGGCAAATCTCGAGGACCCGCGAGGGCATACGTCGAGCCAATCCTTTTCGGTGATTTACGAAGGCGCCATTCCAGGATTCAGCGGCAAAGCTGCGAAGCTGCGTACGGAGGATTCTCCGGCGACGTTATCGGATGCGGCGAGTCGGTTCTGTGATCAAGGCGTGCTCGGGCAAAACGCATTCAAGGAAATCCTGCGCGCCGAAAACCCGATGCTCACGGATGCCGAAGTGGAGACGCAATCGTTGAAACTTGCCGATTATGCGCAAATTTCAACCTCGGTGCCGCCTGATGGCGATGAGTATTGGACCACCAAAGATGTGCAGTGTTCGTTCGAACAGTGCAACCTGACCTTCGGGCCGCTCGAAATTCCCAAAACGACGCGGGACCTAAAAATTGTCGAGGCATACCAAGATCATCTCGAGATTGCCTTACCGACCGACGTCGTGACCAACGTAGACGATCCTTCGCAATCGATTCCTGTTGCATCGCTCGTGGATTGCTGTTTCCCCTCGCTCGTTTCATTCAACGTGCGTGTGGGAAGCCAATGGGCCGTCCTCGGGACCAATTCAGGGTTTTTCCATCACGTCGCGCCCACCTCTTCGGACAGCGCCCTGGCGGATCGGCCCGTCGGAGCTTGTCGCAATACGTGCGATACGCGTGATGCCCGGAAAAACGGTCGCGTACGATCCCTCCCGCATGGCACGATCATCACCGACGACGATCCCCGAGCATTCATCAATCCGCTTGTCCGGTTCGCGATCAACGAGCCTGTCAACGGTCATCCGCTCGATGCTGAGCCGACGTTGGCCAAGGACAACGCTCCTCGACGCGGAACGTTTTTCCAATTCACGACGCAGGGGGCTTTCCGACCGCTGCTCGTCAATCTCGCGTCGAGCACGACCGAGATTCAACCGCAGTCCATCGGGTTCGTCCCCTCCACGGGCGAAGTCGTGATCACCGATGGATCGCTCGAAGGCATCATTCTGCTCAGCGCCGGGCGCCTCGACGTCACTCGCCGCTATTTCTGATCCCGGGGTTTGCCCTGGCACACCCTCCCACGGAAAACTGTGGTAGGGGTGCTGCGTGAACTCAGCCAAGCCTAAAAAGATCACGCCCGTCATGCGGCAGCACGAGGAGGCGAAAGCCGCTCATCCGGACGCTATTTTGTTTTTCCGGATGGGTGACTTCTACGAAATGTTTGGCGACGACGCGGTCGTTTGCTCCCGGGCGCTGGATCTCGCGCTCACCAGCCGCAACAAAGAAGACCCGACCGAGCCTCCGATGGCGGGCGTTCCTCATCATGCCGCCCATGGCTATATCGCCAAGCTATTGGCTTTGGGACACAAGGTTGCCATTTGCGAACAGATGGCGGACCCGGCGAAATGCAAAGGAATCGTTCCGCGTCAAGTCGTCCGGGTGATCACTCCGGGCCTGGTGACTGACACCGAGCAACTCGATGCCCGGACAAACCATTGGCTTCTCGCCGTCGATCTCGATGTCGACCCTCGCGCAGAACGAGGCATCGCGCTGCTTGATTTGTCGACCGGCGAATTGTCCGCCGGCACGATGAGTGATCTCGCGTCGGTTCTTGCTGAGCTTGCGCGTTGTGATCCGCGCGAAGTGTTGTGGGGAGGAGATATCGATGCGGATGTGCGCGCAGGGATTGCTCTTGCTGCACCTCGCGCAGTGTTACGCCAGGACGAACCTGTTGCAGATGCCGATGTTCCGACGTTGATCGATGCAGCGGTGGCTGAGCCTTTGGCAGCGGATGCGGCGAGTCGTTTTCATCGCGGGGCCTTGCGTGCTGCGGCGCGAGTCCTGCGTTTCGCTCGACGCTGCATGCCTGGTGGAAACTTACCGGTTCGAAGGATCGCGCTGCACGAGTCGGGCTCGACGATGCGGATCGACGAGACGGCGCAGGTGCATCTGGAACTGCTTCGCGGTGTCGAGGGTTCGCGGAAGGGCACGTTGCTCGACACGATCGACTCGACGGTGACGCCGGCGGGAGCGCGACTTCTTCGGCGCAGGCTCGTGGCGCCCCTGCTCGATGTTGCAGCGATTCGGCGCAGACATGACGAGGTCGAGGCGTTCGTGAGCAACCCTCGCACGCGTGCTGAGCTGCGTGAGGCGTTGGAGAAGGTGGGGGACATCGAGCGGCTTGCGGTGCGTGCGGTGCTGAAGGAAGCGACGCCGAGGGATCTGGGTGCGTTGCGCACGGGTTTGCTTGCGGCACCGGTAGCGATCGCGGCGGTGCGTTCGATCGCGGGCGGTGAGGAATTGTTTGGGGGCGAAATAGATGCGGTCAGTGAAGTCGCCGCGCGGCTCGAAGCATCGCTCGTCGATCGACCACCGACGGTTGCGCGTGAAGGCGGGTTTGTCCGGGAAGGGTTTGACCACGAACTAGACGAGCATCGGCGGCTGGCGAAAGATGGCGCGCTGGAAATGGATCAGTTCGAGCTGGACCTGAAGGCAAAGACGGGTGTGCAGGGGCTTCGTATAAGATTTACACGAGTGTTCGGTTGGTACATCGAGGTGTCGAAGTCGCAATCGAGCAAGGTGCCTGCGGATTTTCGGCGCAAGCAAACGGTGGCGGGAGCCGAGCGGTACACGAACGACAAACTCGACGATCTATCGGACAAACTTCAGCATTCGGAGTCGCGAGCGTTGGAGCGTGAGACCTCGATCTTCGAAGGGCTCGTGAAGCTTGCGGGTGAGCACGCGGAGCGCATCAAACGTTTGTCGCGCGTGCTTGCGGGCTGGGATGTTGCGGCAGGTCTTGCGGATGTTGCGCATCGTTTTGACTACATACGACCTGAGGTGAGCTTGGGTGAAACGTTGTCGATCGAGGGAGGTCGTCATCCGGTGGTGGAGCGATTGTCCGCGGCCGGAAGGTTTGTCCCGAACGACACGACGTTGGACCTTGCAAACGAGCGTTTGTGGCTACTGACGGGACCGAACATGGCGGGCAAGTCGACGTTGATGCGGCAAGTGGCGCTGATCACGGTGCTTGCGCAAGCGGGCAGTTTTGTTCCTGCGCAGTCGGCGCAGATTGGGATCGTGGATCGGATTCTTTCGCGTGTTGGAGCGAGCGACAACGTGGCTCGAGGTGAGAGCACGTTTATGGTGGAGATGCGCGAGACAGCGGCGATCTTGCGTGATGCGACAGCGCGATCGTTGGTGATTCTCGATGAGATTGGTCGAGGGACGAGCACGTACGATGGTTTGTCGATCGCGTGGGCGGTGGCGGAGCATTTGTACGACGCCGTAAGATGTCGAGCGCTCTTCGCGACGCACTACCACGAGCTGACGGAGATTGCGGATCAGCGACCCGGGATTGCGAACTGGTCGGTGTCTGCGCGTGAGCACAACGGTGAGGTGG
>CAZETM010000176.1:0-14604 GCA_964514885.1 uncultured Polyangium sp. | reverse complement strand
GGGGCTAGGGAGGCCGATACGAGGCGTACTTCAGTACGCTGAGTGAGGCTGACCGACGAACCGATTCGCGCAGCAGCCTGTTGAGCACGCTCTCAATCGATCGCGTAGACCTCGAGAGGATCGGATTTGCCCCGCACTGATGTCGGCACGAGCGTGCGCGTTGGAACGAGGTCTTGCACTTTTTCGTGCACGGCTCGGCTGAACAACACATCCACGCCGAGATCCTTGGTCAGCGCTTGAAGCCGTGCGGCAACGTTCACGACGTCGCCGATGACGGTGTACTCCATTCGATCCGGACTGCCGACGCTGCCCGCGATCATCTCGCCCGCATGAATGCCAATGCCGATACGTAGAGGCATCCGGCCTTCCGCTTGCTCGCGCACGTTGAACTCGGCCAAGGCCTTGCGTACACCGATCGCGGCTCGCACCGCACACGCTTCGTGATCCTTGGTCGGTACGGGCGCGCCAAACACCGCGAGCAAACTGTCGCCACCGAACTTGTTGATGAAGCCGCCCTGCTCACGAATCGGTGGACTTACGGCCGCGAAGTAACGATTGAGCAAACTCACCACGAGCGCAGGCGCCAACTGTTCGGACAGCGAGGTAAAACCACGAATGTCGATGAAGATCACCGTCGCACGGACGAGCGTTCCGCCCATCGATACGCCGTGTTTCATGACTTGTTCGGCCAGCTCGGGAGCGACGTAACGACCGAACGCATCTCGCAATCGCTCACGTTCGACGAGCCCTTTGGTCATGCGGTTGAAGCCGCGGTACGCATCGGCAAATTCGTCGGTGGAAGAGACGACGAGCTGCACGCCGATCTCGCCACGTTCGACGAGCCGCATGGCCTCGACGAGTTCACTGGCTGATGAAACGAGGTCACGCGACAACAAGGTGGAGAGGAAAAGCGCGGCTCCGGATCCACCAATAACGATCAAGAGCACCCAGCCATTGAGCGGGTTTTCGATGCGTGCCATGTCGACGCTGGTCAAGCCGACCTGTTCGAGTAGTCGTCCAAGCTTGAGCAGCGAGGTAATGCCGAGAGCAGCGAGCGGAACGCAGGCGACGAATGCAAAGACGAAGAGCAATTGCGCGCGCATTCCTAGATGACGAACGTGGGCGGCCGTGTCGCGCTTGGCCTCGTCGATATTGGCGAGGATATGCGGCAGCACGCCGCGCACGGCCCGTTTGACCGCCAAATATTCGTAAATGGCATGTCCCGGGACGAACATAGCAATGACGACGTAAATGAAGAAAAATTGCCAACGCTGCAAACCTAGGCTCAAATATTGATTGGCGAATAAACTGGTGACGGTAAGTGCCACGGCAATGACCGGCGCATGCACGAACACCACGCGCGCGGCGGTAAGACGGGGCAAGCTCAAAGCTCGAGCGAGCGCCTGGGGGGCGACTTTTTGCGCGTCCGGGCCGGGAATGGCGCTAAAAAACTCGCGAATGGGGCGCACATGTCGGCCAATCAGCCAAATATCCGCAGCCACCTGAGGGAATGCAGATAGGGGGGCGATGAGGCTGAGAACCAGTTGTGTTTGTGTCGGGCTGAAATCGAGACCGGAAAGGAAAAACAGCGCTCCGAGAAGCGTAGCTGCGGTCGACGCGATGATGTAGATGACGAGAAGTTGACGATAAAAGGATCGCCCTAAATCGTCGGGGTTTGCCACAGCAGATCTGGCGTTTGCCGATGGTGCGGCATTCGTCATCCTCTGCCCCGTTTTTCTGGCCGTGTATCGGAGTTTCGCCCGGTTTTCGGTCCACTGGGAGCACTACGGCCGCGACGCATCGCAATGGGCAAGGAGCCCTTTCCGGTCGCCGGCGGTACGAGACAATGCGGCTTCGAGCCAATGAGATCCGGGCGTCCCGCGCGCATCAACGACTCCCGCACTTCGTCGTGATGGGCTACATCCCAATAAAGAAGCAGCGCTTTTTGCAGACGTTTGTCGTAAAGATCTTTCGCCGTATAAACGGGTTTCTTCGTGAAAGGATCGATTCCCGTGTGATACATGCACGTGGCCATCGACATGGGCGTGGGAATGAAGTCTTGGACTTGCCTCGGGCGCATATTGCGCTTTTTGAGCCATAGCGCCAAATCGACCATATCGGCGAGCGTCGAGCCGGGGTGCCCGGAGATGAAATACGGGACGAGATATTGGTCTTTGCCGAGGCTTTCGCTCGCACACGTAAATTGCTCGGCGAACCGTTCGTAACTTTCGACTGGGGGCTTTTTCATTTTATCGAGCACGTCCGTTTTGGAATGCTCGGGGGCCACCGACAATTGCCCGCCCACGTGCCACTTCGCCAGCTCTTTCACGAATTCGGGCGAACGCTCGGCCAAGTCGTACCTGATGCCCGATGCAATGAGAACCTTGTTCACGCCCTCTTGCTCGCGTGCTGCACGCATAAGGTCGAGCAGCGGCTTGTGATCGACGTTCAAGTTTTCGCAAACGTCGGGATGAACGCAGGACAAACGCCGGCACTTGCGCTCGATCTCGTCGTCTTTGCACTTCATCATGTACATGTTCGCGGTAGGGCCACCCAAATCGGTAATGGTTCCGCGAAAATCATCCATTCGACGCAATGCGCGGATCTCACGCAATACGCTCTCCGCAGAACGGGATTGAATGACCCGTCCCTCGTGCTCGGTAATCGAGCAAAACGTGCAGCCACCAAAACATCCACGCATGGTGACGATGGAGTGTTTTACCGTTTCGAATGCGGGAATCAGCTCGGTGTACGAAAAATGCGCCTCGCGCGTGAACGGGAGGTCGTACAGCGAGTCCATGTCGGAAGTCTCGAGCGGCAATGCTGGCGGATTGAACCACGCAGCAGCATCACCATGCGGCTGAAGCAAAGGCCGACCATTACCGGGATTCGTTTCGTATTGGAAACGCCGGCTCATGTCGGCAAAAGCTTCTTTGTCCTGTAAAACCTGTTCGTACGAAGGAAGAATGACCGTTTTGCCATCACCGACGTACCGAGATGCCTCGATGTTTTCCCATTCGCCCTTGCGCATGATGTACGACGTGCCGCGTACGTCGCGAATCGATCGAATGTCCTCGCCTTTCGCGAGCCTTTGAGCGACTTCCCACACGGGTCGCTCGCCCATGCCGAAGATGAGCAAATCTGCTTTGGCGTCAAACAATATGCCGCGACGAACCTGGTCCGCCCAGTAGTCGTAATGGGCGATTCGGCGCAAAGAAGCTTCGATTCCACCAAGCACGATGGGCACGCCGGGAAACGCTCGACGACTGAGATTGCCGTACACGATGGTCGCTCGATTCGGACGCAGACCCGTACGACCTCCGGGCGAATATTGATCCTGACTACGCACCTTTTTTTGCGCCGTCAGTTTGTTGAGCATGCTGTCCAAGTTGCCCGCGGTGATCCCTACGAACAGACGCGGTGCGCCCATGCGCATGATGTCGTCGGTGGTCTGATAGTTCGGCTGTGAAATAATTCCGACGCGCAGCCCTCGACCCTCGAGAAAACGGCCGATGAGCGCCGCGCCGAACGCGGGATGATCGACGTATGCATCACCGTTGATGAGCAGCACATCGAGTTCGGTCCAACCTCGAGCCTCCATCTCGGCTCTGGTCGTCGGAAGAAAACGACGAAGATCTCTACCCGAAGCGTGTGCGTTTTTTCTAATTTGAACGAGGGTCACGGCGGCGACGACACTAGCGCTTTTTGCTCAGCAAGCCCGACAAAATATGGGATAGATGCCGCATGAAGGACGAGCTTGTCCGACACATGTCGCATGCTGCGCTGGTAAGCATCGCGATATGGTTTGCCGGGTGCAACGGATGCAACGGGTGCGAGGGACAAACGCCCCAGGTCGCTCCGTCAGTGGCGAATACGAATTCGGTGGAGCCTGTTCCAAGCACAGTGCCAAGCGTGGTCGCGCCTGCAGCGGCAGCGAGTAGTGCCGAAGCGGTGGTGCAACCGCATCCCGATCACGATCCCACCGGCGTTGTTCGGTGTTGTCAAACCGTCAAGGCGAACCTCGAAGCGGCTCCGGCGAAACATCGCGCAACGTGGCAAACGGCTCTCGAAAAATGCAACGAAGCCGTAGCGAAAAAAATGGGTCGCAAAGGGCTCGAGGCAGTACGCGAGGCGCTCACGCAAGTTGGCTACCCCGTCGCTTGTCACTGAAGAGCGAAAAGCGCGCACGACCAGAAACCTAACTCTTGCAGGCGGAGCGCATTTCAGCCAAACATCGCGTCTCGAAAAGCGTGGCATCGTGGCTCGGCATCTTTGTTTCGACGGTCGAGCCAGAGCGCCGCGGTGAACGTAAAAAACTCGCCTCCATCAGGCGAACGCGATACTCCAGGACCAACATGAATCACGCGCGAATCCTCACCGCCCTCTGTGCCGCCGTCATGCCCTTCGCCTTGGCCTTCGCTGTCCAAGGTTGCGACAAAAAGGACGATGACATGCCGCCGCCGCAACCGTCGGTTGCACCGACGCCCACGCCGGCACCCACGCCCACCGCGCCCCTCGCGCTGCAGCCGGAAGTGGATGCTGGTAGCGATGCTGCCGAAGACGCCACCGCCGATGCCGCTCCGAAAGCTACGGGCGGCGGCGATCCCACGGGCATTCGCAAATGCTGTGCGGCTCTGCGCCAGAACGCCAACTCCGCTCCGCTCGATCAGAAGGGCTCGTACCTGAGCGCTGCCGCGATCTGTGATGGTCTTGTGAACTCGCCCCAAGGCCGCTCGGCACTCGGCGCAGTGCGCGGTGCGCTCCGCGGCGCCAACATGCCTTCGTCTTGCCAATGAAACTCATCAACGCGTGAGGCACGCCCGAGCCACTTCGGATCACCGCCGCATGCGGGCGTGGACGGCTTTGCTTGTCGCGACCATCACGCTGTTTGGTACGACAAACAATTCGTTTGCACTCGAACCAATTCCCGAACCCGGTGTGGAGAAGATTCATGCCGGGGTCGCGCTTAGCGTCGCCGGTGGTCTGGCCACCGGGCTTGGCGCGGGCATCTACATGGCCAACCAAGACTCGGGAAAAACCGACGACTGCACGGCGTGTGGATACAAGGCGACGATCTTTCCTGCGACGCTGATGGGCATCGGAAGCGCGATGATCCTGACGGGTGTAACCATCAGCATCATGGGTCAAGGCGAGCGTCGACGAGCACTCGGTCCCTCGACGACTGCAACGCTCAGCATCGGTCCACTAGGCGGATCGCTGCGCGTAGTGTTTTGACGTCAAAGTTTCCACGCCAAACGTTTCACCCGCCGTGCACCCAAATCATGGTGCCGCCCTCCATGTTGACCGCGCCATGCCACTCGGGCGGGACCACCGGGTCTGTCCAGTCAAACAGCCACTTGGCATCTTCGGGCGCGAGGTTGACGCATCCATGACTACGCGCCTTGCCGAACTCGTCGTGCCAGTACGCGCCGTGTAACGCATAGCCTTCGTGAAAATATTGGATGTAGGGGACGTCGCGCAGGTCGAAGCTGTCGGAGCCTTCTTCGCCATCCATGGTGCCCGAGACGTGTTTGGCGTGGATGAAAAACGTGCCGCGAATGGTGGCCGTGGATTTGCTCGGATCGGCCATTTCACCGCGTCCGGTGGAGACGATCGTGGCGAAAACGGGTCGCGTGCCCTCGTACGCTACGAGGAATTGTTTGCGGATGGAAACGTCGATCCACTTCCTGCCGCTCTTGGCGTACCCGTGTTGGTCCTGACGAACCTCGGCGATTTTCATCGCGTCACCAGGCAGCCAGTATCCATCGACGGTTTCCCACAATCCGTGCGGACCGCCTTCGTTTTTGCCCGTGAGCACGACGCCGGTTCGAATCGGAACGAGGCCCGCGGACTTCTTGCGACCGCCGTCTGCAAACACGATCTTCGTGACGTCGTAACGAATGATCATGGCTGGAATCCCGGGTTTGTCCTTGTCCACGACAGAGCCGCGTAGCGAACTGATTTTGGCTGGCTTGGTGCGATCGAGCGCGATCATGTCCAGCTCGGTGGTCAATCCGAACGTGCGGTTTGTCCAATTGAACGCGGTGATGAGACCGAACGCCGAAGCTTCTTTGGCGCGTCCAGCATGCACGGCGAAGCGCAGAGGCTCGACCGCTCCGTAAGGCTTGGGGAGATCTCGACCTTCCGCGAGAAATGTAGGGACTTCGTCGATGGAAACGTCGGGGATTTTTGGCGCGCGGCCATGTGCGCCTTCGACACGACGTTGATCAGCCTCCGTGGGCAAACGGAAGTAAAGATGTGGCGGCGGATTACGCGACATGACGTAGCTGTAGGGCAACGTGCGGCTGCGATCGGGACCGCGAAGCGCTGACTGAACGACTTGGTGATCGAGAGCGAGCGTGGCGCCTTTGCCGACGCATACGTAGCCGCGCGGAGCGATGCGGTACCAGCCACCTTCGCAGTTCTTCGTGCCTGCCGATGTCTGCGCGCGATCGACGACTGCACCAGCTCGCAAGTAACCAAGCTTCGTCGAGCGATCGTTCGGTGCGACGTAGATCCACGTACGCATGGCGATGCTGGCGATCTTCGCGCCGTGACCAGGTTCGTCTTCAGCGAGCGACTTTTGAGGTTGGGTCGAAGTGTCGACAACAGCGGTCGGCGCTGCAGGAAGCTCGAGCGAAGTGACGACGGGCGGGCGATCGAGTGCTCGGCCGGGCGGATCTTCAACGTTGCCGCACGCTACGAGCGCGAGCGGTACGGAGAGACAAACGGCACGAGTGAGAAGCGACATCGGCAGCGGACGCAGCGCGAACGGCTGCGCGACGGACAAGATCACGCAGCGGCGGCTGGGGTCAAGTTCACGGGCTGTTTGTGAGAGGAGATTGGAGAGACGAACCCAGATGGGATCGCGGGAAGAGCGTGGTCAATTGCACACGCCGGCGCCGTTGCAATCGTTTGCGCCACCGCCACTGCACTCGTTGTTTGGATCGGTGCCGGCAGCGACGAAGCCACACGTGCCGTTGACGCCGCCTGTGCCGACCAAAGTTGCCGAGCAAGCCTTGCACAAGGTGCCACAAAGCTCATTGCAGCAGAATCCATCGGTGCAGAAGCCGCTCACGCATTGGTTTGCCGTGGCGCATATCGTGCCTTGGATCAATTGCACGACGCATGAATTGCCCGAGCAATAGAAGCCCGTTTGGCAGTCGAGATCGACCGAGCAGGTGGTTTTGCAAGCGTTTGCGCCACAGGTGAACGCGACGCACGGCGTGGTGCCGCTGTCCACGCAGGTGCCGGTGCCGTTGCAGATGTCGGCAGGGGCCTGCACGTTCATCGAGCACGTCGCGGGATTGCATTGGATGCCGGCGGCATACAACTGACAAGCGCCTGCGCCGTCACAGAAGCCGTTGAAGTCGCAGGTGGCGGGTCCATCGTCGTTGCAGTCGTTGTTGAGATCGAATCCGATAATGACGGGACCGCACACGCCATCGATGCCTTGGCCCTTCGTCATCGCGGAGCACGCTTCGCAACCATTGCCGCACGTGACGTTGCAACAAACGCCGTCGACACAATTGCCGCTGAGACAATCGGTACCAAGGCCGCAACCTTGACCATTGTCGAATTTGCACGCATTGCCACCGCCGCAAGCACCGTTCGTGCATTCATCGCCGGGGTCGGTGTTTACAGCAATGGGACCGCAGATGCCATTGACTCCCGCGCCCTTGAGCGCCGCAGTGCAGGCATTGCAGGTTCCAGCGCATGCGTCATTGCAACAGACGCCGTCGGTGCAGAAGCCGCTCGAGCATTTATTTGGCGCGGTACACGTGGCGCCATTGGCTTGCGGGGGAATGCACAAGTTGGCGACGCAAACGTTACCCACGGCGCAATCGGCATCCGCGACGCAGGACGTCTTGCACGCCGTAGGTCCGCAGACGAAGGGCGAGCAGGTCGTCGTGGTGGCCATGACGCATACGCCCAAACCATCGCACAAGCGCTGGCTTGCCTGGATCGCGCCCGAGCAAGACTGCGCAGCGCAAACGGTCGTTGCATTATGAAAGGCGCACGTTCCACCGGCCGCGCACACGCCAGTTGTTCCGCACGTAGACTCGCCTTGCATGGCGCAGTTGTCGTCGGGGTCGGTGCCTGCAATAACCGGCGAGCAAAGCCCATTGGCCTGGCCAGTCAAAACATTCGAGCAAGCGCTGCAGGTTCCGGCGCATGCGGTGTCGCAGCAGAAGTTATCGACGCAGAGTCCGGTGAGACAACCCATAGCACCGACGACGCTGCAATCTTGACCATTGGTCAGCTTGCAAGCGCCCATGCCGTCGCACGATTCGTTCGCACCCGAGCACGTACCGACGTCGTCTTGATTTGCCGCCACGTTGGTGCAAGTGCCCAGCGTTCCGGCCAAACCGCACGATTTACATTCGTCGGTGCAAGCCGTGTTGCAACAAACGCCGTCGGCGCAGAAGTTGCTCGTGCATTGGTTTGTCCCGGCACAGATCTGCCCATTCGCCTTCTTGGGCACGCAGACCATCGCCCCGCAATAATGCGTCGATACGCAATCGGTATCGGCAGTGCAGGACGTCTTGCAGGCCGTGGCGCCACATACGTAAGGCGAGCAATTCGTGGTGCCGCTATCGACACACGTGCCCATGCCATTGCAGTTGTCTGCATTCGTTTGTGTGGAGCCCGAGCACGATTGCGGGATGCAGGTCGTGCCGGATGCAAAGAGCTGACAGGAGGTGCTTCCGCCGCAAACGCCGGTGGTGCCGCAGGTCGAAGCGGCCAGCGTCGCGCATTCATTATCGGGATCGGTTGCCACAGTTACGGGAGCGCACGTACCGTTGGTCCCGCCGGTCTTGGCATTCGTACAGGCTTGGCAAGTCAAATTGCAGGCCGAGTTGCAACAGACCCCGTCGGCGCAGAAGTTGCTTGAGCATTCATTGATGCTCATGCACGCTAGGCCATTGGTTTTCTTCGGAGCGCAGGTCGTTCCGTTACAATAATGCGTCGACACGCAATCGGTGTCCGCAGCGCAGGTCGTCTTGCACGCTGTCGCGCCGCAAACGTAGGGCGAGCAATTGGTGGTGCCGCCGTCGACACACATGCCGGTGCCATTGCACGTATCGGTATTTTGCTGGGTCGTGCCCGCGCATGATTGGGCAACGCAGGTCGTATTGGAAGGAAAAAGAGCACAAGCTCCGCTTCCGTTGCAAACGCCAGTCGTGCCACACGTGGATGCGGCTTCGGTCGCACAACTGCTATCGGGGTCGGAGCCGGAAATGATGAAACCGCAAGACCCATCCGCGCCTTGTCCCTTTACCGTAGCCGAGCAAGCTTGGCAGAGCCCCGCGCAGGCGGTGTTGCAACAGACGCCGTCGATGCAGTTGCCGCTCAAGCAATTGGCACTGAGGGAGCAAACAATGCCGATTTCCTTTTTGCAGCTCGCAGCGCCATCACACGACTCCGTCGGTCCCGAACAAGTACCGACGTCGTCTTGCCCGAATGCGACGTTCGAGCACGTTCCGACGGCGCCCATGAGATCACAGGCCTTGCACGTTCCAGCGCACGCAGCATTGCAGCAAAAGCCGTCGACGCAGAAACCGTTCAAACATTCGGCGTTGTCCAGGCAAACTTCGCCAATCACTTTCTTGCACGTACCCGCGCCATCGCAGGATTGGTTTGCCCCGGAGCACACGGGAACACCATTGTCGTCGTTCAGGCCCGAAGGCGTATTCGAGCACGTACCGAGGGCGCCCATCAAATTGCAGGATTTGCAGGTGCCGCTACAAGCGACGTTGCAACAGACATTGTCGAAACATTGACCGCTGACGCATTCGGTGCCGGTGGCACACGCAACGCCATTCTTGTTTTTGCAAATGCCGGACGGGTCACATGCTTTCGTGTCAGTGCATATGTTCGCCGGGACGCTGTCCTCGCCTGTCGTGAGCGGCGTGCACGTACCCAAGTTCGGCATGACGTTGCAGGCACGACACGCCGTATTGCATGCGCTGGCGCAGCAAACGCCATCGATGCAGAAGTTGCTCACGCACTCGCCAATGGTCGCGCAACCTTGCCCGTCGATTTCCTTGCAAAGACCATTGCCATCGCACGCATTGACGCCCGAGCAGCCAAGTCCATCTACGCCGGCCTTGGGAACGTTCGTACACGTCCCGATGGAGCCAGGCACATCGCAGGATTTGCAGTTCGCGCTGCAACTAATGTTACAGCAATAGCCGTCCACGCAGTTGCCGCTCAAGCAGTCGCCAGCAGCGGGCACGCAAACCGCGCCATTGGCCTTTTTGCAAGCACCCGCGCCATTACATACCGTGCCGCCAGCTTGGCTGCACGGAAAATTCACCGATTGGGGCGGATTCGCCGGAACGCCCAGTACGCTGCAATTATCCTGCGTGCACTGATTGTTGTCGACGGGTTTGTCGGCGACGTTGGGATTGATGACGATGTTGCCCATGCCATCGCATTCCCGAACTTTGCAATCCAAAGGGACTTGGAGGTCGGGCGTATCCGTACCGGCAAGAGTAAAACTGAAGCCGCATTGCTCGTTGATACACGTGCGCGTCTTGCAAAAGTCGTCAACGCCTTCGCATTGGCTGGCCATGGTGCAACCAACACAGACGCCAACCGCATTGCAGACGAGCATCGTGCCGCAGGCGGTGTTCTGCATCTCGAATGGATTCGTCGGAGTGCCGTTGGTGCAGATATCATTCGTACACTTATTGTTGTCGTCGGGCAAATCGGTATCGAGGTTCTCGATGGCCGTCCCGCCATTGCCATTACATACGGTCTGTTTGCAGTCGCCGGAAATCTGCGCGAAGATTGGTTCGCCCGCCGCGGTAAACGTCTGACCGCACATGTTGTTGACACAAGTACGCGTCTGGCAATCGTCGTCCGGAGGAAGCATCACGCAATCAGCGGGCTCGTTGCATTGCACGCAAGCGCCTTGCCCATCGCACACTTCAGGATCACCGCTGACACAAGGTATGCCTAGAGAAACGTTTGGATTCGAGGGCTCGCCGGCGATGCACACGTTTTGCGTGCACGAATTCATGTCATCGGGCACATCGGCGTCGTCGGTCGACGGGCTATCGACGCCATTGATACAAATCTGAATCTTGCAATCGCCGACAGTCTGCACGGTGCCTGGCGTGAGAAGGCCATCGAGCGGGACGAAGGAGCACGTGCCAGCAGCCGCATTACAGGAATCTTCCGTGCAAGGCTTCAAATCATCGCACGGTTTGTCCGTGCCGCATTCGATGGTGCACACGCCCATCAGGCAGCTTCCGGGCGTCACCCCTACAGTGCACGTCGTGTCGTCAACGACAGGCGCATTGATCACCGTGCCACTCGAGCAGCTATCGGTCGTGCACGCCTCGCTGTCATCCTTGATGTCCGCGTCGTCATTGACCGCAACGAGATTGCCACCCGCGCAATCATCGCGCCGACAATCCCCCGCAATTTGAGTCGACAACGGGGCGTCGGGCACATTTGCACTGTCACACGTACCGTCAGGAAGACACGTGTCGGTAGTGCACGGGTTGCCGTCGTCGCAGTTCGTATTGTCGACGCAGGGCGTGGACGTCTGAGGCGGAGCGGTGCCGAATTGCTCGAGCGCGCAAGAGGCAACTTGTGTAACGACTGCCGTAGCGGCAAACAGCGCTACGATAGCGGAGAGGAATCGAGGGCGGAAGGACATCTGAAGCTCGTTTTCCTAGTTTAGGTCATCATGCCACGAAATGCGGCACCGCCGCGCCCCAAAATCGATCAAAATTTCAAGCTTTTGCGTATCAGGGAGTACACATACCCGCGCCGTTGCATGTGCTGGCGCCAGCACATTCATTGCCTGGATCGGTTCCATTCAGGATGTTGCCACAAAAACCATTGATGCCACCCGTAAGCGCCGTCGAGCAACCCTTGCAGAGCTGATTACAGATATTGCCGCAACAGTAGCCGTCGGCGCAATAATTGGAGAAGCATTGAGTGCCCATGCTACAAAGCGCGCCGTTGTAAAACTTACACGCGCCATTGCCATCGCACCGGCCCCCATTGCATTCGTTGTCGACGTCCGGGTTCTCCGACTTGATGAGCCCGCAAGTACCATTCGGACCATTGCCCTTTTTAGTAGTCGAGCACGCGTAACAAAGCCCCGAGCACGCGCTATCGCAGCATACGCCATCGACGCAGAAACCGCTGAGGCACGAACCGGCCGCCGAACACGCCGACCCATTGCTGAGATTGCCTGCGACCGTGCACGTCCCTGCTCCGTTGCAGTCGCTCGTCGGGCATTCGTTCTGCGGGTCGGTTCCGTTGAGGATATTGCTGCAAACTCCATTGCTGCCGCCCGTGAGCGCCCCAGAGCAGCCTTTGCAGAGCTGATTGCAGATATTGCCGCAACAGTAGCCGTCGACGCAATAGTTGCTCAAGCATTGGCTGGCTTGGCTGCAACCGACGCTGTTCAATCCTTTGCACGTGCCCTTGCCGTCGCATCGATACAAAACGACGCAAGGCGTGCTGCCTGTTGGATCGGCCGCATCATACGGCACGAACGAGCAGGTACCGACGGAGCCCGTCAAGTTGCACGATTTGCACGTGTCGTCGCACGCTGAATTGCAACAAACACCGTCGGCACAGAAACCGCTCGTGCACTCGGCATTCATTCCGCAAGGCTGACCATTGTCGCGTTTGCAAAGCCCGGCGCCATCGCACGAGTTATCCCCGGTACACGTCGGATCCTCTTGACTCGCCGGCACGTTGACGCACGTGCCGAGATTGCCCATTACGTCGCAGGCCATGCAGCCGGCGGGACACGCTTCATTGCAGCATACCTTGTCGATGCACAATCCACTGATGCACTCGTCCCCGGCGGCGCACGTAATGCCAATGGGATCGAGACACGATTCGAAGCCATTGCAAACGGTGCCGCCATTTTGGCTACACGGCGTATTGAGCGCCGCAAACGTATTGACCGGCTCGCCCATTGCGTTGCAACTGTCGATCGTACACTCTTTGCCGTCGTTAGGCACATCCGTCGGAGTCTCGACCGAAACCGAATTGCCCATCGCGTCGCATTGCATGGTTTTGCAATCGCCGGGGGTCTGGCCAGTCGGCAAGACGGTGCCCGCGGCCGTGAAGGAAACACCGCACTGATTCATTACGCACGTGCGCGTCTTGCAGAAGGTGTCGGTGCCCGCGCAATCCGTGGGTGCCATGCATCCGGTGCATTGACCAGTCGCATTACACGTCTGCCCCCCAGGCCCGCACGAGGCATTGACTTTCGTCGGATCGGGAACGTTGGAGGGCACGCCCGCCGTACATGAATCTGTGGTGCAAACGTTATCGTCGTTCGGCAAATCCGTATTGTCGTTTTGCTGGCTCGTGCCGCCCGCTCCGTCGCACACGGTCTTTTTGCAATCGCCCGTCAGTGAAGCAATAGCCATCCCCATTGCTTCGAAGGTTTGTCCGCAAACGTTGTTGATGCACGTTCGAGTCCGGCACCCGTTGTCCGGAGGGAGCATTGTGCAATTGGAAGCTTCGACGCATTGTTGACAAAGGCCTGCCGCATCGCAGACGCCAGGCATCCCACCCGACAAACAGGCGAGCCCGCCAATGCCCGGTGTAAACGTCGGCGTGCCCATCGAGCAGCTATCGGTGGTACAGGTATTGTCATCATTGGGGAGATCGGCGTCGTCATCGATTTCCGTGTCGGCCCCATTGAAACAAATGCGCTGGACGCAATCGCCCACGATGGGCGCGAAGCCCGGCGTGGGCAAACCATCGAGATTTGAAAACTCACACTTGCCACTGCTGGCATTGCACGTATCTTGGGTGCACGGGTTTCCATCATTGCATGGTTTTTGCGCACTGCATTCGACGAGGCATTTCCCGGCACCGCAAAGCCCGGCCGATGGGCCGAGCGTGCACGACGCACCATCTTCGAGCGGGGTGTGCACCACCATGCCCCCCGCGCAACTGTCCGCCGTGCACGATTCGAGATCGTTGGGTAGGTCTTCGTTGTCGTCGCTTTGAACCAGAATACCGCCCTGACAAACCGCCAAGTTGCAATCACCGGCGACCTGCGTGGGAGCAATTCCATCGACGACGGGCTTGGTGCCGCACGTCTTGGTTTCGCTACAGAAATCAGCCGTACACGGATCCTTGTCATCACAATTGTCGTCGCCCTCGCAAGGCTTGGGGGCCTCCGCAGACGTGTCGGTCCCAAACGCATCAAGCGTGCACGACGCAGCTTGGGACAGGACGCCCGCCACGACGAACGTGGCGAGCAGCGACGATAAGATCCGAGGACGGAGAGACATCTTTCTACTCGCTTTGGAGATCGCTCACTCGAGGCAAGCGTGGGTTCGTCACGCGATCACGGTTTGCAGGTACCGCCAGCGCACTTATTGCTTGCGCAATCGCCATTCCCGTTGCACGATTCGTTGAGCTTCAGTTTACACGCCCCCGACCCATTGCACGTATTGACGCCCGTGCACGTCATGGTGGGATTGTTATCATCGGTATTGAGCGGCAGGTTCGTACAGGTCCCCATCGTGCCCGTGAGATTGCAAGCTTGGCACGTCGTCGTGCAATCATTGTTGCAACAAACACCGTCGACACAAACGTTAGTGC
>CAZETM010000175.1:4318-14612 GCA_964514885.1 uncultured Polyangium sp. | reverse complement strand
TGAAGGCCGCAAACTAGGCGTCGATGAAGGCCGCAAACTAGGCGTCGATGAAGGCGTGCTCAAAGGGCGGCGTGAGGCACTCATCGACCAGCTCAGCGAACGCTTTGACGACGTCCCCCCCGAAGTGCAGGCGCGCATTTATGCAGCAGAGATGGCCCAGATTCGCGCTTGGTCGAAGAAACTGTTTACCGTCGCGTCAATTGATAGCGTGTTTGCCGCCGACCCGAGCTGAACACGATCCCTTTGCCCTTAGCACCCAGGAATCGAATCTTCATCGACGAGCCCACCCGCCCATTGACAACCCCGCCCGCGCATGTCAGCGCGCCGCGCTCAACCCAGCAGGATGATGCCCAGCTTCGTCAACACGAAGTCCGCGATCAAAATCGAGATCGTCACGCCCACGACCGCTCGCGTCGTCGACTGACCCACACCCTCGGTTCCGCCTCGCGTGATCATCCCGAAGTGACATCCCACCAACGCCGTGATCGCCCCGAAGAACGGGCACTTCATGATCCCCATCATAAAGTCGCGAAAACGCAGCGATCCAAGCGCCGTGCGCAAGAAAAATCCTGACGGAATCCCAAACTGCAAGTCCGCGATCACCATCGCTCCAGAAAACCCAAGCACCAACGCCATCGCTCCAAGCACCGGCATCAAGATCGTTCCCGCTAACAAACGCGGCACCACGAGCTTCTTGATCGGATCCGCTCCCAACGCGCGAATCGCGTCGATCTGCTCAGTCACTGCCATCGAACCAACTTCCGCCGCGATGCCCGAACCAATTCGACCGCCCACGATGACCGCCGTCAACGTCGGAGCAAGCTCGCGCGAGAAAGACAAACCGATCACGCGACCCGTGTACTCCATGCCTCCGAACTGCTGCAAACTAAACGCAAACTGCACCGACATGACCATGCCCGTAAACACCGCCGTCGCGATCGCGATGCCCAGCGAACGCACTCCAAGCTGCTCGAGCTGATACACCGTCGAGTCGAACTCGAACGGGCGCTTGAACACCGCCAACGTCGCCTCGTAAAGCATCCGGCCGATCTGGCCCATGTGCACGAGGAAGTTGCCTGTGCTGTCTCTGAGCCGCTCCCACAACGACGGCGATGGCGGCAGCGCAACTGGCGCGTGCAGCGGTCGCTTCTTCTTTACAGGCTGCGGTGCAACGCTCGAAGTCATTCGGGAGGCACCGTGGCAAAACCTTGGACAAACTGCCTGAAGGGACCCACCGCCGCATCGAATCGAGCCGGCTCGGTGATGCAGTACAAGTCGTAAACGCAGCCGTCTTTCTTCAAAATCCAAACATCGAACTGCTTGGGAACTCCATCGAGCCTCGCGATCACCACCGCGTGGATCGCCTCGCGTCCGTCGAACGGAACCACCTCTTCCGTGACGACTTCGCGATCCGTGAACTGCAAAAACAAGTGCTGCACGAGCGACTTGAGCGGGACGTCTTCACCATCGATTTTGCATCGACCTGACGCAGCAATGAGCGCTCCGTTTGCTTCATCCGCAAACGAAAGCGCCTTGCCATCAAGCTCGATACGCTTCCACGCCGCAGGTGGCGCGGGCACTCGGAACGCGAAGCCGTCGCCTCGATACACCGAGCCACTAAACGTCGCGCCCGTACAGCCTACGGCGCCCATGAGCGCAAAGACTGCAAGCAACGCAATCGATCGGAATCTAGCTGCCCAGCAGGCTCCCATCGCGGAGCGGAACCTATCACGCTGGCGACGGACGACCCGGGGAAACTGATCGACATGACCATGCTGTGACGAAACGTCGCTGGACATCTTCGATCAACCCCAAGGATCCCGAGGTCCTCGACGCGGCGGGCCCCCGTAAGGCGTCCGGCGTCGAGCTTTCAATTGTGACCAATGTTCGTACTCACGCGGCTGGGCTCGGAAAAGCACGCGAACGAGAATTGCTCCCGCCACGAACCCTCCAAGGTGCGCGAAAAACGCGACGCCTCCACCTTGCGAACCAAGCGACGCAAGGCCGCTCAGCAGATTGAGCACGAGATACTGCAAGATGAGAAACCACGCGGGTAGCTCGAGAAAAAACCCGAAGATGAACCACAACGGCAAGAACGGATTGATGACCGTGATGGGCGAGCGCGGATAACGCGAACCGTAGGCTGCTAGCACTCCAGAGATCGCACCAGACGCGCCCACCATCGGCACGACGGAATGCGGATCGACGAGGGTTTGCGCCACCGCCGCGAAGACTCCACAGAGCACGAAGAAGAGCGCGTAACGAAAGTGTCCAAGCGCGTCTTCGACGTTGTCGCCGAAGATCCACAGGTAGAGCATGTTGCCGCCAAGATGCGCGAAGCCCGTCGGATCGTGCATGAACATGCTCGAGAAAATCGTGGGGAACGCGGCGATCGGCTCAGCCAACATCCGCGCAGGCACCAGGCCCCACTCCATGAGCAGCTCGTGAGCGCGAACGGATTGACCTCGAGGACCCGCGACGGAGAGCAGCGCCTGCATCCACACGAAAGCGCCGACGTTCATGGCGATGAGCAGCCAATTGACGATGGGCGTACGCTGCGTCGGCAGCCGGTCGCGGATCGGAAGCATGGCCGGTGCCTTACCACGCCTCGGGCCGAGTGGCCGTTGGTCGACCTTGGTTGCTTGCCGCCGCAAACAGGGCTAGACGAAGCGCGTCATGCCTACTCTCGCACTACGCCTATACGACACGATGACCGGAAAACTCGTGGCGCTCGTCCCCAAGCGGGCCGGCGAGGTGCGCGTGTATTGCTGCGGTCCAACGACCTACGACATTTCTCACGTCGGTCATGCCCGCGCGGCATTGGCGCCAGACGTGCTCGTGCGGCATCTGCGCGGTCAGGGCGCCAAGGTCATCTACACGCGCAACATCACCGACGTCGATGACAAGATCCTCGCGCGGTCGAAAGAAAACAACGAAGCGCCGACGACTTTGTCCGCGCGGATGACCGAAGCGTATCAACAAGACATCGAGGCGCTCGGTTGCGCAACGCCCGATCATCAGCCGCGCGTATCGGATCACATCGTGGAGATCATTCAGATCATCGAGACGTTGATCGAGAAGGGCGCGGCGTATGCGGTCGAGCTGCCGAGCGGATTGAAAGACGTTTATTATTCGGTCCGCGCGTTCAAGGATTACGGCAAGCTTTCGAATCGCAACTTGGACGACTTGGTTTCCGGTGCGCGGGTGGAAGTTTCCGACATCAAACGCGACCCGCTCGACTTTGCGCTCTGGAAAGGTGCTCCGGCGGAAGCTTGGGCCTGGGATAGTCCGTGGGGTCGAGGACGTCCGGGCTGGCATATCGAATGCTCGGCGATGAGCGAAAAATATTTGGGATTCGGCTTCGACGTGCATTGCGGCGGAATGGATCTGATTTTCCCGCATCACGAAAACGAGATTGCACAAAGCGAAGCGGCGCATCCGGGCGAAGGGTCATTTGCGAACATTTGGATTCATAATGGCTTCGTCAACGTCGACAAAGAAAAGATGGCGAAGTCGCTGGGTAACTTCGTGACGATTCGCGACGTATACAATCGCTACGACGCCGAGGCATTGCGGTATTTCTTGATGACGGTGCATTACCGCGGGCCCATTCAATTCGAGACGGAGAAGCTCGAGAGTGGTCGCGTGGTGTTCCCGGGTGTGCTCGAAGCGGAAAGACGCGTCGATTACCTGTACCAAACGATTGGGCGTCTCGCTTCGCTGGCCGAGTTGTCGGGTGGTGAGGATGATACGGACCAGGCAGCAACCGTGCGGATGGCCAAAGGAATGGCATCGATGATGGAGATTGCTTCCACGGGGCGTAGTCGTGTGGATGCAGCGCTCGATGACGATCTCAATACGCCCGTGGCGCTGGCGGTCATTGGCGAAATAGCTCGGGCAGGCAATGAGCTGGTGGACTTGGCGCAGAAGCGTCGCAAAGACGCGGAAGTAGCCAAGAGCGCGCCGATCGTGGCGCGTATGCTGGCGCGAGCATTGTGGTCGGCGGTCGAACCGCTCGGGCTGATGCACACGCCCATCGAGGAGTACCGAGCGCGCACGCGTGCAAAGCGGCTGACACTGCTGGGCAAGACGGCCGAGGACATCGATGCGCAGATCGAGGCACGCAACCAAGCTCGGGCGGAGAAAGACTTCGCGCGGGCAGATGCGGTCCGCAAGGAGCTGGAAGCGTTGGGGGTCGAAGTGGCCGACGGCGCGACGGGCACGACGTGGCGTATTGGGGTCTGAAGCGTTTCGTTGGGGGTTTCGTTGGGGTTTCACCCCAAACCGACCAGGGGTTGTCCACCCCTGGACCCGGACCAGCTAGCGCTGGACCAGTTTCGCTCTGACCGCTTCGCGGTCAACGCGACATTTTTTAACTTAGCGCTGGACCAGTTTCGCTCTGACCGCTTCGCGGTCAACGCGACTTTTTTCAACTTGACGACTTCCCCCCGTGACGGCGACGGATCGGAGATTTACGCTTCGGTGGCCTGACGGGACGGCTCACCGGTTGAGAGAGCTTTCCCCACGGCGAAACTCTACCCGTTCGCTTGCAGAAAAACGTTATGGCGCGTGATCTCTACTCGGTCCTCGGTGTTGCCAAAGATGCCGATGAAGACGCGATCAAGAAGGCTTTTCGTAAGCTTGCCGTGCAGTTCCACCCGGACAAAAACCCTGGGAAGGCGAGCGAAGCAAAGTTCAAGGAGATCAATCAGGCGTACGAGGTCTTGTCCGATAAGGACAAACGGACGTTATACGACGAGTTCGGCGAGCAGAGCATGCAGCAAGGCTTCGATGCCGAACGTGCCAGGCATATCCGTCAATATGGCGGCGGCCGAGGTGCTCGTGGTCCGGGAGGCGGTGGCCCCGGGTTCAACGTGCAGGAGATTTTCGGCGGTGGCGCTGGCGGCGGCGACATGGGGGACTTGTTTGGCAACCTCGGCGACTTGTTTGGTCGCAAAGGCGGCGGGCCTGGGCGTGGACCGAGAAAGGGTCAAGACGCCGAAGCCGAGGTGACGATTGATTTCGTATCGGCCATTCGAGGCACGATGATTGACGTGCAAGCCGAAGGCGGCGAAAAGAAAACGATTCGGATTCCTGCGGGTGCGAGCGAAGGAAGTCGAATTCGCGTGGCAGGACAGGGCGGTCCGGGGTTTGGCAATGCGCCCGCGGGCGATTTGTTGATCACGATTCACGTGACTGCGCATCCGCTGTTTCAACGCGATGGCGATGATTTGAAGCTGGAAGTGCCGATCAGCATTCTCGAGGCGTACATGGGCGGCAAGATTCGAGTGCCTACGACGGACGGCGAAGTAACGCTGAAGATACCGCCACGTGCACAAAGCGGGCAGCAAGTGCGATTGAAGGGTAAAGGAATCGCGCGTAAAGGCAAAGAGGCTGGGGACCTGTACGTGCGCTTTTTGATTCAAATACCGACGGGCGATGACCCCGCATTGGAAGCAGCCGCCACAGCGCTCGACCTGCCGGGGGATGAGTTGCGCAAGGATTTGCGGTTTTAGCACTTCCCAGCCATTTGCGTGATCTGCGCTTCGGGAGGCTTGATTTCGCAGCACTCGCGGCACCCCGAACTCGCCGCCAATGGCGGCTCGAACAACGGGGCCCCGCCGCAGCGCTGCGATATCAAGCACTCCCAAAGCTTGGCGTGGTGCAAGTTGGAGAGTAGGACCAGATCGTTCGAAAGGCGAAATCCGTCGTGGAAATCGCCTTTCGAAGCATCAAGTCGGCGAAATCCGGTATAGCGTCCTACAACTTGATGGTCGGGAAGGCGAAATCCGGTGTAGCGTCCTACAACTTGATGGTCGGGAAGGCGAAATCCGTCGTGGAAATCGCCTTCTGGAGCGTTTAGAAGTCGAAATCCAGGTCTTTTTACGACTTTACCGTCGCCATTCGTCGCAACATCGACAGCGTCGACTCGTCTTGCGCTCGCGGGGCTTTCGCTTGATAACGAAAACGCGGCGTCTTTTGCGGTTCGTCCAAGAACTTCATCAAATCAGGCAATAGCTCCGGCACCGCTTCTCGATGCGGATAATGTCCGACATTCGGAAATCGTCGCACGATGGCTCCTTCGATGTAATCGTGCACGAGTTCGGCATGACGCACGGGAAGAACCGGATCTCGATCACCCCAATAGATGGTAATCGGAGGCAATTCTTTCATGCGGTGGGCATAATCTAGCATATGCTCGCGCTGCCCTTGCATATCGACTGCGCTTTTCAGAGTTCGCGCCAAGGTCCGGCCCGTGCCCGGACGAGCATTTACTTCCGCCAAATGACGACGCTCGTCGGCATTGAAGTTGCCGCCCAATACGCGCATTCCCGCTTGCGTGCCCATACCCATGAGCAAAGGCGCAGCAATGCCCAAAAGGCCCGTCGTCGCCGCCAAACGCAGAGGCATGGCTACTTCGAGACCCAGCCCGCCGGCAGCGACGAGCACGAGACGATGCGCTCGCGCAGGTTGTTCGAGCAGCACGCGCATGGCAATGCCACCACCAAGCGAATGACCTATTAGATCGAAATCAGGGATGTCGAGCGATCGAATCCATTCGGCAACCAGCTCGCCATACCAATGCACGTCGTACGTGGAATCGTAACGCGAAGAATCCCCATGCCCTGGCAAATCCAGCGCATACACACGGCGATCCCGCGCGAGCACGGGTGCAATGTGGTTCCACGTGCGGCAAGTATCCGCTAGGCCGTGAAGCAAAATAGCGGGACGTTTTTGCGGATCCTCACGCCCTTCACGTGGAAACCATTCTTCCCAGTGAACCACTCCCCCGCGAAACGAACAACGGTGGCTGCTACGCGTGCTGTGCGACATGGCGGAAACTCCATCCTACGCCGCTCCGTTACGCTCTGTCTACGACGAAATTACTTTTTGATGACGGATCCCGCATGACAATTCGCTGGAGTGCAAACGATTTTTTGCAGCGCTACGCGTCGTGCGAATGAGGATTCGCAATCCGTCGAAGCTGGGAGGAAAGATGCAAGGAGGTGACGGCAAGCCAGCTAGACAGCTTGCGCGGCAAAGCCTTTCCGTGTACCGTCCGACGGTACACCGCCTTCACGAATGATCATCTCGTTTGCCGACAAAGGTACGGAGGACGTCTACAACGGCGTTGAATCTCGTCGTGCACGCAAAACGTGCCCAGTGGAGCTGTGGCCTGTAGCGCGCCGCAAACTGGATCAGCTCGACGCCGCACGGCGGGTCGAAGATCTACGAGCACCGCCAGCCAATCGGTTAGAAACACTGAAAGGCGACCGGCGCGGTCAATACAGCATTCGTATCAATAACCAGTATCGAGTTTGCTTTTTCTGGACAGTAAACGGTCCACACGATGTCGAAATTGTTGATTACCATTGAATGATCAGTAAAAGAGGTGATGAACATGCCCCGATTGCCTACACGTCGCAAGCCAACTCATCCAGGAGAGATGCTGGCTCTCGAATTCCTTGCACCGCTGGGGATGACGCAGGTCGCTCTCGCGCAACGAATCGGTGTCCCATTTCAACGCATCAACCAGATCGTTCGAGGCAAACGTGCCGTCACGCCCGACACAGCGCTTCGACTTGCTAGGCTTTTCGGAACAACGCCCGAATTTTGGCTCAATCTTCAACAAGCGTGGGACTTGTATGAAGCGATGCGGTCACCCACCGCCGATGTAATCGGCGCAATCGCGCCCGTAAAGAAAGCCGGATAATGAGGGTGGGCGAAGGATATCGCCACCCATCACCCCTTCCCCCGCGCCGCCTCCGCCAATGCCTGATCGAGCGCCTTACGCGCATATCGCGACGCGACGATGACCACTCCAACCGTCAAGACCAATC
This sequence comes from uncultured Polyangium sp., assembly GCA_964514885.1. Classification (GTDB taxonomy): domain Bacteria; phylum Myxococcota_A; class Polyangia; order Polyangiales; family Polyangiaceae; genus Polyangium. The sequence goes on along the minus strand of CAZETM010000175.1, from coordinate 6,771 downwards.
CAACGACGACCGATACCCACGCCAGCGGACCGCGTGTCGAATTCTGACCCGATACCAATGCAGCAGCACTCTCCACATTCGATCCGACATACACATGCAATGTCGTCGCGGGCAACAATCCACAAAGTGAGCCCAGCGCAAAATCACGCAACTTGAGCGGCGTCGCCGAAAGCATGTACGTCGCAATGTTTTGCGGAAGCGCCACCGCAATACGCATCAAAAATGCCACCTTGAGCCCGTTCGTGACCACCGCGTGATTCACCGCGCGCCAAAAATGAGTCTCACTGGCGCGCGACGAAACGAATTTTTTTGTAAACGTTCGACCCAAGAGAAAAACGATACACGCGCACAACGTGACTGCCGGCCAAGCCAAAGCCAAGCCCCAACCAAAACCATACGCATATCCCGAAAGCCCAGACATGACCCAAATCGGCGTCGTGAGCATTAACGCCACCGTTTCGACCGCCAAGAAAACCGCAATGCCCCCGACCGGCACCTCGCGCATGTACGTCACCAAATCAACGAGCACTCGGCGCACCCACGACACACGCAAAAGCACAAACGGAAGTGCCAGCAGCAGACCGACCAAAATCAGTCGCGGAAGCTTGCTCTTATGTCTTGCCCAAAACGTCATGAACTCAGCGCGACGCTATCACAACAATTCTTAACTTCATCCTGGAAATAAATCCCGTATCACGCCATCCTCGAGATAAAGGCGGGCACCCATGGCTTCTGCAACCCTCGATAGACTCGTGGCGCACTTCGACCGTCGAGAGCATCGCACGCTGCCCCCTACCTCGCCCGATGATCACGCAGCCCCGCGAGAGCAAATCGTAAAGGCTCTCGAAAAGCTGGAACACGACGGAAAATTCGCCCACGTCGATTCGTTGGGACAATCCGTCCTCGATTCGCTGCTGATCGTCGCCGAAGGCGCTCTGTGGGACCCGTTCGCGCTGCATCCAGGGCGCAGTCGTATCTTTGCCGAGCTGGTGCTGAATCTGGCCGAGCCGCGACGAATCAATCAAGGGCTGAAGGGAACCTGCGGAGCGGCATGCATCGAAGGATATCTGGCCGAACGGCAGCCCGCAGAGTATGCACGAATCATCACGGGGCTGGTCACACGCGATGGACGCGCGGTGCTGCGGTCAGGTGAAACCCTGGTATGCGACGAAGATGTGCTGGGGCCAAGCCCGCATGAACGAGGACGCAATCCAGTGAGCCGCATTTTTCAAGCGTCGTGCATGGAGTTTGCCTATCCAAACATGAATTACGACAACGTGGTCGATGGGCATTTCGATGGCGATACGAACGTCGGCTCGGGGCTCGAAATGGATGCCTTCGATCGGCTGCTCAATGCAGTCACGGGCGAAGTTTGGAAAACCATTTCGTTGGCGCACTCGAAAATGACCGAAATGTTTTCGAGCTTCGGCGTGGATACCAAAGAAGTGGTCGATATCGTTCGAGATGGATTATCGATCACCGATCAAGCGATTCGAAAAGGCGGGCAAACGTTTGTCTCGCTAGAACTGCCCCAAGTGCCAAACCCGATTCCAGGAGGCAAACCACCGGTCTTCCACAACACGGCGCACAAGGTTCGAGCGATCGGAATCGATTGGAACGAACGATCGGTGCATTATGACGATCCGATGGATCCCGAACGACGGTGGTTCGATGGAGCGCACGTGACGATCGTCGACACGTACGGGCATTGCAGCATGCCCAAGGACGACTTCACGCGCCTGATGACGGAATTGAGTTATCGGCCGGAGCTGTGGGAGCGTTCGGGCTAGCAGGCGCCAGCGCAACCGCGCACGGTGTGGAACCAGAGCCCACCCTGCGCTTCGCAGTCGTCACGCTCGAACTTGATCGTGCAACAACGTTCGGCGCCAGGTCCACACACCTGTTTGACCGGGCCACTGCGCAAACAACAGATGGCTTGGTCCTCGTCGATCGGGACGTCGATCTTGGGCTTCTCCGGTGCCGATGGCAGCGACGGCGAAGGAAGACTGGGCGCCTGAACCTGCGGCATCTCGGGAGCCTGAGGAACCTGCGGCAGTTCGAACTTCGGTGGCTCGGGAATCGCCGGCAACGCGGCCAAACCGAGGAGCTGACAGCCGAGCGGACCACCAGCGAGCACGATCGCGATGAATGGGACGCAAAGGGCAACGAATTGGCGTAGCGGCTTCACGATTTCCTTCGTTCGGCGGGGGACGAGCATCGATCGACAGTTCCTGGATCACGTGTCGCATGAACCCGCGCGCGTGGCAAGATTTGGTGCGTCGTTCATCCGCCGCTGCTCGTTTTGCTCGGTCTAATAAGCTCGAAAGGGCATACCTCAACTGCGCACTCGAAGCGCGATCGTGACGGCGTACGCGATGACGATCGACGCGCATCACAGCGACCATGCCGATCGCGCTGAGTCCGTTTTTCTTACTGGGGTTTGGAGTGCTCGT
>CAZETM010000175.1:0-4218 GCA_964514885.1 uncultured Polyangium sp. | reverse complement strand
GCTGAGCTGGTCGTCAGTTCGCTTCGCAGTCGAGGTTTTCCTTTTGACACTGCGCTTGGATGCACGTCGAACACGCGGCGGTCGCAGGGGTCCCAGTGCAAACGTTGTCGCCACAATCCGTCGTGCAGTTCGCGCCGCACGCGCACATCGTGAGGGTCTCGAATGCTTCTTGTCCGGCTGTCGAGCAGAACGGATCGGTGGGCGTGACCAAGCCCGTTGATAGCACGGCATCGAGACACTTGACGCAAGTTCCACCCGAGCTACTGGAGCTGGAACTCGAGGTTTCGCCAACGACACCATCGATGCCATCGCAGTTCTGATCGACGCCATCTCCGAGCGTGTCGGTCACACCCGGATTGACGTTGAGGTCCGAGTCGTTGCAATCGATGCTCGCATCGTAGCCGTCGGCATCGGCGTCAACGAAGTCCGACGGAGGACCGCCGTAACAAGCCATCAGCGTCACGGCAAGCGCTCCGCTGGTTGCTACGGCCGCGAAGCTTCGAACCATGCCGCCGAGCTTCGATGTTGTTTTGACCTCCAACGATTCTGCACCACAGTGCGGACAAGCGGACAGGTTCGTCGGAACGAACCCTTCGCAACTCACGCAAGAAAGCAACATTTTGACAACCTTTCTTCGACGGGCGCTCGAGCATTTGCGTGCCGCGGGCATACCAGTCGCAGCGAATACGCATATGCATGGGCGGCTGTTCATTTACGGCGCATGCATTGTTCGGGCGACCCGGAAACAATCCATATTGTCATTTCCGCGCACGCACGTTGGCCGCGCAGGGCAGCCGCGAAAGGCTCGTGCCGACGACACCTGCCGAGGGCAAACCGTTTGACGATGGACGATTCGAGATTGTGGAGGAGGCTCTTTCGGCGCCCGAACCGGAGACGGATCAGCGGAAAGAGACGTTGGTGCAGATTACGAGAATGCCGGTACGGAGGGATCGGGCCGAAAGTTGAGGTGGACGTCCGCCAGGAAAAACGCTCTTGCACCCGCACGAACCTTGGTGCATTGTGGACTGATGGCGGAGCAATTCGTGCGTACACACATGATGCTCGATGAAGCCTTCGGCATGGGCACGGTCAAGCCGTTAGCCACACAGACACGCGACATCGATCCAGTGCTTGCTGCGATCGAAGCGGCGCCTTGGGTGCAGCTCTCCGACGAAGAAGAAGCCCAACTCGATGAAATTGAGCGCACTGCGACCCGGACGATCCCTTACGATGAGTTCGTCAGTTCGCTCGAGATGCACGACGAACCTTGAGCGATGTGGGAAATTGAGTTTCTTGATGCATGCACGCATCACGTTAGAAACATGAACTGGCGCGTGGCAGCCGGCATGTGCGCAACGATTCTACACTTCGCCAAGACCGGACGCGGTAGAGTCGAGCATACGGCGAAAAACCGCATTCGCCTGCGCTCACAGGGGGCACTCGCCGACATTCGGGTTGATGAGCACAAGCGCACACTCATCGTTCTCCGAATTGTCGACATTTCATGAAATCGCCATCAAAACGTCGCCAGCGACGCTCCGATCGATACCGTCATGAAGTGCAGCCAGTTCTTCGTATACCCGTCATATTCGGGCTCCGGATCGCTTTGACCCACGGCACCGCCAGCCAAGTAACGCAAATTCAAGAACATCTCGCCATTGGCCGGTAATGCGATACCACCACGCACGCTGAGGTCCACCAGCGCGCCGGTCACTTCGTTGTCGCTGCCATTGATGACGCTGATCGGAGCGTAAATCCCATCGACTTCGTATCCGACAAACCCGCCCCGCTCGAACGAATACCGCCCCCGGCTCTTCAATATCGGGACCGGCCCAATGTCCCGATTCGACGTGAATACCTCACCATTACGCGAACCGAAATCGATGGTCGCATTGCGAATCTGCATGCTTATACCAATCGATAACTCATGCTTCGGATTCGCCACCAAATCATACAAGTAACTACCCCGGTAAAACGGAAACCCGTAACGGAAATCCATCGGCGTTCCTTGCGGAAATTCCTTGCCCGCAATCGTCACGTCCCGCTGCAGCGTCGCCGCCGACACGATGTCCAATGGTTGGTAGAGAAATACAAACGTGTGCCGCCGCTTGACCTCCAATTCGAGGCTCATTCGACTGACCGCAAATAAATTGTCCTGGCCTCCCTCGGTAACGTAATCGAAATCCGTTCCGCCTTTGCCAAACTGTATCTTGTGCGAAAGCACCGCCAAAAACCCAAGCTCCGCCACCGCTCGAACACGATACCAAGGCCCAGGCGGGCTCGGCAACACCGGCGCCGCAGTCGATGCCACTCCGGCTGCAGGCGCTGCAATCGGTGCAGGCGCTTTCTCCGTCAACGTCGACGGCGCGGATACCGCCACCGGCGCAACGGGAGGCGTCGGCGCTGCTTGCGGAATCGGCTCGGGCGCTGCTGTCGAAGTCGAAGACGGCGCAGGAGCAGGAGCAGGAGCAGGATCGGTTTGACCGAATGCAGGAAAAACAACCGCCAACGTCAATGCAACTGGCGCGACGAATCGAAGGGCAGGCAAGGTGGACATAAAGAACCATTTGGGGACAGGAGCCTGTCCAGTCAAGTGACCGAAATCATCACGTTTGGGTTAAGGTGCTTTCGCTTTCACGGCATTGGCGGCGGCAAAAGAGGTTTGGCATTACGTAGCTCGCCCTCGACAAACCTTTCCACGACCGCTCGCGCGAATCTACCCGCATCGTCATCACCCAAATCCGCCGCTACGTGATCGTGAAGCATCATCAGCTCCGCTCGACGCACGAATGACGGATCGAGTCGCAATGCCGCTATCCACGCCAGTGCCAACACAGCCTCACGCGTCTTGCGATCGACGACGTGTTTCTTCGACAGCACGACCTTGCTGCCCACGTTCACCGACGTAATCGCCGCCGTGCGATGACTCATCGGAAGCGTCAACTTCGCCGCCGCCACCGCGAGCAAATCACTCGTCACGCGATCGCCCGCAAGCACATAACGAATCGCATCGACCGTTGGAGCACCAAAGGATCGCGCCGCATCGATCCGCTGTCTCGCTTCGCCATGCGCCGCCGTGATCTCCTCCGCAAGCAGCCCCGTCTTCTTGCCAATCACGAGCACCGCTTGCTCTTCACGCGGATCGGTTCCTTCGAGCATCGCCGCGATGAACGCACCTCGAAGCACTGCGCGAGCAATCTTGGGCGGCAGTCCCTCGGGCACTTCGAGCGCCGCGGCAGCCATCGGCTCCTCAATCGTCAACACACGTTGCTCGGCATCGGAGAGGCCAAGCGAAGCGACGAAACACCCACGTTGCGCTCGCGCCTCAGGATGAAACTCGCCCGTCGCCGCAAGAACGGCCGCAAGCGCTCGAGCTGCAAACCCACCAAACGAATGCACACGCGCGACATCTTTTTCACTCGGCTTGCTCGTGAACAGCGAGCGCATGCCACGCGCGCCAAGCTCGAGAGACACGCCTTCTTCGATCACGTCGGCCATCGCGAGCCATCGCGGAGGAGACACGGGCGCAATCGCCGCCGACATCCGCAGAATCCATCCGTCCCAAGCATCGAGTTGTTCAGGCGCAGCACCTCGCGCAACGGCTTGGATCACCGACGATCGTCGGTTCGAGAATTCGCGCAGCGTGTCGTCATCGAGACGCGCGGTCGACGCGATGACGAAAAACACGTCGTCGCACAAAGTTCGGTAGGTATTCGTCAAACATTCGTTCGCTGAGCTTGCCACAACCGACTTGTATCAAACCCGGCCGCTGCACAGAAGCGTCACGGCACGAGAGTCAACGCTTCTTCGTTTGCGTGAACCGAAGCGCGCGGCGCAAGCCGTCATCGAGCGTCGCGAAGGTCTGCGTCCCAGGGAAAACCTCACCTATCATGACGAACACTCGCGCCACCTCGCCGCGTATGCCGACGATCATCGTTTCAGCTCCAAGTAATGAGGCAGCACGGATCATCGAGCCCAGCATGCTCGCTGCATTTACATCGACGAGACTAAGGCCGGTGACGTCGATGAGCACGCTCCGCGCGCGATGACGTCTGATCGCATCCAGCAGCTCGTTGCGCGCATGCTCGGCTCTGTCGGGCGAGATCTCGCCGATGAGTGGCACGAGCAGCACGCCGGCCCAGATGCGCAAAATCGGCAGCGATAGTGCGATGAGCTGCGACCGCAACCGTTCGATCATGTCGAAGGTATGTTCGAGTT
>CAZETM010000174.1:0-14613 GCA_964514885.1 uncultured Polyangium sp. | reverse complement strand
TGCGTTCGGCGGAGACTTCCCACGCTCCTGCGCCAGAACCCGTTGCAGTGCGATACCCGAGCGCGCGGCCGAAGACGTTGACGAGGAAATCATCGTGCAAACTGACCTCTTTGGATGCGTCGAGTTTGCCCGCGCGTAAGGCGAGGACCCAGCTTTGCAGAATCGCATGGCGCTCGGCGAGGTCGCTCGGAAAAACGAATGCAGCGAGTCGTCTTTTGATGCTGCGAGGGTAAAACAGCGGAACGCGGCTGCGCGAGAGGTTCATGGCGCGGCAGATAAGAACGAGGCGGGTGAAATGGCAAGCCTCAATTCGTTCCGTGCAGTTCGAAGATCCCTGGCATCTTTCGACCAACACGCATTAGGATACGCCCCTCGATGTCCGATACTGCCCTCGCCACCGACACGCAGCCGCAGCGCTCGTGGCTATCACGATTGTTTGCGCTCGAGCTACTCGACAACCGCTACGCATCTCTGCACGGGCTTCGCGTCATCGGCATCGTCAGCGTCGTGCAGTGGCACATCACGTGGATTCTCTGGGGCGAGCAGGACGTGCCCCTTAATCGCACATTCGTCGATGCCTCCACGGCGATCTTCTTCGGGATGGATTTGTTCTTCATTCTGAGCGGTTTTCTCATCGGATCCATCCTCCTCCGCTCGCTCGAACGAACTGGCACACAGGACCTTCGCAGGTTTTACCTCCGCCGCATCTTGCGCACATTTCCACCGTATTACGTCGTGCTCACCATCCTCGCGCTCGCGATTCCGCTCACGGAAATGCAGCGCCGCAATCTGATTTTCGAGTACACGTACCTGACAAACTTCGTCTCTCTACACCGTCCCGACGTGATCATGTTCTGGGGCTGGTCGATGGCGCTCGAGGAGCAGTTTTACCTCGTCATACCCGCCTTGTTCTTCGTGCTTCATCGCTTGCGTAGCGATCGTGCGCGCATAACTCTGCTCGGTGCGCTGTGCATCGCTGCGCTCGTCACGCGTCTGGTGATTTATTACCGCTGGCGCCCTTGGAACGACTTCGTTCTCTACGGCGCGCTTTACTTTCGCACCTATACCCGTTTCGACACACTCATCGCCGGTATTCTGCTCGCGCTCGTTCATCGACGATATCGCGACGTCATCGGCCGTTGGCTCGAGCACCCGCTCCATCGAGCCATGTTGGCGCTCCCCGCGCTCGCTTGTCTTTGGTTGCTGCTCCAACCATCCATGTTTGGCAAGCAGCACGTGCAGCTCGTCAAGGTGTTTTCGTGGGGCACCCTCACCAGCGTGATGTACTTGTGCGCGTTGCCGCTGCTACTGCACAGTGACGGCATCATTGCTCGATTCCTCTCCGCGCCATTTTTCCGCAAGGTCGCGACGCTTGGTTACGGACTTTATTTGGTGCACATACCCATCATCGATTACCTCGTCGTGCCGTCGGTCAAAACGCTCCATGCCCGAGGTTTCTCGCTCGTGCTGCTTTGGATCGGATCGATGATCATCACGCTGGGCCTTTCGTGGGCGATTGCATACGTGATGCACGTGCTCATCGAGAAGCCGTCTATTTGGCTGCGTCACAAGATTGCCGATTGAAGGAAGCTGACACCGCGCCAAAATTGTTCTACGTACTTGAACAGTCTGGTGCTGTCCGCCGAGGTGTTGTAATGCGAGAGCTTGTCGTGAAGGCCTTTGTTTCTGCTGGTTTTTTGCTGGCCATCGCCGCGTGTACGGACGATGGCGAAAAGCTGTGGTCGACTCCGGCGCCAGCTCCGCCACCTCCTGCCGAATCCACCACCGCCTCGTCGGCTTCATCTAGCTCGACTTCATCTAGCTCGACTTCATCTAGCTCGACCACTGGCGGAATGGGAGGAATGGGCGGCACTGGGGGAATGGCTGGCAGTGGCGGCATGGCTGGCATGGGCGGCGCAGGTGGCGCTGGAGGTGCGGGTGGTAGCGCCGCGCAAAACCCTAAAAACTTGACGGCCACGATTGTGGGCAAAGACGTGCAGCTCGCGTGGGAGAAATCGAGCAAGCCGACGTCGCGTATCGTCCGCAAAGAAGGCTTGGCGCCGACGGGCCCTGACGATCCTGCGGCGACGATCGTTTACGAGGGCACGGCGGGACAAACCACGGAGGCACTTCGAGGACTGATGCCCTCGACGACTGCGAATCCGCGCACGTACCATTACGCAGTCTATGGCTGCGATGGCTCGTGCAGCGGCGATCCTGCGGCAGCGAACCTTTCTCCAACGCTCGCGCAGGCGTTGAAAGGCGGCGGATACAATATCTTTTGGCGTCATGCCTCGGCGGATGTTTGCGCGGACCAAACGAATCTCGGAACCGCTGCGAATAACACGTATGCGAATTGGTGGAAGCGGTGCGACGACTTTTGTCCCGGTGCACCGATGACCACGGCGACTGCCAGGCAACTCAATGCCGCAGGCGTGACGGAATCGATTGCAATCGGAGAAGCGCTGAAGACGCGCGGAATTCCGATCGGGCGTTTGTTGTCGAGCGAGTTTTGCCGCTGTTTGAAGACCGCCGAGCTGATGCAAGTCGTGCCGACAGCCATGATCGAACAACGTGCCGACATTACTCTCTCGGTGTACGACGAAGCGAATCGCTGTGCGAATTCAACGGCCCTCTTGGCTGAAGAGCCGCCCACTGGAGCGAATACCGGCCTCGTGAGTCATGCGGGATTTACGGGCAATTGCCCGACGCTCGGCGCACTGGTTTGGGGCGAAGCAGCCATTTATAAGCCCAATGGCGCTGGTGGCTCCACACTCATCCAGCGCGTGCTCTGGTCCGAATGGGCCACGCTTCCTTGAGCCTGCGCACGAATTCGTGCCCGCCATACTTTTGTTTGTGCTGAGCGGTTTTTTCGGGAGCATTCCGGCCGCTCACGCACAAGAAAAAAACACGTGTTCCGCAGACACGCTCGCCTGGGTCGCTCGTGCCGATGCAGCGTTTCCTGCATCCGTTCGAGCGGTGCAATGTTTTCCCGCGCATGTGCGGCTGAAACTGCACATCGACTCAGCGCATTCCCTCGACGTCGACATTGCCCATCCTGCGGGCCAAGCATTTCGTCGCATGGGTCGCCTGGGGGTTTCGCCCATTCTCGAAGTCGACGATTTCCGCAATGTGCCCGCCCCTCAGCGCGAGGCGTTCGAAACGTTATGCACTTGGCTTTCCGCGCACGAAACCGAGGTTTTGCAGCCCAAGGTTCCCGAAGTCCCGGTCCTGCGCCATCTCACACCGATTCAAGAATCGTCTTCGATTGGTAATTTTTGGTCCCGCGGCGCTTGGGCCGGCTTGGCTTTGCTGTTGGTATTCATCAATGTGCGAGCTGCACGAAAGGCGACGAATACGGCGCACGGAGAGCGAGATTGGTTTGCCCTGGTCGGTCTATTTGGTTTCGCGCTTGTTTTGCGTGTGGCATTCGGCCCCTTTGGTCCGCACCACGTCAATGGTCAGGGGCCGCTGTGGATCCTTGGAGCTGCAACGGATGCCACGCGCCTCGTGGGGTACGGCCCTGGTTATGTCGAATTGTTTTCGTTTGTCTGTACACTTTTTCCGAAACACCCCGATGCGGCCATTTTTATATGCAATGCAATTTTCGGTGCGCTCGCCGCGCCGCTCGTGTTTGCTCTTGCGCGCAAACTGGAAGTCGATTTCCAACGAGCCATCGTGGCCGGCGTGATCATGGCGATCGACGCCATTGCCCTGCGGTTTGGCGCGACCGAAGCGTATTTCCCTTCCATCATCACGCTGACGCTGACCGCATCGGTGCTTTTCGTTTCGGCTGCCCAGCGATTACGGGCAAACCATAAGCTCGGAGCATTCTTCCTCGCCCTCGTCGGTTCTCTCGTCTCAGCACAAGCCGCGAGAATTCATCCGATCGCGTGGGGTCCCGTAGCGCTCGGGCCGCTCTTTGTCTTGGCCATGCCATCGGCCCAGACAAACGTATCTCCATCATGGAAGCATTGGGCTCGTCAAGGTGCTTGGAGCGTAACGCTCGCTCTGCTCGTCATGGTCGTGATCGTGTTGACCAGCGGCAAGGCGATCGTTTCGGTCGCAGCCAACGTGCACGAACATTGGGACGCGCGCGCTGGAGGTGAAACAGTGGCGCTGCGATTGGTCGAACATGCGCCCGTCGGCCTGGTTCTGCTCGCCGTTGCGTTTGTCTTGGCAAAACCCCGCGGGCTTCTGGTACCGGCCATGGCGTCGGCTCTTGCGCTCGTGGCGACACGCAACGCGTACGGGCAAAGCCAGGTCTGGATCGCGAGTTACGACCGACTGTGGATCGCTGCTCCGCTCATCGTGCTCGTGTCCATGATTCCCGCATCGGTCGCGTGTTTGCGTCATGCATGGGTTTTACTTGGAGCTGCAACGATCGGTGCATTGGCCGCAGGTTGGCCCACGATGAACGAACGCACGACGGAGCAGCTCGAGCATGGATTCTTTCGAAGCGCCTTCGCTGCACTTCCAGACGGATGCCGCGTCGTGCACGTGCCACGCGTAGGCAAAAGGATCGTGGCTTTGCCTGAATACGCGATCGAATCGCCCGCAAAAGCTCCTCGCGCCGTCGTCGCCGTGTCTTCTGCGGATGACGTTCGTCGCCTACAACGCCCAGAGGGATGCCTTCGTTACGCGCGCACGTCGATCTGCACGAGCGACGATGGACGGCCGGTGTGTGAAGCCATCGAGCGTGGCCTGCATTTGGTGCCAATCGTAGAGCGGGTTCTACCCGCCAAACCGAGCCATGTTACGTCGACGTACGATCGTGACATCGTAGGCATCGGTCTGTTCGAAGTGCGCGAGCCATGATCGTTAGAGGTCAAACGGTTTTCCGAAACCGATCTTGAGCGGCTCCTCGATCGAGAAGCCATCGTTGTTTTCGGCGAGCCAGATCAGCGACGAAGACTCGAGCTCATGGTCGAAGTCGTAACGAACGATGCGAGGACCAGCAGGCCCCACGGCCAAGATGGTCATGCGCACACCGGGCATCGTGTGCACGTCGCCGACTTTGAAACTTTTGTGGTCTTGTCTGAAGAGATGATCCGGACCGCTCGAATAAATCCGATCCTCATGACGCACCACGATGTCCAGCGTGCGCGGACCACGACGGAGCACGAGCGCGTGGCCCGTTTGCGAAAGGATCCGCCAACGCACGGGCAGTCGACCTTCCGGATCGAGCACGAAGGGCATGTAGAACGAGTTCACGACCGCGCGCAGCACGATGATTTCCGCGTTCGCCGGCGTCTGCAAACGCTCACGTAACGACTTCGCATGGTCGACGAACTGTTGCGCATGATCGTGAATGCGAAGCGCGGAGAGCCACGATGCACCGGGGCCATGCACCAGATGCATAAAGCCCATCAAGACGGCAGCGAAGCCCGATAACTGCGCCATCACGCTGCGATCTGCGGGACGGTCGGCCGAGACAAACCACGCGTGATCGAGCACCATCGCGACGAGCGGCGCCACACCCAGCATGCTCGTACCCAGCACACGCGGCGTTGGAGACACCGCCATGACGGGGACGAGCGCGAGCAGCGATCCGATGACGAAGAACCAGAACCATCGGCGACGTGCTTCATCCAGTTCAGCGAGCGTTCTACGCAATGGCACGACGATCAGCGGCGTCACGAAAACGACGAGCACGACGAGCCACCACTTCGACGTGGTGGAATCGATCGATTCGTAGTCGAGCGACAACCATCCATTCGCCAAGAGCGTGACGAAGCGACGCGGCGCAGTGCTCAAAAACAGAACCGGGTCGCGCAGCGGATCGGTGTAGTACCCCGAGCCGCGTGAGCCGTACCCGAGCACCGAACGAACGGCCATGTAGAGCAACGTAGGAAGCGCGAACGGGAGCATCCCGAGGCCGCGACGCACGATGCCTTCGCCGCGAATCCCGATCTCGATTGCCAAGACAAACCCGGCAAAACTGAGCGCGTATTCGCCAGAAAGAAGGGCGAGGGCGAAGAGCAACGTCGCCAGGCCCGCCTGACTCCACGAACGCCTTTCACGGAAGCGATGGTAAACGCTCAAAGCAAATGTGCCGAACGCGAGCGACATGAAGACTTCGCGATTGGCGAGCCACGCGAGGGGCATGACGTGGCACGGAGCGAGCGCAAAAATGAACGTTGCAACCGCTGCTGCACGAGCTGACATGGCTCGAACGAAGAGCGACCTCGCGCCAAGTACCGCGGCAAACCACCACGCAAACGAGTGCAAGTGGAGCAGCAGCGTATTGCGCCCGAACACGAGGTGGTCGCCCCAGCGCAAAGCACTTGCGAGCGGCCGGAAAAACCGAATCTCGAGGTTCGGATCCGACCACCAAGTGATCATGCCGCGCTCGGCTAGTACGGGACGATCTGCTGCGTTGATGAAGTCGTACAGATCGAAGACGCCGCGCTTGCCAGGAAACGTCCCGTCGATCATCGACGCGTGGAGATAATCGTCGAGAAGGAAGGGCGAACGCAGCGCGGGGAAGAAGATCAGCGCCCCGATGACAAGGAGCAACGCCAGGCGAATCCACGTCCGTTTGCGCTCATTCGACACATGACGCAACGCAGGCGTGCCGGCAGTTTCCGTCGTACCTCGAATCGTCGCGTCCGACTGCGCATCGGAGGCGCTTCGGGCATCCTCAATCATGATGACGGCAGGGGATTGGAAGTTGTGTACACCCGGGCATTCGTGTAGCTTCAGAACATAAACTCGTGAAACACGCCAGCCTACTTCTACTCGCTATTGGGCTCTGTGGACTCAGCTTCGCTGCGTGCGCAGAAGGTGACGAAAGCACGTTCGGCAATTCGCCTTCGGGTGGTGCTGGCGGCAACGGTGGTGAAACTGGCGAAGGCGGCGGAATCGCGATGACGTCGAGTTCGTCGAGTTCGGCATCCAGCGCTTCGAGTTCGTCGAGCAGCGGGAGCGGGGTTTGCTCCTCGCAGTGCACCGCGGATTCGGAGTGCCAAAGCCAGTGCCCATTGCCCCCGGCAGGCGAGATCTACTGCTGCGACGTCGGAACGAGCACTTGCTACAAGTCCGGCAGCATGTGCCCGTCGGCAAGTTCGAGCAGCGGCACGATGTATTGATCCTCCGCACTCGCGGCGCTTCTCGCATTCGTTTCACCACCAACTTTCTCTCGGTTTTAGCTCTCGGCTTTTTGGCCGCGTGAGCGCTCTTCGGCTACCTTTCCCAGCCGATGCCCTGGCGTAAGCGCTCGTTCTGGATCGCGACGGCCGTCGTCGCGTACGCGGCGCTTGCTGGACTCTGGGCAACCACAGGTGGACCCCTTGGCTGGGTCGTCCTCGCTGCATCGCTCGGAGTTTGTCTCGTCGGATGGCAAGCCACCGACGATGATACGAGTTCAAACGGTTTGTCCCGGCCAGGCTGGGCTGTTGGAGCCCCCGTCGTACCGAGCGGCGAAACACGAGCTGCCGCGCGCCTGACGATCACCGGCGTTGCGCTCTTCGGCGCGTCGTTTCTGGGGCCTCGTTCGATCGGATTCGTCGCCGGAGAAAACCTCGGCGCTGCATTGGCACTGCTGGGATCGTTGTGGGCTTTGGCGCGTATCGCGCCGCTCGGAGGGCTCGCTGCACCAGGACCGACGGCGCGACGCCTCGATGCCGTCGTGTTCGCAGCCCTTTTCTGGATCGTGGCCGTTGGGCTTCCTTCGGCAAAAGCAGTGCTTCCAGAACGATCCGAAGAACTCGATCCACTGGTGCTCGACTACGCAACCGTCGTGGCGTCGATCGGATCGCTTGCTGTGTCGCTCTTTGCAGCGGCTCGAACTGCGTTCGTTCGTCGCTCGGAGCTTGGTGTCGCTGAGCGAGCACGTGCCGTGCTTTGGGTTGGCTCGGTGTCGCTCGTCGCGGGTGTGCTCGCGGCAGCAGCGCGCGTGCTTCCACCGGAACGAGTCCTTCCGCTGGCGGTTGTCGTTGCCTCATCGGGCGCTTCGTTTGCAGCAACATCTCGCGAGCCCGAAGCTGCATTGCGACTGCTCCGCACAATCGTTGCAGCAGCAATCATCGTGGTGCCCGTCGCGCTCGGCGCGGTTTTTCTTGTCCACATGCGTCCTGATCTTGCGGGGCCTTTGGCGTTTGCCAGCGCGGGCGCAGGAGCACTTGCGTCGCTCGTGGCGCGACGAGTCGCTCGTCGTGATGGTCCAAGCGGCGGAAGAGTCGCCGATGCGTTGCGCGCAGCGACTCGTGCGGCGATGACGCCGGATCCCGAAGACGCACTACGACGCGCTCTGTTCGAGCTACGCAACGCGCTCGGAAGCGCAGGCGAAACGGCAGCGCTCTATCGGTTTTTCCCTCCGGAACTGTTGAACGTCGATCGCGCAGGATACTTGCAAGCGGTGAAGGCAGAAGTGCCCGCTCGATTGGTGTCGCTCGCGGATGAAGAGCCTGAACGAATCATGCGTTTCGAAGCGCTCGAATCCGTTGCGGTACGTCGCGCCGAAGTGCGTCCGTTGATGGCGTGGATGCAGGAGCGTGGTCTGTTGGCGATCAGCATCGTGCGTGATCTCGATGGGCCCATTGGCGCGATCGTGGTGCCTCGGGGCGCACGTACGACACCGTCGACGCTGAGCGAAGTGCGCGCGCTACGCGAGCTGTCGGATCGACTGGGAGCCGTGCTCGGCGTGTCCTCGATGCTTGCACGATCGCGTGAGCGTGAGCTATCGGCGCGTGGTGACATCACGGACCTCGAAGTGGGTCGCCAGCAGCTCGAAACGGAGCTTGCACGCATTCAGGGTCAGTTCGGAGCGATCGCGCGATTGCTCGAACGTCCCGCGCGCGTAGCGGTGTACAGCCCAGCCGCGCGAGCCGCTGTGCAACGTCTCGAAACGTTGGCCGAGAGAAACACCGCCGTGACGTTGTTGTCGGCACCAGGCATCGACATCCTGGCGTGGTCTGCGCTGGTGCATCTTGCATCGCCGAGAAAAACCGGCGTGATGGTGGTGGTCGACGGAGGCAACAAAGCAGAGCACGACGTGACCAAGTGGCACGATCGAGCGACGAGCCCGGTGACCGCTGCAGCGGGTGGAACGCTGGTGCTGATCGATGCGCATCTACTGCCGCCGCTCGTGCAAATGCGCATTGCTTCGACGCCACAAAACGACTTTGGGCTGGTAGTGGTTTTACCGGGAACGGTGGATTCGCTCGCGGCGAATGGAAAGCTGGTCGAGGTATTGGCGGATCGGCTGGGAGATCGAGCGGTTGCATTGCCGGAGTTATCGTCCCGCGCCGAGGATCTTTCGCTGCTCATCCTGGACAAACTCACGCGGATGGGACAGCGCATTCGTCAAGCACCGTTGGGGATCGACCCGCACGCGATGGCGGCGCTGGTGGAGCACAATTTCCCTGGCAATGATGCAGAGCTGGAAGCGTTATTGCTGCGGGCCGTATTGGCAACGCCGCCCGGGGCACGGGCGGTGACGTTGCGCGATTTGGAAGCGGTGGGATTCTCGTTACCGCCAGGGAGCACACGCAGACCGCGGCGAACTGGGCCTACCGTCGAAGCGCGACGAAAACGCGGCGCGAAAACGTCGTAATCGCCTGATTGCGATTAGAACTTCCACGTGCCAAAAGCACGAACGCCAAGGCCGGGGCCGCGTTCATTGATGAACGACCAGTCGAGTGTCGCTAGCGCACCGGCTGAAATCCGGTTGTTCACGGCAAACGCGCTGCCGCCTTCGAAGTACACGACGCCCAATTGAGAGAAAACGTTGCCGCTGCTGACGAGGAAGAAATTCGATTGCCAGCCTGCGCCGAAAATCGGCTGCACGGTCTTGTCTTGGCGCCACACGGCCCGATACCCAATGCTGGCGGGAACGAGCGTGAATTCAGGCCCGAAAAGAAGGCCGACACTCGTGCGCAAATGACTCACCGTTCCCGGCGGCCCGAGGCGATAAAGAAGCTCGGGGCGTAGTCCAACGGCCAAGCCGACGAGCGTCACTTCGAGGCCGAGACCCGCGGAAAAACGGGACGTAGAAGCGGAATCGGTTTGTCCAACCGCACCAGGCTCGGCAGCAAACGCAGCGGTGCTCGCCAGCAGAGCGGCGCAGGCAGAAAAGGCCGCAACACTAATACGCATAATCGCTCCAGTTGGAGAAGATCTGTCCCAAGTCCTGCGAGCCTTCTTCGACTCCAAAGCCGAATACGAATCGCCCCGTGGTTTTTTCGGGCGACCAAACCCAGAAACGAACGTTTCCGGCCGGGAGAACATAAGCGACGGCGCCATTGGTCACCATGACGCGCCTGGTGAAGCTTTCGAAGATGACCTCGCGCTCGGCGTTGTCATTACGAACCACGACAGCTCCCGCGCCTTCGGGCAAAGGACGAGGCAACAAGGTCAGGTCTTCGGCGGAGGGAACAGGCAATCCTTCCCCGACAATGGCAAACACTGGGCGATGGTCCGCCAGCTCGCCAGTACGCGGAACGAGGATTTCAATCGGAATCGCAAGGGGTTTTTCGAGGTCCATGCTCGCCTCGAAAACTTCGTCCGTCGATTCGAATTCGCCATACAAGGCAAAACTGAGCAGCGGGTCCGGAACGACGAATACCTTCCCGTCTTCGAGGACATTGGGCAAGTGGGCCGAGGCTCCTTGGCCGAGCCCGAGCATACACAGGGCAATTGCAGCGCACAGAATCCACTTTCCGTGGTTTTTCACAGCGCACCTCCTCGAGCGGTCTTGCAGGTCAATGCAGCTTCTTGCTGATGCAAAAGGACGATCCCGCGACGACAAGCAGCTTCGCAAACGGCGGCGCCTTTTTCACCGCCCCAGCATGCGCCTTCGGGCAAGAAGCGATCGACGTTCGTTTCGGTTTGGCGCAACGTATCGAATTCGCTGACGCAAACGACGAACGCTTTGCATTCGGGCCCTTGTTCTGCCGCGCACGCGATGCTCGAAAAAGCAAATGCCACCAGGCCGAGCGTCGAGAAGACGCTACGAAAACGAGGTTTTGGGATGTGTCTCATCGCGGCCTGAGTCTACACGCTTTTGCTCCAAAGCAATAGGAAGCTGCATTGCCACGTGGCAATCTATGAATGTGCCGTCATTACCGCCGGTGGTGGATTATTTGTCCTGCGACCAGTCAAGAAAGGCTTCGTACCCTTTTTCGAGAAAAATAGCGCTATGCCCACCAGGCAACGTCCGGACTTCCGCGTGTCCAGGAACGAGGAATCGTTCGACGCTTTGGCGATATGCATCGCCGGGAACCATTGCATCATTATCGGCCGCCGTGAAAAGAACTTGATGACGCGATATGGCCTCGCGTAACTCGTCGAGAGTTGGAATCGGCGTTCCGGGAGGTGGAGATGCGTCGAATGCAGCAATGAGATCCTGGCGCCAGGTGCCATCCTGGCCGGTTTTCATGAGCATTACATGTTCGTCAATCATCCACGGCTCGAAGGGGATTTCTTTCGACCCCAAAGCCGCGAGCGTGCGATCGGTATGCCCGGGTGTAAAATTGACGCTCGAAAGAATATAATTGAGCAAATGGGGTGCCTCGCCCCCCGCTTCGACATCCGCCATGATTTGCTCACGCGATTGCGTGAGAATCTTGTCGAGGCGAGCGACGAACCCGGGCTCCCACACGCCAGGAACGTCTTTGCCAAGCAAAACGAAGAGTCCATGAATGATGCCAGGATCCAAATCGAGCGCCGCATAATGAGCACGAACCTTGGCCAGACGATCTTCGATGTCCGGCACGACCGTGCGCAAATGATGATTGAGACGCAATTGCTCGAGACGGCGCATACGCATTGCGTGCTCGGGATCCTCGTAAGGCAACGCCGAACTGGAAAAGATCACACCATTCGGACGACGCCGAGCAAGGGTCAACAGATGCATACCGGGGATTCCGCCATAACTCTGTGCAATGACGAAAAACCGCTCGCCCTCGGGAATGAGCTGGTCAATGACCGCAAGGTAATCGCGAGCATGACTGTCCGCCGAGAAGAATCGGCCAACGAAGGCGGGATCGAGGCTCGGATCGTCCATGTCGAGCGGTGCAGAAGAACCGTCCGTGCCGCGCTGATCGACGAGCAAGATTCGGTGGGTGCGCAGGAAATATTTGAAGCGGTCGAGGCCACCACCAGGAGCTGAATGCGTCGCGTAATCGAAATCGAGCGAACGATAGAAAGATGACGGGATGCCAGGGCCGCCGTTGATAACGACGACGATCGGCTTGGTCGCGTCGTGAAGATCGGAGTCGTAAGCAGGAAGCAGGCGGTAAAAGAGGTCGATGGTGGGGCCGGAAGGATTCGCGTAGTCGAGAGGGACCGTGATGAATCCGCGGCGCTCGACCGGGTGCTGAACGACGTGTGGATCGACCTTCTTGAAGCGCATCACGAGATGATACGCGCAAAAAAGCGTTTCACCAAGATGCCTGGTGCGTTGTTTCCATTTTCAAACAAACAAGCGGTCGAGGTACGCCGAAAATCGATGCTCGTCCGCAGGCTGGCTTCGATACGCCACATATCCGTCTGGACGCACCAAATACAAACACTCGGAACGCGCACCGAACCGGCGATGCAACTCCCCCTCCCCGTCGAACAGCACCGGCACATTCTCCGACAACCCCTCGGGTCTCTTCGCGAAGGGCACGATAACAAATGCCTTCAATCCATCTCCAAGCCGCGACTTTGCATTCGCAATGAGCTGCGACAGCCGGTGATATCCTTGGTCCGTCGTCGCTGCCCCGTCGAAGCAGAACAACGTGTGCTCCGTACCTCGCAAAAGCTCGAATACCGTCGTGTCCCCGATCGGCACATCCGGCACACGATTTCCCGGGGCAGGCCCGTCACCGAAATGGTACCAATCGGACAAACCAGGATGCTCCGCCGAGCCTCCCATACCGACCGACCACAGAGAAACTTGATCCTGCGCAACAACGGGGCTTTTCGGATATCCAACCTCGATTTGAGACATCGCCCGGCCCGCGCGTTCTTTGACCAATTCGAGGCTGGTGACGAAGCTCATGGCATGATTGCGAATGTTCATGGCCATCGGGCTCTTCAGTGACATGGCCGCAGCGAACCCTTTCGTGCCCGTATCGGTTGCACGAAGCGTTGCCTCTGCAATCGGACGCCGCTCGGCTTCGTACGAATCGAGCAGCAAGTCTTTCGCTTTGCCACGGTGAACGAGCGCCAATTTCCATGCAAGATTGTAGGCGTCTTGAATGCCCATGTTCATCCCCTGCCCTCCCGCAGGGCTATGAATATGTGCGGCATCCCCGGACAGAAATACGCGACCCACTCGATAACGCGGCACGAGCCGGCAATGAATCCGAAAATCAATCATCCATGCCGGCTCGGAAACCTCGGCCCCTGCAGGCCCTCGCTCCGCAAGCAATGCCCGAAACGACTCTAGCTCCGCCTGTCGTTCGTCTCCCTGGTCCAAGAATGAAATCATGCGGAAACGATGCTCTCCCGGCAACGGGAAAAAACCGATCATTCCCCGGGGACCAAGAAAAACCGCGATCTCGTCATCATGCAGCGCCATGGGCAAATCCACGCGCACGTCGGCCTGCATGATCCGATATTCGTACGTCGACCCCTCGAATGGCAATCCGAGCGTCTTTCGCACGTTGCTATGCGCGCCATCGCATCCGAGAAGCCATGGAACGCGCACCTCTTCGGCCGATCCATCCACGTGCACGAGGTTGGCTACGACGCCATCGGCATCCTGGGAAAACCCATCGAGCGTCACATTACGCTCGATACGCGTTTCGTACACACGCTCGAGATGTTGAGCGAGAATGATTTCGGTCTCGCGTTGGGACAAACTGAGTAAGTACGGAAATGGAGAATCGATACCGGCAAGCGAGATGCGGGCAATGTTTTGCAGCTCCGGCGTCATGATGCGCGCGCCCGTAACGGGCTGGCCTCGGGAAACGAACTGGTCCGAAACGCCCATGTCCTGAAGGCATTCCAAGGTTCGAGCATGAATGATTTGCGCCTTGGACCAGATCGACGGACCGTCGCCGCGATCAATGATCCGACACGACAAACCATGCCGCCGAAGCTCGGCCGCCATCACGAGCCCCACTGGACCCGCACCCACCACCAACGCGTCGATTGCCATGATTCCCTCCGCCCACCGCGATGCAAAAAAAACTTGCACCGCGGCCAAGGTTACTCCGCTCTTTTGCGGATTACCATGGCAAAAGGGGAGCTATAGAAGGCTATCGCTGAATTACGGCGCTGCCCGATTGAGCGCCACTCACCGTGAGGTCTTGCGACGGATTCGCCTCGTCGATTCCACCCACGAGATTGATTCCTGCACCATTGAGCGACAATTCGCCATTTTGCAGCTCGAGGCCAATGACCATGAAACTGCCCTGAAGCTTCGCGGCGTCGAACATTTTGTCCGCGGTCGTGAGCGTAGCGTCGAGATTCATGCTGGACGTTTCGACACACAATGGCGAGCTGAACGAGCGGCTTCCACAAGCCGGCTGCATTGCTGGCGCACGATTGATCGCCAACGTAAACGTCGTGGGCGATTGTCCGGACAAAGTCATCGTGCCCGTCCAATTACCGACGACTACATTCTGCATTTCCGTTTCGCCAAACCCGAATTCAGGGTCCGCAGGTTCCGAGACACAG
>CAZETM010000173.1:0-14719 GCA_964514885.1 uncultured Polyangium sp. | reverse complement strand
TTGTTGCACCGTTCGCTGTTTGCGAATATCGTAAACACCATGGGGCGGAGGCAAAGTTCAGCGCATCTAAAACCGCAAGACGTCCTCGTTCTGCTCAAGTTGGCCGTCCACCCCGTTGAAGCTTGGTCGTACAGAAGTCTCTCTAAGTCCTTGAGTCTCAGTCAATCCGAAGCACAGGCAGCAGTCAAGCGAGCGGAAAACGCTGGCCTAATGAATATCCGTTATCGTCGTCCGATTCGAATGGCTCTGGAGGAGCTACTTGTTCACGGTGTAAAGTATGTTTTTCCTGCCAAACGTGGTCCTGTTACGCGTGGCATGCCGACTGCACACGCCGCCCCACCTCTTTTGGCCGAATTTATTTCGACCGAGGACTTGCCTCCTGTCTGGCCCCATCCCGAGGGAACGGTGCGTGGGGAAACCCTGGAGCCGTTATACCCTTCCGTTCCGGACGCTGCGAGCGAGGATCCAAAATTATATGAGATCCTGGTACTCGTAGATGCCATTCGTATGGGTCGCGTGCGAGAGCGTAAGCGGGCCGAGGAGCTTCTCCACATCATTCTCACCTCCCAAACCCCGGAGTAATCCGATGAACCCCAGTGACGCCAATCTAGCGCTCATTCGCGTGGTTGCATTACGACTTGGTGAATTGCGTTCACGCGTCGTCTTTCTGGGTGGTGCGACAATCTCACTGCTGATTACCGATCCTGCGTCGGCCTATATTCGCGCCACCGACGATGTGGACATCATTATTGAAATCAGTTCCTACAGTGACAATGACTTCATGGATGCCATTTCGTGTCATTTGCTTGGTGATGATATTAGTCAATCCAGAGCGATCATCATAGAGAGAAGACTGAATCAAATCGCCACCACGGAATGAGCCCGCGCAGCAGAACTGACAATACCAGTTGATCAAGTCGCCAGTGCCGCTACGCGCTATTCTGCCGCCCTCACCCGCCCATAAACCTCAACCATTCGCCCCGCCACTGCATTCCAATCAAAAGCGTCTTGCCAATCGCCGGCATGGCGTGCGACAATGCCTCGACCACCGCCGTGCTTGGGCCCCGCATCCGTTCAGGTTTCCGTCAGCTATGACGTCGCTCGGTGAAGAAGTCGAGCTGGTGGCGGAGAACGACCGCGAACCGTAATGGTTTTTCCGTCAATTCCATTGGACATGATCCAACCCCAGTTGACACCTCCGCACTGAGCTAAACGCGATCGGGTCGAATCGAAGGCATTTCCACCGTACATCCGGGTGGATAGTGTTTGGCATGGCTATTGCTGTGACACTCGGACTTTGGGTAGAAAACCGCCAATTTCGAACTCGGCACCTTCGCCCGACTCCCGAAGCGTTGTCGACAGGCTCGTCACAGCCGACGCGTATGAATGCAATTAATCATGTAATGGTGCCGAAACCTCCGGAAGCCCTCTGGTTTGTCCTGGAGGCGTAAGTTGTGTCGATGGGACGTGCCCGGTCCAATTGGTGCTCTTGTTGAAGACGACATGATGTCGCATGACCAAAGGAAATGAGGATCTCGTGAAAATGCGTTTTGGGGTTACAGGCTGTTCGATCATTCTATTGAGCTTGCTCGGAGCGGGTTGCAAGGAACAGGAAGATACGCCTACCATCGTCGACCCTGCCGTCGATCCGGGCGCGCTGATTCGAATGGATCTGACGTCGACGGTGGGCGTGCTTCTCGACGAAATTCCCGAAGGTCCCGTGCGCGAAGCGGCGGCAGCCGAAATGCTCGCCCAAAACGATTCGTTTTGGCTAGGCCGCGCGTCTCGACAAACGAAACTCACGTATTATCGCCTGAACTTTCGTAAATATTACTACGAACCGGGCACTCGAGGACCGTTGTCATTGCCATTGCAGGAAGAAATCTGGAACGTCGTTCTGACCGGAAAGCCCGAACGCGTGACGTCAGATGGTCACGACGCAGTGGTTGTCGATTACTCGTTCAATACTCACCTGCTCACCGATCTCGCATCTCCAGCCATTGCCGACCCGAACCTCGAGGCAGTTGGAGGCACGACCCAGGAGGCCTTCAACTTGCCGCTCGATCCCGAGCTTCTCAAGGAGCGGACGGGATATGCTTGTATGGACGAAGCCGCCTATCCGCTGTACAGCGTATTCGAGGAAAACGTGCGGTACTTCTATGACGACCTGTGTGGTGTCGAGGTACAGGGGAGCCCGGGTTGCCATTATACGGAAAGCCCCAAGGAATCATGCGTCGAGGCGCTCCAGAAACATACTGGTATCGTCCCGACCAGCATGCAATTCACACGCGTTGCCTGGGATGACGAGATTGCCACCAGCGTGCGCGTGGGCGAGCCAAAGGTTCAGAAAGGAGCGGCATTATCGGTCATTGAGGAAGAAATGGAGCGCGAACAAGCCTATTTCTATCGATTCTTCGAGCCCGACGCCTGCGAACTCGAGGAAAAGGTCATTGCCAAAACTGGCTGGCGACGGCTGCTTGCATTCTCCGCCAAAGTGATGAACGAGGGTATCGATGCACTCGACGTAGGAAATGTCGTGGACCCGGAAAGCCCTTATCGAAAGAGCAACGTTTACGAGTCGAGCCAATGCCACGGGCATGTCCATTTCTCGCACTACGCGAACTTCGATTATGCAGGGGCGCCTGGGGGCAAGCGCGCGTTTTGCGTGGAAGACACTGACCGCACTCACAACAACGAAACGACACCGCTTTTTCCGCTCCATCAATCGTGCCAATTCCAGGGAATGACGCCGGGATGGGGGGACGATTATCAATATGGCATCCCGGGGCAATGGGTCGACATCACCGACGTGGATGCCACAAAACCCTACGAACTACGGTTCGAGCTTAATCCAGAGGGTTTTCTTTGCGAAGGAACGCCGGTTCTGGACGCGTCGGGGGAGCCCATTTTCGAGCCAACCGCCTTTACCAATGCAGAAGGAAAGCCCGTGTCTCGCGCGAAATGCGATGCACCGGCCAATTGGAAGGACGACAATGTCGGCACGGTAATGGCCAGCTCTGCTGGAGGGAGTTTCGTGACCGAGCCTTGTACACGTGGGCAAATCGGGCCGCTCCGCAGTTGCGGATTCGACATGAATGCGATATTGAAGGACTGCGTGCCAGGCGCGGAAGTCAAGCTGCAATGCCAATCCACAGGAGCCGCTCGGATCGTTCGTATCTGTGAACGAAGCGAGGCATTGGGCGGCGTGGCGTGTGCGGTCGGTGATTCGATTGCAAACGCGATCGTCGATGAAGCTGGAACAGCCGTGACGTTTGTCTGTCCGGCCGTGCGTGACGCAGTTGCACCTCCCA
Source organism: uncultured Polyangium sp. (assembly GCA_964514885.1). Taxonomy (GTDB): domain Bacteria; phylum Myxococcota_A; class Polyangia; order Polyangiales; family Polyangiaceae; genus Polyangium. The sequence goes on along the minus strand of CAZETM010000173.1, from coordinate 11,408 downwards.
TCGGAGGGTATTCGCTTTACGGTGCGCCGGTCCTTCCGTCACAATCGGCGTCTTCGATGGTTTGCACCGGTGGATGAGGTCGGCCAGCGCTTCGGACCCCAGTGAATCGCAGGCTTTACGCTAGCGGCCTTCCATCTGCGAGCCGTCCATAAACCTCGGCCATTCGCCTCGCCACTGCATTCCAATCAAAACTGTCTTGCATCCACGCGCGTCCTCGTTGCCCTAACGCTTCGAGGTTTTGCCGGGCCATGTCGTCGATTGCCTGGGCCAGCGATGCCGGATCATTCGGAACCCACACTCCGCATTCTCTGGTTTCCAGGTCTTTCCAAGGCGTACCACGCGAAGCAATCACCGGCACGCCGTGCGACAATGCCTCGACCACAGCCATTCCGAAGTTTTCTGAAAACGACGGAAGCACGCAGATGTCCGCTTGCTCGAATGCCAGCGTTTTTGCCTTTCCTTCGACAAACCCTGCGAATTTTACCTTCGCAGACAAACCTTTGTCGTCGATACGTTTGGAAAGTGTCGCCGTATACGCAGCATCGCCTGAGCCACACAAAGTAAGCTCGACCTGTTCCGTTTTCGACGACGCAATCGCATCGATCAGGTTCTCGAGCGCTTTGATCGGATCGAGCCTTCCCAGGTAAAGCACTCGAGTTTTGCCATTCGGTTGAAACGTTCGGGCCACGAGCGTTTCGGGAATATCGACGCCATTGGGAATCGTGACGATGGGCGAATCGGGCATTCGTTTTCGTGTCGCCTCGCCCTCTTCCGGTGATGTCACGTGAATGGTGTGTGGATGCCCGGCCAGAAGTGCCGAGCAGGTGCGCTCCCAGGCCAATTTAAGGTTTTGCTTTTTCGTGTGCTCCCAGCGTTGTAAAGCGCCTCGAGGGGTCCACACGACGGGTTTAGCGAGCACGCGACATGCCGCGAGCGTTGGAATCGTGGGAAACGAATAAACTGCCGTCAAGTGCACGACATCGGCCCAACGGACGAGACGCGGCAGCTCCGTGACGAACCCTGGGCCAACCGAAGTCATCGCCCATTTGCGATGGAATTCGACTTGATACCCAGGATAAAGTTTTTCCGTAATGGTTTCGGGACGGAGCCGATCGTGCCGAGAGGGTCCTGCCGTGTCGCTGGTCAGGACCCTCAGGGAAATATCGGTTTGGCGCGCCAGGGCATTACAAAGCCCGTACGTCGAATAGATCGGGCCACCGAATGCCGTTGCCGGGTAAAACGAGGGGACGATGTGCAGGATGTTCATCCGACGTCCGCGTGGGAGGGGCGGGGAATGAGGCTCAACTGCTTGCGTCCGAAGGGTCTGTGGGTTTTTCCAACCAGAACGAGCCGATTCCGAGGCAATCCATTCGCGTGCGCCGATAACAATCGATCGCCTGCTCGGGTGTGTGCACGATGGGCTCGTTTTCGTTGAACGACGTATTGAGCAGACAAGGAATGCCGGTTTTCTCTTCGAAGACCTTGATGAGGTCGTAATAGAGGGCATTTTCGTCGCGGCGAACGCTTTGCACGCGGCCCGTTCCGTCTTCATGCGTAATGGCGGAAAGCTTTTCCTTCCATTCCGGACGCACCTTGTAGACGATGATCATGAACGGCACCTCGTGATTTCCGTGGAAAAGCGTATTGAGCTTTTCGATGCGCACGACGGGCGCGAAAGGTCGAAATGGCTCGCGGTTCTTGATGCGCGCATTGAGCGTGGCCTTCATGCCCGGCCAGCCGGGATGGCACAAAATGCTGCGATTACCGAGCGCCCGCGGGCCCCATTCCTCGCGACCTTGAAACCACCCCATGATCTTGCCTTGCGAAAGCGCTCCAGAAGCTGTTTCCAGCAATTGGTCGCGCTCGAGACGCTTGTACGACAAGCCCGAACTGCGCAAGGCTGCTTCGATTTCATCATCTTTCCAGCCCGTACCCCAATACGCATGGCGAACTTCCGGCGTACGCGGCTTGTTATGCACATTGTGCATGACCCACAATGCGGCTCCCGCGGCTGTGCCATCATCGGACGCGGCCGGATGGAAATACGCTCGATCCACGCACCCCTCGGTGACCATGCGGCCATTCGCGACGGAATTGAGCACCGAGCCACCCGCCATGACGACATTACGAATCCCCGTCTGTTCGACGGAATGACTCACCAGGGCCAAGTAGATATCTTCGAATCGGCATTGAAGGGATGCGGCGAGATCTCGATCGCGATCGGTTAGGGGTTCGGATCGTTTTCGGGCAGGTCCGAAAAGCGAGACCATCGCGTCGGACCATAAACGAGGAATCGTGACTTCCGCTCCGCTCGTCGTTTCCATTCCCTCGGTGGACTTGTGGTGGCAAAACCAGGTCAGGTCGAGCTGAATGCCGAGCTCAGGGTCGAATCGCACGAGCTTTCGCATTTCCCGGGCGAAACGATTTACTCCATACGCGGACAGCCCCATCACCTTGTATTCCTCGCCAAATCTGTCGAAGCCGAGGAACTGGCAAACCGCGGTGTAGAAAACACCAAGCGAATGAGGCCAAAGGCTCTTGCGCAAGGTTTGAATGCGATTGCCTTCACAGAGCGCCACGAGATTCGTCGCGAAATCGCCTGCGCCGTCGCAGGTGATCCCCGTCGCACGATCAAAGGGTGACCAGTAAAACGAGCTAGCGACGTGGGCCAGATGATGTTCGATCTGGTGGAATTTCGCGGCAATTCGGCTCGATTCTACTCCAAGTGCGTCCGCCACGAGGTCCGAGCTCGAGCTGACTCCACGATGCACCATGAATCGCTCGATGGCGTTTGGCACACCAGTCAGCGGCCTAGCCGCGACATAGCGAATTTTTGCCGCTAAATTTGCGCGAGGATCACGGGCAACAGCAATGTCCGTAATATCGCTCGGACTAGCACCCGCAAGGCGCAGTACCTCAGCGATGGCCAGACGAGGAAATCCCGCACAATGCTTCTGTCTGTTGATCCGCTCTTCAGCGATGGCAGCAAGAATCCCGCTTTCGCCAACGAGCGCGGCAGAAGCGTCACCGTGCGCCGAATTGATGCCCAGAACCAAACGAGACATTCATTTCTCCATTGCGCTTACCGCGCGACGTGCGGAATATACCCAGCCGCAGCGGGCAGCGTCAAGCGACCTCGAAAGGACCTCGAGCACGCGAAGTTGCAAACGCTCCCGCTCTAGCCAACCATAGATGCAGATTCATGCTATAAATTCGACCCTTTGCACCGACTCGTGAAAAAATCTTCACCGCTTGCGAAATTCGTCGCAAAAGTGCCCAGGTTGAACAAATGGCTCGGTCATGTAGGTTGCTTATCTACCCAATTGCATTCGAACGAACCGTTCTCGTGGCGATGCTTGTTGCGAACACCCCAAAGATTCTTCTGAACGCGCAGACGGGTTTCGACAACCAAGAGATCACGACCTCACGAGGAACCTGAAACGCATGCGGACCTACCTCGCAGCTTTCGCCAGTGCCGCGATCGTCAGCGGAATTCTGACACCTCTAGTACGTTTGCTCGCATTCCGGCTCGGCGCGGTCAGTCGACCCGGCGGAAGGCACGTACATCGACACGAAACTCCGAGGCTTGGAGGGCTCGCCATATGCCTCGGCTTTTTCGCTCCTCTCGTTGGCCTCTTCTTTGTCCAGTCCGCAGTCGCTAACGACTTCACGCAAGACATCAGCAAAGTTGTTGGCCTCTTCGCTGGCGGTGCATTCATGTGCATCGTGGGCGCTGTCGATGACACGCGCGGAATTCGTGCTCTCTACAAGTTGTACGCCCAGATCGCCGTCGCGATGTTCGCGTTTGCCTGCGGCTTCCGAATCGACGTCATTTCGTTACCGTTCATAGGCAATTTATCGATGGGCGCATTTGCCCTGCCAGTGACGGTGTTGTGGATCGTCGGCATCGTCAACGCTGTCAATCTGATTGACGGCCTCGACGGGCTTGCTGCAGGGGTCGTGTTTTTTGCCAGCATGACGAATTTCGTCGTCGCCGTGCTTTCCGACGCACCCTTGCCGGCGCTTTTCATGGCGACCGCGATGGGCGCGATCATCGGCTTCCTCTTCTACAACTTCAACCCCGCACGTATCTTCATGGGTGACTCGGGAAGCTATTTCCTGGGTTACGTGATTGCTACGACATCGCTCGCTGGAGCTGCGGTCAAAGCATCCACGACCGTTTCTTTGCTCGTGCCCGTCGTGGCGCTTGGCGTGCCGATTTTCGATACGCTTTTTGCCATGGTTCGGCGGTGGCTCGAACGCCGGCCCCTGTTTGCGGCGGACCGAGGGCACATTCATCACCGATTGCTCGATATGGGGCTCACTCATCGTCGAGCGGTGCTCATGATTTACGCCGTCAATGTGATTCTCATGCTGACCGCCATCGCCATTTCACTCGGGCGAAGCTGGCAGGTGGGGCTCGCGTTGGTGGCCACGAGCGCAGTGTTCATCGGTCTGGTGCGAGCGGTGGGATATTTCGGATATGTGCATCGGCGCCGTCGTCAGCGCGAAAGATTGCGTCCGCAAGATAGCGAGCTGCTGAGGCGTGTGGTTCCTGCTTTGCCGGCTCGTTTCGAGCAGGCGCGCACGCAAGCGGATTTGATGACCACGCTCTGTGAATCCGCGATCGAAGCTGGGCTCTGTTACATCGAAATCGTTTCTCCCGACGATGACGCGCCGCCCTTGTTTCAATGGACCAATCCTCGAGAAAAGGAAGTGTTCAGTCCCGATGTGCTCAGCGCGCGGTATCCTCTCGGTCGAGATGACCTGGCTCGAGCGGACATCAAATTCGGGTTCCGCAGTGATTTCGGCGAAGTCTGTCCTCAAACGGAAGTACTTCTGCAAGTCATTACAGATATGGTCGAAGCGAGTTTGACGCGCGTGCACAGCCGTCTCGCCCCCGCGGTTCCCGCCGTGGAAGAAAAAGAATCAGTAGAGTCGCACCCGGCTACGGCGCAGGTTTAGCGCCTCAATGCGGAGGCGGTGATTCTTGCGGCCCTTCCACAGGTAAATCCCTGAGGCGCGCCTTCGGGGCCATCGGCGCCGGATCGACGTCTTCATCATCGCGTCGATAATACTGATATCGATACCGATACTCGTCGCCGGTAAACTGAACACCATTCAGCACGGCGCCAGCCTTCGGTACGCCAATGTCCTGCAATGCGCGGACAGCAACCCTGGCCAAATCCTTCGTCGTCTTCAATGCGCGCACGACAAGCACCGTGCCATCCACGAGCGTCGATAGAATGGCCGCGTCGGTCACCGGCACGATCGGCGGACTGTCCAAAATCACCCGATCGAATCGCTGACTCACCTGCTCGAGGAATTTGCGGAACTTGTCGCTGTGCAGAATCTCGGCTGGGTTTGGAGGAATCGGACCGGCAGGAATGATCGATAGATTGGGAACGCCCGACTCGAATACGGCATCATCGATCGACCCCTCGATGAGGCACGTCGTCACGCCGACTTCGGAGCCCGTGTGAAATACTCGATGCACGCGCGGCCGGCGAAGATCGCAATCGATGAGCACGACGCGCTGACCCGTTTGCGCGAGCGTAATGGCAATGCACGTAGCGACCGTCGTTTTCCCCTCCGATGGACCCGCGCTCGTGACGAGCAACGTGCGGTAAGGTTTGTCCGGGTCCATGAACAAAAGGCTCGTACGAATGACGCGAGCCGCTTCCGCCACGCCGCTCATCGGCTGCTCGTGCACCGCAAGCTCGGGCTGCGACACCCTCATCACCTCGCCACGACGCTTGCGACCATAAGGCGTCGCCCGCAACATGTGATCGATTTGCGGCAGCGACCCCAAAAACGGCAGCCCCAGCCCCTTTTCGATGTCGTCCGGCGTTCGCAATGTTCGGTCGAGCAACCCTCGCGCGAGCGCCATACCGACACCAATCACGATTCCAATGAAAATACCTAGTGTGACGTTCTTCGGAATATTCGGTCGAATATGATAACGAGGCACCCGCGGCCGATCGAGCACGCGAATGTTGTTCACTCGGAGCACGCGAGCCAAATCGCTCTCTTTGGTTCTTTCGAGCACCAACGAAAACAGTTTGTCGTTGTTGTCCCGCGACCGCCGCAAGCGATTGTATTCGATTTCGAGCAAATTCAAATCGAGAGCCTGTTTCTTGGCTCGGTCGAATAGCGAAACGAGCCCCGTTTCCTGGCGCTGCAATACCGCAAAATCTTTGTCGTGTGCACGTTGAATGTTGCGCACTTCGACCAGCAATGCCCGTTTCGTCGCGTCCGCCCGCGCGTCCGCCTCTTTCACGTCCGGGTGATTGCTTCCTTTACCCTCGCCCTTCAATCCATCTCGATGACGAATCGCTTCTTCGTACGTCGTCCGCAAGCTCATGAGCACCGTGCTCTGGAGCAGCTCCGTCGCCGGCAAATCCGTCGGGCTCTCCTGCTTGACCTTCGATAGCTCTTGCCGCCGCGCCGCCACTTCCTCTTTGCGCGTCCGCACCAACGTAATCGATTGATTGAGCTGCTTCATTTCATCGGTCAACATGTTGGATTGGTCATCCAATGCGACCGACAAGATGTTCTGCTTCTCCTTGTATTGGTGAAGCGCCATCTCGCTCGACTCGAGGTCTATCTTCAATTTGTCGAGCTGACTGCGCAACCAATCCGCCGCAACCGCCGTCGAACTAACCGCATCGTCCAAGTTCTGCTGGACGTACGTATCGACCACCGCCGTCAATATCCGCTGCGCGCGCTGAGGATCCGCATCCTCGAACTTTACCGTCGCAAGCCGACTTTCCTTCACCGGCTCCACCTTGAGCCGACCACGCAAACTCTCCGCCGCAATCTCTTCCGGTACAGTCGTCGGCGGCGAAGGAGTTCCAGGAGGCAAATTCTGCAAAAATGCCCCGTCGTGGTTCAATCCCAAATCCGCCACGACAAGAAGCGCAATCTTCATCGATGTGATGATCTTGTATTGCGTCTCGTAATATTCGCGATTGTCCCAAAAACTACCCGAGCCGAGATCTACGATGCTTTCGACCTTCTGCCCGAGCGGTCTGGGCGGGTTCGGATCGAACAAGATCGTCGTGTGCGCTTCGTAAATCTTGACCTGGCCCAGCGTGTTGAACGTGGTGGCCAAAGAAACAAGGACGGCCGCGGCAAGCGCTGTCGACCAGTACTTGCGGACCATCTGCCATACGATGGTCGGATTGATGCCCTCCTCCTGCACAGGATGGAGGACTATCGAATCGCCTTTTTGCGTCGCCAACGTGGGCTTATGGGATATTTCCGGCGGCACAGATCTTCAGAGGGTTAGGGCCAACTCGCTCTAAGGTGCGTCTGAGGGGACGAAAGTTCAAGGTATCGCCAACGCGATCAAAAATATAACCCCCATCGAGCCAAGCATCTTACCGCGCCCAGACATTCTTGGCCGAAAATTGGGGGAATACTCCCAGCACGTCTAGCCTGCTCACAACCAAGTGCTCGGAGATCTCGTCAAGCGCCTCGTGAACGGTGTCGTGCTGCTTCTCGGAAGCCTCGCGTTCTTCCTGGTGCCGGTCGGTAACAAAACGGGCGCTCAACATCTGGTCGCGATCTTCTCGACTCGCCCAGCCAAAGAAGCCGCCGTCGCCTTCGCTCGCGCCGGAAAACAACTCACCGATCAAGTGATGGTCGAAGTTGAACGTACCCGGAAAAACCATCCGGATATGAAGATCAAGCCAGCCACGACGCCGCCCGGTTCGCCCTGATTCGCCCTGATTCGCGCTGACTAACGCTTCTGTTTGCGCGGATCCGTGAACTGAGGATGCTCGTTGTAAAATGCGTCGAGGCTCTCGCCCGAGATCTCCGCCTCGATGTCGCCTTCACGCTCGATCTTCGCCTGACAGCCGAGACGAGAATTCATTCGGACATCGAATGCCTTGTCCAAAATGTCCTCCTCCTCTTCCTCGGCCCCGCTGAGCAGCTCTTTGCCCTTGTGCACGTAGATGTGACACGTCGAGCACGCACAGACGCCGCCACACGCTGAACCCTCGGGCGCATCGACTTTGCGCGCCGCATCGAGAAGCGAAGTCCCCAACGGCACCTCCACCTGCCAGGTGTTGCCGTGCCCTGAAAACAGTACCTTCGCCATCAGCTCAGCTCTCCGTTCGACGTGCCCTGTGCATGCTCCGCAACGTGCGCATCGACGCCTTTCGCATGCGCGACCGTTTGCTCGATCTGTTCGACATTCTTGCCCGCAATCGCCCGAGCGATCGCTCGATCCATACGCCGACCCGCCCAAACATGCGTGGCCCTGTCCAGATCGTCGGTGCTCAAACGAATCAGCGCCGCCTTCTCGCCTTGCGCAACTCGATGCAGCGTCGTGATGGCTTCGTCGATCTGTCGTCGTTCGTCCGCGCTCTCGATCAAGTCCGCGTCCGCTTCGAGCGCCTTCTGCGTCGCATGTACCACTCGCTCCGCTTCGACTCGCGCTTCCACAACCTGCCGACGCTCGAGATCCTCTTCACCATGATCGAGCGCCGCCATCAGCATCGCCTCGACCTCTTCGTCGCTCAGCCCATAACTTGGTGTCACTTCGACACGTTGCTCGATGCCCGTGGTCTGTTCCTTCGCGGTCACGCCCAAAATGCCATCCGCATCCACGCGGAAAGTGACTTCGAGACGCGCCATCCCCGCCGGCATCGGAGGGATTCCTTTGAGCACAAACCTTGCGAGTGATCGACAGTCTGCTGCCAGCTCGCGCTCGCCTTGCACGATGTGCAGATCGAACCCGGTCTGATTGTCCGCGTACGTAGTAAATGCTTGCCTGGCACCCGCGGGAATCGTGGTGTTTCGCGGCAAGATCTTCTCGACCACGCCGCCCATCGTTTCGAGCCCAAGCGACAGTGGCAAGACGTCGAGCAAGAGCACTTCATCCGCGCGCTCACTCGATCCCGCCAAGATATCCGCCTGAATCGCAGCTCCAAGCGCCACCACTTCTTCCGGATCGATGTCCGTGAGCGGCGACTTGCCGAACAACTTCTCCACGTATCGCCGCACGAGCGGCACACGCGTGGCACCTCCAACGAGGATCACGCCATCGAGTTCGGCAGGAGAAACCCCTGCATCGCGCAACGCTCGACGACACGCCACGCCCGTTCGGTCCACGAGCTGCGTCACGAGCGTTTCGAATTCATCGCGCGTGATCGTGATCTTGCGCGTTCCATCTTCGACTTCGATCTCGGCTTCGACCTGCGGTGCATCGGTGAGCCCGTGCTTGATCTTGCGTGCCGTATCGAGCGCCAAACGCACCAGCTCGCGCGGTGGATCTGCAGGCGCACCAAGGTCCGCGAGGATCCGCGTGGCCAACGCTCGGTCCATGTCATCGCCACCCAGCGCGCTGTCCCCACCCGTCGAGCGCACCTGAAACACGCCGTTGTCGAGTAGCAAGATCGTGATGTCGAACGTGCCGCCACCCAAGTCGTAGACCGCAAACAAGCCGTTCTTTTTGCTCTCGAGTCCATACGCGAGCGCCGCTGCCGTCGGCTCGTTGAGCAGCCGAAGCACATCGAGCCCCGCGAGCTTTCCCGCGTCCTTCGTCGCCTGGCGCTGCGCATCGTCGAAGTACGCCGGCACCGTGATCACCACGCCGCCCACCGATCGCAACTCGTCTTCGGCAAGCTGTCGCAACGCTTTCAAGATCTCGGCCGACACCTCGACCGGCGTGACTGCTTTGCCACGCACCAAAAACCGCACAGTTTTGGCTTCTTCGGGAGAGTTTGGCGAGGCAAACTCGTACGGTCCGAGTCTTCGCGTTTCAGGATCGTCTGCGCCTCGACCCATGAAGCGTTTGACACTGACGATCGTCTCGCGCGGGAACTCCGGCCCGAGGCGCATCGCATCACGTCCCACGATCACGCGCCCTCGAGCGTCGTAATGCACGACCGATGGGATGAGTTTTTCCTGGTTGCAGTCTGAAATGACAAACGGTTTGTCGTCACGAACTCGCGCAACGAGTGAGTTCGTGGTGCCCAGGTCGATGCCGATGGGTTTGGGAGCTGCTTTGGGGTCAAAGATTTCGAGCAGTTGCATCGTGATCTTTCAGGGCGCGAGGTCCTCTTCGATGGCGCTCACTTCGTCGAGGAAACGCCGCAAATAACGCAACTCCCCCAGATGTGGTAACGCCGTCGAAATCGCGCTGGCATCAGCCGCTAACGTTTGTCCGAGCAATCCGAGCACCACTCGCTCACGACCGCGCACCGACTCGGCCAACTTGTGCACAACCGCGAGATCCTTGCTGCGCCTAGCGTCCGCAAGCTCTTCACGCCGCTCCATCATGTCCATGAGCAACGCCTGCGACGGCCTGGGCTCGGCCGTTTCTCCAACTGGAACACCTGCGCGCCGAAGCAACGCTTCCGCTCGCCGCACGGGATCCTTCAGCACACGAAACGCGTCGTTTACCTCGATCGCTCGTCCCAGCGCCAAACGTCGTTCAGCCGCTGGAGCTGATGCGTATCGATCCGGATGCAACGCGCGCGATAGATCGCGGTGGCGCTGTGCAAGCGCGTCCGGGTCGAGATCGAACCGCGGCTCGACACCCAATGTCTGAAAGGGATCGCTCATGTGCGTGAGGTGAATTCTTGGTGCTCAAGGTCTTGGTGCTCAACCAAGCGATCATCCGACGGTGAACGAATGACCGCAGCCGCACTTGCTGGCTTCCTTCGGGTTCTTGAACTTGAAACCCTGAAACATCAGCGTCTTTTCCCAGTCGAGCACCGAGCCACCGAGGTACAGGTTGCTCTTCTTGTCGCAGAACACGCGCACTCGACTCTTGCCCTCTTCGTCGAACTCGAGAACGAAGTCACCTTTGCGCGGCTCTTCGTCGTCGAACTCGATGACGTAGGAAAAACCCGAGCAACCACCGCCACGAATACCCACGCGAATCGCGGCATCGGGCGTGCCGCGTTTGGCAAGGTTCGTCCGGATGGCTTCGACCGCCGAAGGGCTCACGCTGATCGTCTTGCGACCAGCATCCGCTGGTGGGCGATCTGTGGGCTTACGGTTCGTCACGGTCTCACTCACAGCGTTCACGCGTTACCTCCCGGATCGGTTTGTCCGGACAGAGCTTTCTTGGCGGATTGTTTCGACCGGAAATCCGCGATCGCGCTCTTGATGGCGTCTTCAGCCAAGACCGAGCAGTGAATCTTGACCGGGGGCAAATTCAGCTCCTCGACGATCATGCTGTTCTTGATCGTCTCGGCTTCGTCGATCGTCTTGCCCTTCAACCATTCCGTGGCGAGAGACGACGATGCGATGGCCGATCCACAGCCGAAGGTCTTGAACTTCGCGTCTTCGATGACGCCTCCGTCGCTCACTTTGATCTGCAATCGCATGACGTCGCCGCATGCAGGCGCTCCGACGAGCCCCGTGCCGACGTGGTCGTCTTCCTTGTC
>CAZETM010000172.1:0-14727 GCA_964514885.1 uncultured Polyangium sp. | reverse complement strand
CCTCGGTTCGCGAAAAGCTTTGACGGTGGTATCCAATGCGCGCGCTGCATTTGGTGTACATGCGAGGCCCGGGGAACACGAAACTCCGGTATTACCCTACAGAATTCGAGCCGCTCATCATCCCGTGGTGGTTTACGGGTAGCGATCGCGAAATCATTCTCGCTTTCTATCAGCAAATCCTCGGACACGAACCACTACCGCGTATCGAAGTCGATTGGTATCGAAGCTTGGTTCCGGCCGATCGGGGGTTTCTACAGCATATCGCCGAGCGACGCCGCTCGATCGAGCACCTCGTCGTAGTCAAAGTGCGGGGCGATGAAGTCGACTTGCGAGACGTTCTTACACACCCCGACTTGCAGCCGTTTAGATATGTGGCCGTGACGTGCGACCATTCACTCGCGAATGAAAGCTTTGGGCGAATCAGCGAGCTTGCGGGTTTCGTTTTGCAAACTTCTGAAGACCTTTACGAGGAAATGGCCGCAGAGTTTTCATTGCGTGAAGACGGACCGGAATTGCTGGCGCCACTCGTGCAAACGCTGCTGAATCCGACTCTGGTGGTGGAAGCATACAATGCTCTGATTGACGTCCAGGCGGAGCGGGTCGACCCAGACAACCATCGTGATGCTATCTATCGGCGTATTCTGAGGCGGCTTCTAGAGAATATGTTGCCGCAGGACGCAATTGCACTTTCGGCATTCGCACTGCGCGGACGCGAAGGTTTCAACGAAGTTGTACCCGCCAAACAGCAGCCTTCATCTCTTGCTGCCTTACGGGCTCGGATGTTGATTCGTGACGATCGACTCGTTCGCTGGGCGCAGTGGCTTGAGAATGCAGACATGGTTGACGTGCTCGATGCACGGGTGCGATCAATTGCCAACCCTGCCAAAGTCCCGAGAGGCGCGAAGCGCTTGCTCAATTGGCTTGATGCGGGACAGCGGCCGATTGCTCTGCAACGATGGAACTCGCGCATAAGTACAGCATATGGTTGGTTGAAGGAAGGCCAAGTCGGGCGCGTGCGTGACGAGCTAGCGGCGCTGGAACGAGAACTTACGTCCCCAGCTACAACAGGTGCAATGCGCGCACACTTCTGGAATTTACTGGGTCGATTGCGATTGGAGCAATCGCAGCCAGCAGAGGCAGCGAACGCCTTTGGCGTTTGCGTTGAGTTGCTTGAGCGTGGCAAAGCGCCAGCACACAACCGCGGTGTCATAATGCACAATCTCGCGATGGCACAAGCGCTTCTCGGGTATGAAGCTTGGGTAGATGCGGAACCCATATTTCGCGAGGCTTTGCGCCTACTAGAAGAGGCAAACGCACCAGCAAAGATTCGCGGCGTAACAATGGCATTTCTCGCTCAGGGACTTCGCGATCACGGGAAATGGCAAGAAGCGGACCTCTTATTTCGCAAGGCTTTGGAGAACATTGAACCGGTGCGAAGCGACATCATCGATGAGTTCGCCCGCGGGCTTCGCGATAACGGATGCTGGCAAGAGGCGGAACCACTATTCCGGAAAGCACTCGGCATGAAGGTAGAGGGGAGTAGCTCCAGAGTCAGCCGAGCGGTTACCATGCGCGAACTTGCCTGCGGCTTGCTCATCAATGGCCGCCTGGATGAAGCGACGGTGTTATATGCTGATGCACTCAAATTGATGAATGAACTGGGCAACGATGCGCCTTCAAGTCGTGCACAAGAACTTCGCAAGTATGCACGGAGAATGCGAAATGCACATCGCTTGGATGAAGCCGCCGAAATCGAAGCCCTCGCCGCGAAAATCGAATCCTCCGGCTAACCCCCCTCCGCGTCCTTACAACACCGAAATCCCTCCTCATATCCGTAATCGTCTTCCTTGTGAAACCCCACCGTCGGACGGCACCGCCCGCGCACCGGACCCCACCAGCCACCCTTTAATCCACTCCGATTCGGATATTCTTGTTTCGGCCGCTCCACCCATTCATTGATATTGCCGTTCAAATCGTAAACGCCAAACGGTGATACACACCTCGGCATCGATCCCGTCGGCAATCGCTGATCCAATCGCTCCAGCTCCGCTTTGCACTCCGGAATCTTCATGCACCGCGCATACTTTTTCAGCGACTTTTCACGCTTCCGATACTGCTTGTCAATGTTGCACGCCGTCGCGTCGCGCGCATACCCATACGTGTACGGAAGCATCGCTTCGCCTTCGCATGCGAAATTGAATTCCGCCTCCATACACAATCGCTTGCCTTGCTCCTCGCAAAGCTTTTTCGCGTCCCCCCACGATACCAGCAGCGCAGGCAATTCGCCTTTTTTATTCGGCCACTCGTACCGATCCATGCAAAATCGCATCGCCTCGCGCTTCTTCGACAAACACTCCGACGGCTCTTCATAACGCAAACACCGCTCACTCACCGTGCTCGCTTGTTTTTCGCCGCCCCCCTCCGCTGCCTTTTTCTTTTTCTTCTGGTCCTTGTCGAATTCGGTATGATGCTCGATGCACTTCTGAAGCACATTGGGACAATAATTCCCCTCCACCCGCACCATATCGCTCGGACACCCCTCGCTCGTCCCAGGTAATGCCCCGTCAACCTCGACGTCTGCCTCCGCGTCTGCTCCTAATGCCGCATCCAGCGCCGCATCGAATTCAGCATCCGCCGCAGCGTCCAGAACCGCTTGCGCATCCACGCCCGCGTCTGGCGATGTGGTCCCATTGCCGCCATTCGAACAGGCCGGCGTTATCGCCGACCCTGCAAGCAGCGCGCAAAAGACAAAGCCTGCCCCAAAACGAGCGGAAAATGAATCCATCGTTCTTCTCTCAGGAAATGGCAGCCAAGCTCATCGACCCGGCGCCGGAATGATCTTCAGCGATATTCGCTTCCCACCACGATCGACTTCCACCGTCGCCTCGCGCCCAGGCTCCATGTCTCCCAAGGCAAACACGTAATCGTGCACGTTCGTGAGTTCGTGCGTCCCAAGCTTCACGATCACGTCTCCCGCTTGCAATCCCGCACGCGATGCCGGTGAATCAGGACGCGCGCCCGTCAACTTCACGCCTTTGCCCTGGAATGCATAATCGGGAATCGTTCCCAGCGAAACCTTGAATCCCTTGCCCGTCCCACTTCCACCACCTCGATGCGGATCCGCCGTCGGAGGATCCACGAATATCAATCGCTCCGCTCGTTCCGTTACCGCAAATGCCAATCGCGTCGCCAATGTCGACGCCAAGTCAATACCACTCACATCGATCTTGTCTGCAGTATCGCTCGGCATATGATAATCGTCGTGCACGCCCGTGAATAGAAATGCCACGGGCACTCGAGCCGCCGTAAACGACGCATGGTCGCTCGCGCCAAACCCTTCCGCGCCGAGCTTCAAGTTCAACGACAAACCTTCGTTCGCCTTCTGCAACAGATCCGCCCACGTCGCCGACGTGCCCGCTCCATCGACGACCAACGTCCGATCACGCATACGACCCACCATGTCCGCGTTGATCATCGCCACCACGGACGTCATCGGCACCGGCGGATGCTCGACCCAGTAACGCGATCCAAGCGCCCCAAGCTCCTCCGCACCAAACGCCATGAACACAATCGTGCGCGAAGGTTTTTCCGGGAGCTTGGACAAACGCCGCGCCACATCGAGCATCAAAGACGTGCCCGAAGCGTTGTCATCCGCGCCGTGATGAATCGCGCGCGCCCCAGGTGCTCGCGACGACGACGTTCCACCCATGCCGAGATGATCGTAGTGCGCACCGATCACCACGATCTCGTCCGCCGTCTTCGATCCGCTCTTCGCAGGCAGTTTCGCGACGAGATTCCACGCATCCGCAAACGTCGCTTCGATCTTCGTCGCCACCTTCGCGTTCACACCCGCAAGCTCTTTCGGCTTCACCGCAGCCTTCGTCGCCGTCTTCGCCACGTCATCCCACTTGATGTCGGGCAACAATTGCTTCGCTACGCTGCGCTTGATCACGACCCCAGGAACGCCCATTCCACGCGCATCCGCAGGCGCAGGCGGCAACTCTTCACCCTCCGCCACGATGATCACGCCCGCCGCTTTGTGCTCGCGCGCCGTGCGCAACTTGTACCGCGCACTCTTGAAATCACGCAGCGCCGTCGCTTTCTTCTCGTCGTCAGGCTTCGGCGCTCCATCGAGCAACACCACCACTTTGCCCGCGATCTCCTTGCCCGCGTAGTCATCCCACTCGACCGCCGACGCAGTCACTCCGTGTCCGACGAACACCAACGCGCCCTGCACATCACCACTCTCGGAACCATCGGCCGTGATCGCCGCACCTTCAGCCAGCGCGATCGGCTTCTGTTTCCCACGTAAAATGTCCAGCTTCGGAGCGTCGATCTTCGCGCCCACACGCGCCGAGAACTTGTTCTTGAACTGCCTGGCTGCGCCTTCACCATCACCAAACGGCTCGAGCCCCAGCTCCTTGAAGCGCCCTTCGATCAGATCCGCCGCAAGCTGCGCACCTTGTTCACCCGTGCCGCGACCGGCAAATTCGTCCGAGGCCAAACGTTTTACGTCATCGGCGACTCGAGCCAGATCGCTCATTTCAATGGGGTTTTCGCGCTTTTTTTGCGTCTGTGTCGACGTCGCGAGATCCGGCGGAAGCGGCGGCGGCGGCGTGAGCGGCTCGGCGGCAGGACCACACGCCGCAAGTGCCAACGACAATAGCGGCAGGATTGTCCAGACGAACCTCGAACGCTTTGAGAGCAAACGATCGATGTTCGTCCCGGCCAAACCAGCGAAATCTTGAGGGGTGTTCGAGGACTTCACGATGAGCGCGTGTACCACGAACGAACAAAAAACGCCCGATTCGTGCACGAAAAGCTCACCAGGGCGAGGCTTTATGCGCGCTCTTCACTAGCTCTACGGCACGACGACCGATGTACTCTTCGACGTCTGCGGGAGCGATGTGCCGGTCTTTGGCGAAGTCGAACTCACGCGGTTTTCCTTCGCCGTAAGTGACCTTGATGATTGCGGAATCGCGCGCCAGTTCGACGTGCAAACGATGGTCGACAAGCTCGAGCTTGTACGAATCGCCTTGCTCGACCAACGTCGCAGTTTGCCCCTTGTCGGTCAGGCTATCGCGCGTGAAGCGCAACGCTTCCGCAGCAAGGCCGACAGCCAGTTCGGCTGTGTGTAGCGCCTCTTCGACACGTTTTCGATGCCGCGCAAGCTCCTCCGCTTCGCGCTCCACCTTGGTTTTCGCCGCCTCAATCAGCTCGTCACGCCAGCTTGCCACGCGCCCTCCTAAGTTTTGACTTCGTTGCCACGGTATCCGCCATAACTACAGGTTTGTAAAGGCTGGATGATCTGCGAGAGATCAATGCGCAGGGTTCGGCGGGGATGCATCCATCTTGGGCGTCGGAAGAGACATCGTTTCGACGTGTACGGTTTGCGTCGGGAACGCGAAGGCCGATCCACTCGACTCGACGATGTCCATCAGCCCGAGCAGCGTTTCTTCGCGCCAGGTCAGAAACTGGACCCACTCATGGCTCACGAGCCACGTATTCACTTCGATGATCAACGCCGAGTCACCGAAGCTGGTCAGGTGCACGAGAATGGTATCAGGGAAAACTTCTGGCCGTTCACTCAGATATTGGCGCATTTTTCCCAAAATGGCGCGTACGGTCTCGGGTTTGGTCGAATAAACGATCCCGATTTTCGTATGCAATCGAATACGATCGCGCGCAGCGAAATTCTCGATTCGAGTATCGGACAATTTGCCATTGGGTATCGTCACGACCGTGCGGTCGAACGTACGAATACGCGTCGAGCGCAAACCAATGGCTTCGACCGTGCCTTGCAAGTCCTCGACTTTGACGAAATCGCCAATGCGCAAAGGTTGGTCCACGCCGATCATGAACGAGCCGAATAGGTTTTCCAAGGTCTTTTGACCGGCAAAAGCGACCGCGACACCACCGATTCCAAGACCGGCGATGATGCCTGCGACTTGCACGCCAAGCAGGCTGAGAACCATGATGAACCCGGCAATGACCACGATCACCTTGGCCATTTTCGAGCCAATCGCCACGAGCGAGGGCATTCCGCCTCGATCGCGCGGATCGATCGTGGCGATCAGTCGCGCCGTCGCTCGATTCGCCGCAATGTCCAGTGCGACGGAAACACCCCAGAAAATGCTCGTGGCAATGAGCGCGTCGATTCCCCTGTCGATGAAATTGGTGGGGCCATTATTGAGCGCAACCGACGGAACGATTTGCCAAAAAATGAGCGTCCCAAAAAGCAGTCGCGCAGGCCCAGCGATCATCACGAGCAAGTCGTTGTCCCACGTCGATTCCGTTCGCCTCGCCAAAGGACGCAGCACGAGCCCGAGCAGCTTCGCGATGAGCCACCCGGAGAGCATCGAAAATGCGAAAAACGTGGGAAGCGCTGCCCACTGCCAAAGCGCAATGCCGCTGTACGTCGTCGTGATGGCCCAAGGCGGAAGCCTACGAAGTAGCCACCAAGGAGGATTCTGAGCCGTCAACGCAAAGAGCAACGAGACGTGAGCCAAACCGAACATGGGCCGCACTGTAGCCCAGACCGGCGAACGTGGTAGCGTCGTCGCGCATCAGCTCAATCAATCTGCAAGTGAAAATGGGGCGGCGTGAACTCCTCGAGCATTTCCACGCCCTTCACGTCGGTGGTCGCTTTGGCAAAATGCTTCTTGTCGACCCCGCGCATGTCGCGACTACGCAAATCCACTGCGCCCGCACGCAAGTGCGCCGAAATGTATTCGCCCCGTGCGATTTGTTTCTGAATTACCGAATACACATCGTTCACCACGCGTTCGGGTGATTTCTTCGCCGCGCGTCCCTGCTCGTACGCCCGCTTGATCTCCCGCGCCGCTTCCTTGTTCCGATACAGCCGCACCGGGTCCCCACCAAGACGCATCATCTTGTACATCGCCTTGGCTTGCTGCGCCGCATCTCGCGTTCCGCTCGTCACTGTCAAATGCTTGCCCGAGCGTCGGAAGTATGCGTCATCGAGCTCGTCCACTTTGTCCGCCACCAGGCGCGTTAGCTCCACGTCGGACAAAACCAAAAATCGATGCGGCGATCCATCCGCCCGCACCACGCTCTTCTCCAAACGCGGTGGCGACATCGGCCCCGTCGCTTCCTCTTCCGGCGTCAAATCAGGCAAATCGTCGCAGTCGAACACCACGTCGCCCTCTTTGCCCGCCACCTCCGTCAGCGCCTCGTCGAACAACTGATCGAAGTCCTTACTTGCAGCACTGCCGTTGCATCCTGCCAACACAACGACTGCCACCAACATCGCTACCCGAACGGATGTTTCACACACGCGCATGATCGTGAGCGCATCCTGCCACCACGCTCCGGTTCCTCCAAAAAACCCGCAGTTTGTACTCGTCGTGCGACCACGTTAAAAATTCCCGTTGTCCGTCCCGAGAGCGACTAGACTACGCTCGTCTCCAGGAGACCTCATGAGCGCTCCCAGCACCAACGGCTCGCCGCGGAAAACCAATCCCCTCACCAGGGCCAAGTACATCGAGAGTCTTCGCGGTCCACGCGAAATTTGGGTCCACGGCGAACGCGTCAACGACATTACCTCACATCCTGTTTTTCGCAACGGCGCCCACATGATCGGGCGACAGTACCACGCGTTACACGACATAAATCGTCGCGGCAAGTTGGTCGCCGCGACGGACACGGGCTCGGACGGAGAAACGCATCGGTTTTTCCGGGTACCTCGGCATATTGATGATCTCGTGGCTGAACGCGAAGCGCTGACGGAATGGGCGCGCATCATGTATGGCTGGGCGGGACAGAGCCCGGAAGAGGGCGCGAGTCTCATTGTGGCGCTGGGAGTGGCTCCCGAGGCATTTGGCAAGTTCGAGGCGAATGCGCGGCGTTGGTATCAAAAAGCCAGCGAGCAGGCCTTATTTTTTCATCACGCGATTCGCGAAGCAATGAATGGCCAAAAGGAGCCGTGCGACATGCCGCTCATTATCGAGCGAGAAACGGACGCGGGGCTCATTGTATCGGGAACGGCCGCGGTGCCTTCTTGCGCAGCGCTTTCGCATGCTGGATTCATCCTACATCAGGCGCATTGGCCGTCGCGCGCCGAGGATTACCCCATTGCGTTCATCATGCCGATGGATTCGGCCGGCGTAAAGCTGCAATGTCGTCCGACGAGCAACGTGCTCACGAAGCTTTACGGAGCGCCATTCGATTACCCGCTCACGAGTCGTTTCGAAGACAACGATGCGACGCTTTCCTTCGATGGAGCGCTCATTCCTTGGGAAAACGTTCTTGCCTGGGGTGCGGGAACGGACGGCATTCTATCGTTCTTGCGAGCGAGCTTTGCTGCGCGAAAAAACTTCCAGGAATCCATTCGCCTCTCGGTGAAGCTCGAATTCATTGCGGGGCTGCTGATGCATGCGGCGAACGCGGCCGGCACGTCATCATTGCCGGAATCGCGAGCTGCAGCGGGCGAGCTGCTTTCGTATCGGAACCTATTTTGGGGCCTTGGTGAAGCGCAGATTCGAGCACCCGAGGCGTGGATGAATGGGGCGCTGCTTCCCGGGTCGGACTATGGTTTGACCTTCCGGATTTTCTCGACGGTCGTTTATCCGCGCATTCGCGAGATCATCGAGCGCGTCGTGGGAGCCGGAAGCGTGTTTCTCACGTCTAGTGCGGCCGAATTCACGAATCCTGACTCTCGGAAAAACCTCGAGCGATTTGTGCGCGCTCAAAATGGTTACTCGACGCTCGACCGCGTCAAACTGATGAAGCTGCTTTGGGATTCCGTTGGGTTGGAAGCGCAAAGCCGATTCGATCAACACACGCGTACGAAGATGACCGATGAATTGCGCGAAACGGTGTTTTCCTCGTCGAATGCCACGGGCCTTTCGGATCAATGCATGGCTTTTGCGAGCCGGTGCTTGAACGAATACAATGCCGAAGGGTGGAGCGCGCCGGATCTGATTACAACCATCGAGCCGATTCCGGCGTTGTCGTCGCGACGGAGTTTTCGACCGATTTAATACGTCAACGCAATCGTGAGCAACTCCGCCGACTTGTTCGGGTCATCCGGATCGGTCACGGCGTATATCGTTCCCGTCCCTGGATCGATTGCAATCCCTTCCACCTTGCGGCGTGAGACTTCGCCCGAGGGCTCGTGAAGCATCGCAAAACGTGCACCCTGCCCGTCAATGAGCCCGATCGCCGCCCCGACAATCACTCCATCGTCAATCGCATTGGGTGTGTCTTCCGCTGCGGCGAGATACAAGAAACGCTCGCCCATCATTGTCGCGTCAGTGAAATGCAACGGCACACTGCCGACATGACCCAAGTCGAATCGGGAAAGCGCGAGCACTCGTGGTGATGCTCCCGTCAGAACGTCCACGTTGACGTCAATCGTTGCACTTTTATCGGCACCTGCGCCGCGATGAAATAAACGCAGCGTATTTTGCCATAACGTCGCTCCCTCGAGATTCGGCGTGCACTCGATCGCCCGTTCAACGGCGTCATAAAGCGCCCCATAATCGACGATCCGCACCGCATTCGAATCCAAGTCCACCACGGCACCTCGTCGCCTCGTCGTTGCCGAGCCCGACCCAAAAATGGTGACGGTTCGTCCCGGCCCGATAAATGCCACCTCGAAGTCGGGTTTCTTGGATTTGACGAGCTGCTCGCCATTTCCTTCGAGCACCAAGCATTCCGTTTGTCCGGTCGCAGGATCGATCCACACCGCGGACAGGGCGTCATCTTGTATGATGAGCAAGCGACCGGAATGCCACACGAGCGCCGAACCGGCGTGAACATCGGCAAGAGCCGTGATGCTCACGATGCGTGCCTGCAAGCTCGGACCTGTCGAAGCGACGATCATCGAACGTTTCTACATCGAATCCGCCCGCTCGGCAACGCAACTGCCACTTCGTAGATCGAAAGCCCGTCGCACTTTCAAAAATGTGGTAAGTACAGCGCCGTGCAAGACTCCGCTCGCCAAGAGACTGCCCCACGCGAAACAGCCGAGGGCGTCGTTGGGCGCCTCGTTGCCGCCAAGAGCGCCATTGAGACCGATGACGTGCTTCTCGCTTTCGATGCCGATGGAACGCTCTGGAGCGGCGATGTCGGCAATGACTTGTTCGAGGCGTTGATCGCTGCGCAAGGCGTCCGGCAAGAGGCTCACGCAGCGCTATCGGCCGAGGCCAAGAGATTTGGTATTGCCGAACGGGGCGGCCCGACCGAAATCGCTCAATGCCTTTATGAGGCACACCTTGCTGGCACGTACCCGGAGGACCGTGCTTTTGCAATGATGGCGTGGGTGTTTGCGGGTTTCTCCATCGAAGACGCAAAACGTTTTTCGGAAAATGTCGTCCGCACGACGCGACTCGAAGAGCGATTACATCGATTTTTGATGCCGGTTTTCGATTGGGCAAAAGCCGAACAAGTGCCAATCTGGGTGGTTTCTGCGTCGGCGAAGTGGATGGTCGAGATTGGCGTGGCATCTTTGGGCATACCGAACAATCGAGTGATTGGAATGACGCCTTGCCTGCACAATGGCGTCATTCAACCGATGCTGAATGGCCTGCCGATTTATGGACCCAACAAACCTATCGTTTTGCGCGCGGTTTGCCCGACTGGAGTGCTTTTGGGGGCGTTTGGCGATTCCGTTTACGATGCGCCTTTGTTGGCGCAATCGAAGGTGCCCGTCGCGGTACGACCGAAGCCGAAGCTTCTGGCATGTTTGAAGGACGTGCCGAACATGGTGGTGGTCGGCGACGGTTAAAACGATTGTGGGACATCCTGTGCGATTCGCTCGCTTTTCCTGAGCACCTGAGCGTTCACCTGCACCCATCCATCGTTTCCGTGCGGAGCGATGAGATACCAGCCTCCTGCGCAGTTCTTTGTATCCGCGGACTTCTCGGCTCGGTTGACGACTGCATCAACGCGCAAGCAATCAAGGTTCGAGCGGGGAGCCCGGGGTCAATTGCATACGCCGGTACCGTCGCAATTATTTGCGCCACCGCCGCTGCACTCGTTGCTTGGATCGGTCCCAGCGGCGACGAAGCCGCAGGTGCCGTTGACGCCGCCAGCGTCTTGATGCGCAGCAGAGCACGACCTGCAGAGCGCGAAACAGGCTTCATTGCAACAGAATCCGTCGGTGCAGAAACCTGGCTCCAAAGTGGTTCGAACCAGTTCCAAGTCCCGACAACCTGGCTCCGTGATATAAAGCCTGCCGATGTCTGGCAAATGTACAAGGAAGTCTACAAGGATGAGCCCAACTGGCTGAAAGCCATCGAGCACTATTTCCAACCATGACGTGTCCTGGTAAAACCAACAATCAATGAAAAAAAGTTGGGCATTAGGTTCGATGCCGCAAACATCCCCGGGGAAGCGGAGGCGATTCTGAGTCCTACGGGTTGTGGCTCCGATGTGGCAGAGATTTTGATCTACACGGCCCACGGCCCGCGTGAGGTTGCGGTGCGGCTCGACCTCGACGAGGACGATGAACGCTTATCGAAAGTGTTTGCGCTGCTGCAACAATACGGCGTGGAGTACAAATCGTTCACGTACACCGAATACTCCGACGAGGATCGCCAAAATGCGCCGTTGTTGACGATACGCGGGGATATGAACAACTGCGTCTATGCGGGGGTCGGCTGCGATACGGAATACGACATGACGAACGCGTGTCCGCATTGCCAAACGGGTGCGAAGCAAACGTCGCTTCTTTATATGCAGCACAGCGACATGAAGATCATTCGGAAATACCGCGCCTTGGAAACGACGGGGAACGACATTCTCGTCGATGGTGGCCTGCGCAAGAGGCTAGTCGACGCAGGGGTCACGGGCATTTCTTTTGGAGACGTGCGCGCGCGTCATGAAAATGGGAAATGGAGCATGGTGGCGCGAGATCAAATCCTGATCGAACACACGATGCCGCCCATGCGCGGAGAGCTCACCGAGATAGATGAGTTGTCGCTCTGTAAAGTTTGTCGGCGCGGCGGTCGTGCCTCGGTCCCCCGCCAGCCCTACCGTGCAGAGGATCTGGTCGGATCGAAGGACTTCAACATGACTTGGGAATGGTTTGGTGAGTTTCGCACCGCCGACCACCGATTCGGGCTCAGCCGTTCAAGGCCCAGCATTCTCGTCACCCCCAAAGTCATGAACATCTTTCGCGAAGCGTGCGTGGAATCATTCAATTGGTGGCCCGTGGGCGTCACGAAATAGGGCGCTCGGTCCCGCTAACGACCGAACAAGCTCTTGCACTCGAGTTGACCGTCGCGTTTATCCGTGCGAGCCTCGCGCCTGCGAGCCCAACATGATCCGCCCCATCCCCATCGGCATCGACGATTTCCGCAAGCTCCGTGAATCCAACTTCGAGTACGTCGACAAGACGCACCTGATCACGGAGTTCATCGACCACGACAACATCAAGGTCATCTTGCTCCCGCGGCCGCGTCGGTTCGGCAAGTCGCTGAACTTGTCGACGCTGAAATGGTTTTTCGAGAAACGCAACGAGAACGTGGCGCATCTTTTCGAGGGGCTGCATGTATCCCGCGCGGGGGAAAAGTACCGCGAACATTTTCAGAAATACCCGGTCATTCACATCAGCTTCAAGGAGACGAAGGCGGAGAGTTTTGCCAAGTGCCTCGAGAAGGCCCACCAGGCGATTCGAAAGATGTACGAATTGCATGCGAAAGCTCTCGAAGGTCGACTCGCAGGCGCCAATGAAAGAGATTTCCAGGGCATCTTGAACGACACTGCCAGCGAAGCGGTCTACGAATCCGCCTTAGGAAACCTCACACAATGGCTCCACGAGGTCCACGGCGTTCAACCCATCGTCTTGATCGACGAATACGACGCGGGGATTCATGCAAGTTATTCGAATGGTTTTTACAAGGAAGCGGTCGGGTTTTTCGCTTCCTTTTACTTGGCGGGCCTCAAAGACAATGATCATTTGGGTCGCGGCGGGTTTGCCGTTTCGCAGCGCCTGCTTCAAACGGCTCTCCCAGGTCATCCTGAGGCGACAGGATGAGATCGTCGCGCTCATCAACAAGGAGAATGGCAAGACCCTGGTCGAGGCCTACTCGATCCTGATGCCGGTGCTGCAGAGCATCAAGACCTACTCCGCCATGGCGCGGCAGCTCAGCGACGGGCGCAAGGTGTCCTCTACCTTCTTTCTCGGCGCGAGGAGCCGGGTTCACTTCGAGCCCAAGGGGGTGATCGGATACATCATTCCATGGAACTTCCCGTTCGAGCTGGGGATGAAGCCCATGATTCCGGCGCTCGCCGCCGGCAACGCGGTGGTGCAGAAGCCCTCGGAGCAGAACCCGCTGCTGGGTGAGCTGATTCAGGGATTGTTCACCGAGGCCGGCTTTCCGACCGACCTGGTGCAGATCGTCCAGGGCTACGCCGACGTCGGTGAGGCGGTCATTGATCACTGCGACGCGATCGTCTTCATCGGCTCGACGCGCGTCGGCAGGAAGGTCAGCGAGCGGGCCGGCAAGCGCATGATCCCGGCGATCCTGGAGCTCGGCGGAAAGGACGCGGCCCTGGTCCTGTCGGACGCGGACATCTCCCATACGGCCCAGGGACTGGTGCAGGGCGCCTGCTTCAACGCCGGCCAGACCTGCGTCGGTATCGAGCGAATCTATGTGAGCGACGCCTGCAGCGCACAGTTGACGACGGCGCTCCAGACGGAGCTTGGCAAGCTGCGTCTGGCCTGCGATGTCCAGGATGGTCAGTACGAGCTGGGACCCATCGTCGTGAACGCCCAGGCCGACGTCTATCGCGCGCACCTGCAGGACGCGCTCGGCAAAGGCGCCACGCTGGTTCACGGCGGCAAGATCCTGGAGCGCGGCGGTCGTCTCTACTGCGAACCCACGCTGTTGACGGACTGCACCGGCGACATGTTGATCATGAAGGAGGAGACCTTCGGTCCCTTTCTTTGCCTGCAGACGACGTCCTCCGTCGACGAGATGATCGCGCTCAGCAACGACTGCGACTATGGACTCTCGGGGAGCATCTGGACCCGCGACGTCGAAAAGGGCGTGGAACTGGCGAAGCGGATGCAAACCGGTGGAGTGATGATCAACAACTCGGTGCAGATCGGCGGCTGCATCACCCTGCCCTTCAGCGGCTACAAGCAGTCGGGCATGGGCTTCCTTCAGAGCGAAGACGCCTACTTCAACTTCGTCAACCGCAAGTCGATCATGAGCCACACCGAGTCGCTCGCCAAGGACACCTGGATGCCCTACAAGGCGAACAGCGTGGCGGTGACCAAGGGGCTTATCGGCATGTTGTTCGGTGATTCCATCAAGGCTCGCGCCGGCGCCCTGGTCGACTACCTGCGCGCGTTGCTGGGGTAGGACACATAAGTCCGTACTCGGTGAAGGCCAATCATGGCGGGGATCCGCGGCCACTTGATCTTCTTGATCGTCGAGCATACCGACAACCGCGAGGCCGGTGCCTAGGAAAAATAACCCGGCAATTTCGCCATTGACGCGTCTACCTCGCTACGCGTCATTGACCACACCTCGCATTCTCACGCACATCCAGCACACGCGCTTCTTCGGCGTGGTGATCGTCAGCGGCCGGCGCCTCGATGTTTCTTGAGCCGCAGACACACGTGTGCTCGGGCGCCAGCAAATACGAGCGCAACATTATGCAAGATGCGGGGGCATTTTCACGCGCGACGTCTCTTTGGAAACGGTAGCGAGAGCTGCCCGAGCGGAGCCCTCTTGCGCAATGGCGGCCCTC
>CAZETM010000171.1:3735-14811 GCA_964514885.1 uncultured Polyangium sp. | reverse complement strand
CCCCTCTCCACGTAGCGAAGCGAAGTTGGAGAGGGGGCCGGGGGGTGAGGAGCGGAGGGGCGATGCGGTCGATCACAAACACTGATTCGACACGCAATCTTTTCCTACGGGGCAGGGCTTTTGCAGAGTGCATTCCGGATTCACTTCCTCTTCCGTCTTGCAAATGCCCAGGTCGCACGCAAAAAAGCGACTATCGACTAGCTTGCATTCCGTGAGGTCCTTGCATCCATAATGGCAATACCCGTCACCGCCGCATTCCGCGGCTCCTGGGCATGGTTTGTCCGGCCCGCAGCTCGGTGTCGGTGATGGATTGGGAATGCAACTGCTGTTCGTCGCGTCGCAAACCTCGTCCGCAGCGCAATCGGAAGTTTCTTCGCATCCCAATCGGCAAATGCCATCGATGCAGTTTGCTCCCGCTGCACACTGCGTCGAATCCGTGCATTGCGGGTTGGCCGTGTCCGCAACACAGTATCCCTTGTCGCACACGTATCCCGCGTCACACGGACTCTGAGCATTACAACTGATTTCGCATTTCCCGTTCACGCAGACTTTGTCCGCGCCGCATTCGAAGCTGTTGTTGCATCCCACGATGCACAAACCATCGATGCACAACGTATCGGTGGGACAATCCGTATTTGCAGCGCAGCCGCACGTGGTCACGCTCGGGTCGCATGCAGTTTCACCTCCGCTGCTGCCACTGCCCGTATTTACGGTCGGACTCGCAGGGCGGCAGCCGGAACTGTCGCAAATGGAGCAGTTTTCCCCATTCTCGTCGCACTGGTACGAGCCTTCCTGCCCGTAACAACCGTTGGCGACGACGACGCCGCCCAGGGCGAAGACAATGAACAAGGCGCTCGGGGCGATTAGTTTGGCGAAGAATGGACGCAAGAACATGACGACCCTCCATCGACGGCACGCATGAATGCGCGTCGCCTCGTCATAGGTATCACGACAGTGCAAGACACGCACCTCACCCCCAGAGCGTGTTCAACAGGCGTTGCGAGCGAATCGGGGCTAGGGAGGCCGATACGAGGCGTACTTCAGTACGCTGAGAGAGGCCGACCGAAGCACCGGTTCGCGCAGCAGCCTGTTGAACACGCTCTCAGATCACCCCGAACTTCTTGCCCACCTTCTCGAAAGCTTCCAGCGCGCGATCGAGATGATGACGCTCGTGCGTCGCCATGTAGCTCGTACGCAACACCTGCTGCTTCGGAGGCACTCCCGGCGTGATGAACGGATTCACGTACACCGAATGCTCATCCAGCAGCGACTTCCACATCATCACCGTTCGCAGATCGTCGCGGATGTAGATCGGGATGACCGCGGTCTCCGTCTTGCCCAGTTCGAACCCAAGACGCTTCAGCTCGTTGCGCATGTACGTGAAGTTCTCGCGCAGTTTGTCTTGGCGATACGGCTCTTCCTGCATCACCTCGAGCGCTGCCATCGCCGCTGCCACACACGGAGGCGCAGCGCTCGCAGCGAATAGAAAGCTCGACGCGAAGTGCTGAATGTAGTCGAGCGTTTTACGGTCGCCCACGAGCCACCCGCCGATCGATGCCATCGACTTCGAGAACGTCCCGCCGATCAGATCGACCTCGCCCGCGACTCCAAAATGCGCCGCAGTCCCTCGACCACCCGGACCGATCACGCCCAGCGCATGCGCATCGTCCACCAAGATTCGCGCGCCGTGTTTTTTCGCCACCGCAACCAATCCTGGCAGGTTCGCGATTTCGCCCTGCGCGCTGAAGACGCCGTCCGTGATCACCAACGCGCCGTCGTTCGCTTCCAGCTCGCTCAACGCCTGATCGAGCGCTTCCGGATCGTTGTGCTTGTACCGAACCATTCGCGCTCCGGCCGCTTGAGCCAGACGCACCCCGTCGTAAATCGACGCGTGCACATCCTTGTCGATCACCGCCACGCTTTTCTTGTTGCTCAGCAGCGCGCTGATCGTCGCCAGATTCACTTGGTAGCCCGTCGTGAACACCAGCCCTGCTTCTTTGCCGTGATACGCCGCCAGCTTCTCTTCCAGCTCGTTGTGCATCCGCATCGAACCGTTCACCAAACGTGATCCGGTCATGCTCGTCCCGTACTTGTCGATCGCCTGCTTCGCCGCCTCGCGCACCTTCGGATGCGTCGTCAGCCCCAGATAGTTGTTCGATCCCAGCATCGTCACCGTGCGTCCTTCCAGCGACGCTTCCGGGCCATTGTTGAAATCGAGCGGCCTGAAGAACGGGTACACTCCCATCGCCCGCGCATTGTCGGCCGCCATGAACTTGCGGCATTTGTCGAACACATCGCGTCCACCGATGCGCGACAACGACGTCCGCGACGCCATTTGTTGCGCCAGCTTTTCTTCCGCAGCCGAAGGGACCGGCCCCGATGCCGCGGGCGCTACAGCCGCTGAGTTTGTCTCGTCCGTCGGAGCAACAGGAGCCGTCGCTGCTGCGCCGTTGGTCGGGGCCGCTGCCGCAACCGGTTTTGCCTTCGCCGACGGCGACTTCGCCACCACTTCATCCGTCCCGTCCAGGGCAGGATCGATCGTGGGCAACGCGTGACCGTTGATCAGAATATCGAGCGCTTCAGAGGCTTTTTCCGTAGCTGCTTCGACCCTGGTTCGAGTCTCCATCAGTCCCGTGGCAACCTTCATCACCCCGTCGTTGCTCAAAAGACGAACGACTTGATCCGAGGACGCGAGCTTTTTGCCTTGCTCGACGAGAAAATTCATCAAACTCACGAAAAAACTCCTTGCGGTGTTTCCGGATTCTACCCAGCGCTCCAGCGTTGCCACGCGTATGCCAAATGAGCGCAGACTGCAACCGTTGCAGAGTCGGGTGAATGAGTGTAGAAAAGTTTGCAAGGATCCATTGATGCGCCGAGTGCTCGTTGTCGACGACGAAGAGAATTTGCGACTCGTCGTGCGCACATTTCTGAAGCGTGACGGATACGAGGTCGAAGTTGCGGGCGGCGTGGAAGAGGCGCTCGGTTTGATCGATTCTTTCGGTCCCGACTTCATCCTGACCGACGTGCGTATGCCCAAGCTCGGCGGCCTCGATTTGCTCGCCACGCTCAAAGCCAAAGGTGATCCCGCGACGGTCATCGTCATGAGCGCGTATGGCAACGTCGATCAAGCTATCGAAGCGATGAAGGCGGGCGCGTACGACTACATTCAGAAACCCTTCAAAGCCGAAGAATTACTCTTGACGTTGCGCAAAGCCGAGGAGCGTGAAGCTTTGCGGCGTGAAAATCGAGCGCTCAAGCAAGAGATTCTTCGCGACAGCGCATTCGAAGACATCTTGGCGAAAAGCACCGCCATGCAGTCGATCTTCAAGACGATCTCGAAGATCGCCGATTACAAGACCACGGTCCTTTTGATGGGCGAAAGCGGAGTGGGCAAGGAGCTTGTGGCGCGAGCGATTCATCGCCGTTCGTCGCGGCGTAATGCTCCGTTTGTCGCGGTCAACTGTGGAGCGATCCCGGAAAACCTCTTGGAGAGCGAATTGTTCGGGTATCGGCGCGGCGCCTTCACTGATGCCACCAACGACCGCACGGGCCTATTCGAACAGGCGCATCAGGGCACTCTGCTGCTCGACGAAATTGGCGAGCTTCCATTGCAGCTCCAAGTCAAACTGTTACGAGTTTTGCAGGAAGAAACGATTCGGCGCCTCGGGGATTCCAAGGACCTCAAAATCGATGTGCGAATTCTTGCCGCGACCCATCGAGACCTTTTGGCCGAAACCCAAGCCGGTCGATTTCGCGAAGACTTATTTTATCGCATCAATGTCCTTCCCATTTCGATTCCGCCTCTGCGTGAGCGCCGCGAAGACATTCCCATCTTGGTCGACCATTTCATCACCCGTAACAATGCTCGATTTGGCACCAACATTCGCGGGGTATCTCCCGAAGTGCGGCGTCTGCTTTTGCAATACGGATGGCCAGGAAACGTCCGCGAGCTGGAAAATACACTCGAACGGTCCATGGTGCTCGCCGAAAAAGATTGCATTGAAATCGATGGTCTGCCCGATCGAATTCGAGATGCCCGCGACCCTGTGCAAATGCAATTGACGAGCGGCGAGTTGTCGATAAAAAAGACCTCCCGCATCATTGAAGAGATCCTGATTCGTCGCGCCTTGGCAAAAACCAAAGGCAATCGCACGCGCGCCGCCGAGGTTTTGGAAATCAGTCATCGGGCCTTGTTGTATAAGATCAAAGATTATCTGATCGACATGTGATCGTTTGATCCATTGTATGGTGCGGACGGAGCCACCTGCCCTGCAAGACCAGCTCGTGACGGCCTGATGTCGAGAACGCCTGACAAGTGTCCCAAATTCGACTACCGTCAACAACGTGACATTGGGGAAAACTCCGCCGGATATTTCTTCGCCGACCAGTTCTGCGCACGGATCTTCACGGCGTTCTGCGACGAACCTGCCCGCGGCCCAGCCGCGCAGTGGGGAAGCTTCCGACGCGCTGGAAGATGATGCGGGTTCGTCACGTACGACACCGCTCCCATCGTCGGCTCGCCGATCGACCATGCCGCCTCCGGAAAACCGCATCACGCCGTTGCCCCCGTCGACACGTAAGTCCACGATGCCTCCTCCTCCGGAAAACCGCATCACGCCGCTGCCTCCGTTGACACGCAAGTCCACGATGCCTCCTCCGGACAACCGCATCACGCCCACTCCGCCGCCGATGATGCGTAGGCCCACGCCGCTGTCGATGCCTGCGATGCGTAGGCCCACGCCGGTGCCTGCGACTTCACCAGCCATGTCTTCGGCTCCAACGTTGCGAGTGCCCCGCGGATCCATCCCGCCGCCACCTCCTCCGCCGTCCGACATGACGTCTGGACAAACACCGTTTCCACCTCGAGTTTCCACGTCGGCATCACCGTTGCCACCCGCGATCGAACCGAGGGCGTCGTCTTCCGCGACGATGCGGGCCGTCAACCCACTGCGGTCCAGTTCGACCGCGTCCATGGCAGCGATCGATGCGGGCTTGTCCGCACCTGCACAACGAGTTCTCGAAGAGCTCGTGCAGCTCAACCGCAACGAACGACTGACGCTCGTTCACGATCGGGCAAACGAGCCGATGGCGAATGCTTTCGAGCTCGCGGCTCTCGAGCGCGGAGCGCGCGTGACCCGTGTGGATATCGAAGCGTTTGCTGCGCGACCGTGGTCACGTTGTCCGCAAGAAGCTCTCGAGGCTGCATCGTCGGCGGATGCGACCGTGTTTGTCACAACAAACGAAGAAGGCGAATACGATGCGCGTCACACGTTCGTCACCGCCGCGATCGCAGCGCGAGCGCGTCACGTCCACATCGTCGGCACGAGCCGCAAGGCGTTCATCGGCGGTTTGGTGACCAATCCGCATCGCATCTTCGACTTGCTCACGTCGCTCCGAACCGCCTTGCGACCTCAGTCTCGTCTGCACGTTCGCTCGCCTGCGGGCACGTCGCTCGAGATCGAAATGGCCCCGCATTTG
The DNA here is from genome assembly GCA_964514885.1 of uncultured Polyangium sp. Lineage (GTDB taxonomy): Bacteria > Myxococcota_A > Polyangia > Polyangiales > Polyangiaceae > Polyangium. Next base: position 9,333 of record CAZETM010000171.1, on the reverse strand, counting down.
CGCTGGTTTCCCATGGGCAGCCCGCTCAATCCAGGCCAGTGGCTCAACGTCCCCTACGGTGCGCTCGTCTCGTCTCCGTCCTCGGTTACTGGCACCTACGTCGTCGATGCCTCGATGGGTGGAGGGCTCGGCAGTCGGCTCGGCTCGTTATCGAATCGTCCGCTGCGGCTCATGTTCGAGGCTGGGCGAGTGAAAGCGGTCGAGTGTCGCGACGCCGCGCTCGAGTTGTACGTGAAGAAGTTTATGAGCGATGGACTCGGTCACGATCGGGTTGGTCTCATCAGGCTCGGCGCGAACATTGGTGTCGCGGCGCCGCTGGGCGAGCTGCTCTATGACGAGGTCATGCCTGGGGTGCATTTATGTCTCGGAGATCCGCTTGCCCCGCGTACGGGGGCGCACTGGTCTTCGCATGGCCAGCTTCCGTTTGCAGTCGCGGACAACGACGTCGACCTTGATGGCGAAGCGCTCATTCGACATGGCCGATACGTGCGATTGGTTTGAGGCCACAAGGTTTGTCCGTTGATCAACACATGGATGGACACACCAACGAAAACGTCCGTCCAGCAATGACCGCTTGGCAGCGTCTGCAGCAAAACCCGAAGTCCTTCCTTGCGCGTGGAGCGCCTCAAAGCTACCCCAAAGGACTGCTTTTCACTTCCAAAGAAGCTCGAACATGCGGAAAAACTACGTCCTCGACGCCAACGTCCTCCTCCACGACCCTCATGCAATTTTCAAGTTCGAGGACAATGATCTCGTCATCCCGATTTACGCGATCGAGGAGGTCGACAAGTTCAAACGTGAAGGAACCGAGCGCGGGCGAAATGCGCGCACGATAGCTCGACTTCTCGATGGCTTACGCAGCGCCGCCGGTGCACTGAGCGCGGGCGTGTCGCTGGAGCATGGCGGCACGCTGCGGATTGCGATTCCGGAAAGGCGCCCCAACCTGCTCGTGGGACTCGAACCGCGGTCGCAGGACTTGGCGATCCTCCAGACGGCGATTGACGTACGGGACAAGGATCTGTCGAAGTTGACGGTCTTCGTCACGATGGACACGAATTTGCGTATCCGGGCCGATGCGCTTGGCGTGACCAGTGAGACGTACGAGAGTCAGCGTGCGCCGGATCCCGAAGATCAGCCGCCGATCATGGAGATCGACGTGCCGGGTGCGGATGTCGATACGTTTTTCGCGCACGGGTTTGTCGCGCTTGCCGACCATGACTCGCTGAGTCCCAATGCGGGGGTCTTGTTGCGCGATCAGGCGAATCCGCAGCATTCGGCGCTGGGTCGTTATGATGCGCAGAGCAAACAGGTTTTGGCGTTGCGGGTATCGCGTGATGGTGTGATGGGTGTACGTCCGCGCAACAAGGAGCAGGCGTATGCGCTCGATTTGTTGCTCGACGATACGATTCGTTTGGTGACGTTGGTGGGCAAAGCGGGGACGGGCAAAACGCTCTTGGCGCTTGCGGCGGGGCTTCATCGGACGGTGGACGAGGGGGCATATACGCGGATGCTCGTGAGTCGTCCCATTATTCCGCTCGGCCGTGACATCGGGTATTTGCCGGGCGATGTCGACGAGAAGTTGAATCCGTGGATGCAGCCGATTTTCGACAATCTCGAATTCTTGTTCTCGAATTCGGCGGGTACGAAGGGGCGAGAAGGGCGAGGCTTCATGCAACTGCTCGAAAGTGGATTGGTGCAGGTCGAGCCCATTACGTACATTCGTGGTCGGAGTTTACCGAACCAATACCTGATCGTGGACGAGGCGCAGAATTTGACGCCGCACGAGGTCAAGACGATCATCACGCGAGCGGGCGAGGGGACGAAAGTCGTGCTGACTGGGGATCCGCATCAGATTGACAATCCCTACGTGGATTCGATGTCCAATGGGCTCAGTGTCGTCGCGGATCGTTTCAAGCCCGTGGGTTTGGCCGGGCACATAGTGCTGGCGAAGGGCGAACGTAGCGAGCTGGCGGAGCTAGCGGCGAATCTACTTTGACATGAAGCCGCCGGCGTGGGTTGTGCACGCGGAAAACACCTTGCGCGACGCATCGAGTCGTGTGCGGATCATTTCCGCTACGACGCCGATTGATTTAGCCGCCGAGCTTGCACAGTTGGGCGCGTTATGGGCGCGAGGTGAAGAGTGCGCGCCTCGATTTACGTATTCGCCCGCGCCTGACCATCGCCCGCTGGCTCGGCACCTCGAAGCAATGGCGTCATGTTTGGACAGCGAGGGGCCTCTTGGGCGTGTTTACGCTGATCGGGCGCAGGAATTGATCTACGAGGCGGCGGTTTGTTCGGCCGTGGGCACCGATCGAATGCGGGAATTGGCGCGCAAGCGGTTTGGTCGACGCGACCATTTCGACGAAGTGGCCGATGGTTTGGCTAAAAATTGGCTGGACGAACCTTTTGAGGACCAAACGAGTTTGCCCGAGGATTGGGTTCGTAGTGACGATCCGTCCGATCCCCGTTCGCTGCTCGTGCGCATGCGTGAGGAAATCGGCGCGAGCAAGCTCCCATTTCGAGTCGTCGTGGCGCGGGATTCGTCGGCTCTTGCGGCGACGGGCGACGGATTTGTCCAAATCGCCATGGGACGTCGGGTGACGGTGGCGGATGTCGAGCGCACGGTATTGCATGAAATCGCCGGGCACGTACTCCCGCGTTGTCGAGCGAATGGTTTGGGCATCGGTATTTTCGCTTTGGGCACGAGGTTTGGCGTGGATGACCAGGAGGGCCGAGCATTGGTCCTCGAGCGGCGAGCGGGAGTGCTCGGAGTATTGCGCCGGCGCGAGCTTGCATTGCGGCACCTTGCGGCGCGGATGCTCGAGGACGAGGCGGATTTCGTCGAAGCGGCGCGTGTTTTGCTGCTGCTAGGAGCGCAATTGCCCGATGCGCTGCGCATTACGGCGCGGGTATTTCGTGGCGGAGGTCTTGGTCGAGAAGTCGTATATGTGCCAGCATTTTTGCGTGTCGATGCGGCGCTGGCGGTGGATCCGACGCTCGATGACGTACTTGGAGCGGGACGAGTGTCGGTGGATGTGGCCGATACTTTGCGTCCGTGGGTCGTGAAAATGCATTGAGGTGGGTGGGCATTGTCTCCTGAATGAGAAGCCTTTTCCCGGGCGAACGTTTGCGCTACGGTGCATCCGTGACCACCTCTGCTTCTCCTCCCAAAGACTCATCGCCGAGCGTCAGGAACTGGGTCCGCACGTTGAATCGTAGCGGTCAATTTGCTGGCATTTCGATCTCGGGCAAGGCCACCGTCACCAACGACTTTTATCACTTCGTGATGGACGCGCGTTGGTCCGTGGTCCTTGCGTCCGTCGTCTTCACGTACCTCACGACAAACCTTGCGTTTGCCATCTTGTATCTTCTTGGTGGCGATTGTATTGTCGCGGCCCGGCCTGGCTCATTTACGGATGCGTTTTTCTTCAGTGTGCAAACGATGGCGACCATTGGTTATGGCGCCATGGCACCGAAAACCACATATGCAAACATATTGGTGACGATCGAAGCGGTGTGTGGTCTGTTCGGCGTCGCATTGGCGACTGGAGTGGTATTTGGGAAATTCGCCAAACCCACGGCGCGAGTGGCTTGGAGCGACGTAGCCATGTTGACGAGACGAAACGGAATCCCGCATCTGTTGTTTCGAGTGGCCAACGTGCGGCAAAATCAAATCGTCGAGGCGAGCATCAACGTTTGTGCCTTCAAGTTCGAGTATACGACCGAGGGCGATTCGATGCGGCGCCTCTTCGACATGAACCTGCTGCGCAGTACCAATCCGCTGTTTGCCATGTCCTGGACGGTTATGCATCCGATTGACGAGCAGAGCCCGCTTTATGGCATGAAGCGCGAGGACATGATGAATGGGAATATCGAGATCCTTGCCACGCTCACGGGAATCGACAGCACGTTTGCCCAGACGATTCATGCACGCCATGCGTACGCCGTGGACGATATCAAGGAAAATGCGCGATTCAAGGACTTGATCGTGGACCTTCCGGACGGAACGCGGCAGGTCGATCTGCGCCGGATCAGTGAATGGGAGCCCATTGACTCGAATCAGTCTGCTGGTACGCAACAGTCGAAGGCTGCGTGATGCATTTTCCCCTGGACAACCGTCCAGTTTCTTCATACACCGCCCCGCCTGATGACTGCCATGACTGACACGAATCCGCAGGTTTCTACGACCACGCCCCTTCCGCCCTTCGATCCGGTGCCCACGTTGGCGGTCGAGCTTTCGTTGCCGCGCTCGGGAGTTTCCTCGGTCGTGGCGCTGTTGGCCGAGGGCGCGACGGTGCCCTTTATCGCGCGTTACCGCAAGGAAGCTACGGGGGGGCTCGACGAAGTCCAGATTCGCGCTATCGAAGAGCGTCGTACGTATCTTGTCGAGCTTGACGAGCGCCGTCGTGCGGTGCTCGATGAAATCGGCAAGCAAGGCAAGCTGACGGCCGAGCTGCAAAAGAAACTGCTTGGGTGTACGACCAAAGCAGAGCTTGAAGACCTTTATTTGCCGTTCAAGCCGAAGCGCCGGACGCGAGCGATCATTGCGAGGGAGCGGGGTCTCGAACCGCTGGCGGATCGTATTTGGTCGCAAGCGAAAGAAGGTAGTCCTGACGGCGAAGCGGAAAAGTTTGTCGATGCCGCCAAGGAAGTGCCCAATGTTGCGGCGGCGCTGGCTGGGGCGCGAGACATCTGTGCGGAGCGAATTGCAGAAAATGCCGACGTCCGCAAGGTCGTGCGTGAAGCGTACATGCGAGACGGCGTGATTCGCGTCAAGAAAAACGAAGAGCACGAGGGCAAAGCGACGAAGTTCGACACGTACGCCACGTTCGAGGGCGCTGTTGCGGGAATGCCGTCGCATCGATATTTGGCGATTCGTCGAGGCGAAGCGGAAGGGATTTTGCGCGCGTCGGTGGATCTCGATGGCGAAACGCAGCTTGGGCCGATTGGTAAAATGGCGAACGTCAATGCGGCATCACCGTGGGCTGGTGAATTGACGAAGGCCGTGGGAGATGCGTACAAGCGGCTGCTTGCACCGAGCGTACAAATTGATGTGCGTGTCGAAATGAAGCAGATCTCGGACCGAGCGGCGGTCGAGATATTTGCGCAGAACCTTCGCGAGCTGCTTTTGTCGGCGCCGTTTGGGCGGCATACGGTGCTCGGAATCGATCCTGGTCAACGCACGGGATGCAAGTGTGTCGTTGTCGATGACACGGGCAAGCTCTTGGCCAACGAAAATATTTATTTGGTGCAAGGTGACGGCGCCATTGATAAGGCCAAGAAGACCATTCGCGAATTGTGTCGCAAATACGAAGTGTACGCCGTGGCCGTTGGCAATGGCACGCACGGGCGCGAAACGGAAACGTTTGTCCGGGATGTGCTCGTCGCCGAGGGACTGAAAGAGGTCATGTGTTTGTCCGTGAGCGAGTCGGGGGCGAGCATATATTCGGCGAGCGACGTGGCGCGTGAGGAATTCCCCGATTTGGATTTGACCGTGCGCGGGGCGATTAGCATTGCGCGGCGGCTTCAGGATCCACTTGCGGAGTTGGTGAAGCTCGATCCGAAGAGCATTGGCGTGGGGCAATACCAGCACGACGT
>CAZETM010000171.1:0-3635 GCA_964514885.1 uncultured Polyangium sp. | reverse complement strand
GGCTTTTTGCGGGTTCGCGGCGGTGAGCACCCGCTCGATGGAAGTGCCGTGCATCCCGAGCGCTATTCGCTCGTGGAAAAGATTGCGACCGACCTTGGCGTGCCCGTGGCTTCGCTCGTCGGCGACATGAAGCTCATTTCGCGCATTGATGCGAAAAAGTACGTCGGTACTGACGTCGGTGAATTCACGATGAATGACATCGTGTCCGAATTGAAGAAACCCGGGCGGGATCCTCGTGCGGTTTTCGAGGCTCCGAAGTTCCGCGACGATGTGCGGACGATGGATGACTTGAAGCTAGGCATGGAGCTCGAGGGGATTGTCACGAACGTGACGGCATTCGGAGCGTTCGTCGATGTCGGTGTGCATCAGGATGGATTGGTGCACGTATCGCAATTGGCGGACAAATTCGTCAAAGACCCCAGCGACGTGGTGAAGGTGGGCGACAAGATCAAGGTGCGCGTGATGGAAGTGGATATGGCGCGCAAGCGTATTTCGCTTTCGGCGCGTAAAGATGCGCGGCCGGATCAGCATCAGCAGCAGAATGCACCGCAGCAACAGCAGCAGCAGGGCCGAGGACAGCCTCCGCAGCGGGGACAAACCCAAGGCAAGGGCCAACCGGCTCAACAACAAGCGAAGTTCACGAACAACCCGTTCGCGAATTTGCTGAACAAGCGTTGATCGACTCGGTTTCATGCTAGGCTCGCTCGCGATGGGCGAGCCTGCGAGAAACCTTTATCCAAACCCCGAAGTCAAGAGCGTCCCCACTTTCGAGGAGCTGCTGAAGCAAATTCAGATGTTTCCCGAGGGCGTTACGGGCGAGATTCTCGAGCCCGGTGTCATCACCACGATGGCGCGACCGATGGCGAAACATCGACGGGCTGCTGGCAATCTCTACCGACAGCTCGGACCTGTAGACAAGAATTCTGGCGGTACAGGTTGGTGGATCGAACAAGAGCCAGACGTGCGTTTCGCCGTTCGGATGACGGCTCCCGACATCGCCGGTTGGCGTGTCGAACGATGCCCGGATCCGCCAGACGGCTCACCGATCACCATCCTTCCCGATTTTTGTTGCGAGGTCCTCTCGCCGTCGACTGCACGTACAGACCGGACCAAGAAACTTCCGCTTTACGCCAAATTCGGCGTGGAATGGATTTGGCTCATCGAGCCCGCGCTTCAATTGGTTGAAGTCTATCAATCGGTCAATGGAAAGCCACTGCTCTTCGAGACCGCCGAAGACAACCAAGTCATGCGGCTGCCGCCGTTCGAGCTTGACATCGATTTCTCACGCTTTTGGCTCGTCCAGAAAAACCCTGAGCCCACGCCGGCACCCAGCCCGAGCGAATGACTCACGGTTTGTCCGCGGATCGCCTCACCATTTCCCTCAACAAGTCCCGCGGATCATCCTGTCGCATCAGCGCTTCTCCAATCAGCGCCGCGTCCGCAGTTCCTTGCGTTATGCGCGCCACGTCCTCCGCTGACCCCAATCCCGACAAGTGCACTCGTACGACGCTTGCATCGATTCGTGCCAGCACCGTGGCCGCTCGTTCCGGATTCATGACCAGCGTATCCAAGTCCCGTGCATTCACGCCCACCACGCGCGCTCCCGAATCCATCGCCGCTGCCAATTCATCCTCGCTCGTCACTTCCACGAACGGTTCCAGTCCTACGTAACGCGCATGCGTAGCCAGCGCCGACAGCTCGTTCGCCGATACGATCCGCGTTATCAAGAGCACTGCATCCGCACCTGCTGATGCTGCGTGATCGATCTGTACGGCATCGACAACGAATTCCTTGCAGAGCAAACGAGGTCGCGACGCCCCGTAGATCTCGTCGAGCCGATCTCGACAAGCTGCGAGGTTGTCGTACGACCCGCCAAAGAACGGCTCGTCAACGAGCACGCTGATCATCGCCGCTCCGGCTTCGGCGTAGACGATGGCTCGGTCCGTGATCGATAACGCGCTCGACAGAGGTCCAGCCGATGGTGACCGCGGTTTGATCTCGGCGATGAGTCGCAGTGGTTGACCAGCAGAACGTCGTAAGGTTTGGAGTACCAAACCACCAGGTGGGCGAGCCGAGGTGCGTGGAGGACTCGCTCGGAGACGTGCAATCTCGTCACGTTTCGATTCGAGGATGCGTTCGAGCCACGAGCTCATGTGCGTGCGTTCGAGGCTGCGGTGCGTAGTGCTTCGAGCTTTCGAAGAGCTTGTCCGTTCTCGATCACGCGCGATGCTTCTGCGGCGAGGACGGGGAAGTCCCGTTCGTCATCGATCTCGCGGCACACGGCCAGCGTTGCGGCGGCGTTGAGAACGATCGCGTCACGAGCCGGATGCGTTTGTCCTTCGAGAACCGCACGAATGATCGCTGCATTTTCCTCGGCGGATCCACCAGCAATTGCGTTCGCCGGTGATGGTTTGAGCCCAAACGTTTCAGGTCGAACGACTCGTTCAAAGAGTTTGCCCCCGGCAAGCTCCGTGATGCGAGTTGGCCCGAATGGACTCACTTCATCGAGGCCATCGTCACCTCGCAACACCCATGCACGACGCACACCCAGGTTTGCCAGCGCAGCAGCAAGCACGGGACGCAGTGCGTGATCGTAGGTGCCGAGCAGTCGATGCGTAGCTCGTGCAGGGTTGGCCAATGGTCCCAACGCGTTGAAGATCGTGCGTACGGCAAGCTCGCGTCTCGCCGTAACGCTGTGACGTAATGCAGGGTGATGGGCAGGCGCGAACAAGAACGCGATGCCCGCTTCACGCAAAACGTGGGCTTGTTTGTCCGGTGGAACGTCGATCGGAACGCCGAGCGCTTCGAGCACATCGGCGCTGCCCGAGCGGCTCGAAACGCTGCGATTGCCGTGTTTGGCGACTGGAATGCCTGCACCGGCGACGACGAGCGCGGCGGCTGTCGAGATGTTGATCGTGCCCAATCCGTCGCCTCCGGTGCCGCACGTATCCGCGACCAGGGGCAAACCGTGATCGACGATGATCATATGATCACAAAGCGTTTCTGCGGCCGCCGCGATCGTGGCTGCATGTTCGCCACGCATGCGTAACGCGACGGCAAACCCGGCGACTTGAACCGGTGTCCATGCACCCGCGAGGATCGCTCGAATCGCGTCACGGATGACTTCGGGTGAAGGCCCTGCGTCGTTCGCGATCTCGTCGAAGATGCGACGGAACTCGGTTGTCGCGGCGCTCATGCTGCGGCTCCTTGCTTGTGCAGCGCATGTGCTTTCACTGCATCGAGCCAGTTGCGGAGCAGATCCATGCCTCGGAGCGTGAGGATTGATTCCGGATGAAACTGCACGCCTTCGACGGGCAGACGCTTGTGTCGCAGGCCCATGATCTCGCCTTCGTGCGTCCATGCGGAGACTTCGAGATCCGCCGGCAAGCTTTCTCGTTCGACGATGAGCGAGTGGTAACGCGTAGCGACGAAGGGCCTCGGCAGGCCGCTGAAGATCGTGCGGCCATCGTGGTCGATCGGCGAGGTTTTGCCGTGCATGATGCGCTCGGCACGAACGACGCGACCTCCGTAGACTTGCGCGAGCGCTTGGTGGCCGAGACAAACCCCGAGGATAGGTTGATGGCTCGCGAGTGATTCGATGATCGCGAGACTCACGCCTGCTTCGTTGGGAGAGC
>CAZETM010000170.1:0-14828 GCA_964514885.1 uncultured Polyangium sp. | reverse complement strand
CCCGCACTTCGACACTCGTGCCCACCGCAACGCCACACGGTGAGACCTCCGTAGCGCCACCGCCTTCGATGCGTACGAGCGTGCCTTCGACGTCGTCTCGCGTGCGCGTGCGCAGTGCAAAACGACTGACGCTCGCGATGCTCGGAAGCGCTTCACCACGAAATCCGAAGCTCGCAATCACGCGCAGATCTTCGATCGATCGAATCTTGCTCGTGGCGTGTCGCACGACGGAAAGTTGAGCATCGCTGCGAGGCATTCCGTCGCCATCGTCGGAGACGCGCACGAGCACGACACCTCCGCCTTCGATGTCGACTCGCACTCGTTTCGCGCCGGCATCGAGCGCATTTTCGACGAGCTCTTTGACGACGCTCGCCGGCCTTTCGACGACTTCACCCGCGGCGATCTGGTTGGCAAGATCGTCGGGTAAAACTCTTACGCGTCCCAACGATTCACTCACGGATCCTCAGCTTCTTCGGCCTCCTCTGCAACGGCATCGAAGTACGCTTTGGTTTTGTTGGTGGTCAAAGCAACTGCGCCCATGAAGAGCGCACCGACGTCGAGCAGAATGAGAGACATTCGCGACAGCGACAGAAGCACTGGTTTGTCCAGGATGGCAGTCCAAATTTGCAGGGTCTGCGGAGGCTCGTTGGCGAGCACCTTGGGCAGTGCGTCGCGCACGCTCACGATGACGTCGATCCACGCATAACGCGCGTCGCGCAGAAGCCAAAACGTGGCGATCGAGAGCAAAGCATTTGCAAGGAGCGCTTGAATGGCAAGCTGTCGGGAGCCTGGACGACCACTCATCGCCATGCCGCTCGAAATCACGAGCAACACCGACAAGATCAGCTTGCCGACGGAGAGAGGAAACGCGATGGCCGCGGCTTCGACAAGCGAGCGCAAGCGTGCCGAGCGCAGCAGATCATCGAGCGCTGCAAGTGGCTCGCTCGCATCCTTCAATCCGCGAACCAGCGCTTGGACGTCCGGTATCTTGCCCTCGCGCAAGAACTGCAAAGCAGTAACCGAGTCAGCAAGGCCGCGAATGCCGATGATCCACGCCACGACCATGGTCGCGAGTAGGTACCAAGGCCGAAGCGTTTGCTTGGCCGAAATGGACGACGGGGGAGGCGCGGAGGTACTCACGCAGCGAGGGCTCTAGCACGTTCCTCGTGCCCCGCGAACGGTCAGCTAGCGCGCGAGGGTGAAGGTGTAATAAGAACGTCGCGAGAGGTACCCGGGTGGCGACGAAGAAAACCGAGCCGCGCGCAAAAACGAAGAAAGCTGCGGCAGGCGAGGCAGATGGTCAGGGCAAACGGTCCACCATGATGGCCGGCGCAAAGGCCGTAAAAACCGCGTCGCGCGCCATTGAGCCTTCCCGTGCTCAGTCCGACGACCGCGACGACCACGACGAGGACTCCGAAAGGTCCGACGGCGACGGCGAAGTCATCGAGGCCGAGGCGGAAATCGTCGATGGCGAAATCGATGACGGCGATGTCGATGCCATCGATGTCGTCAAGGTCGTCAAGGTCGTCAAGGTCGTCAAACCACGTGGCAGTGCGTCTGCATCACGCGATTCGGACTTCGCGTTGTCGCGCACCGATCCACTGCAAGCCTATTTGCACGAAGTGCAGCGTCATTCGCTGCTCACGCCCGAAGAAGAACAACGGCTGACGCGGCACTACGTCGAGACGCAAGACGTGAAGACCGCCGCGAGGTTGGTCACGGCAAACCTGCGCCTCGTCGTCAAGCTCGCGTACGAATACCGCCGCGCCTACAAGAACATCATGGACCTCATTCAAGAGGGCAACATCGGGCTGATGCAGGCGGTGAAACGCTACGATCCGTACCGCGGCGTAAAGCTCAGCTCGTACGCGGCGTGGTGGATACGCGCGTACATCTTGAGGTTCATCCTGAACAACTGGCGCCTCGTGAAGCTCGGCACGACGCAGGCGCAACGCAAGCTGTTCTTCAACCTCAACAAAGAGAAAGCCAGACTTTCGGCGATGGGTATCGAGCCCACGGCGGCTGAAATCGCACGGCGACTGTCCGTCGACGAAAGCGAAGTCGTCGACATGGATCGACGTCTTTCGAGTGGCGAAGCGTCGCTCGATGCGCCCGTTGGTGACAGCGAAGGTCGCCCTGTTGCACGCATCGATCTGATGCCTTCGTCCATCAGTGGCCCCGACACGGAGTACGAAGCGCAAGAGATGGATCAGATGGTTCGCGAACGACTCGGCAGGTTTCGCGAAACGCTCAAGGGCAAAGACACAATCATCTTCGACAAACGCATGTTCTCGGACGAACCCGTGACGCTTCAGGAGCTTGGCGACGAGTTCGGTGTGTCGCGTGAGCGCGTGCGGCAGCTCGAAGCGCGCTTGGCATCGAAGCTGCGCGAGTACCTCAAAGAAGAGCTCGGAGATGCTGTGGGCATCGAAGGATGAACACGACGGCCAAGGGCGGCGTGCTCTACGTGGTGGCGACGCCCATCGGTCATCTCGGTGATCTCAGTGCGCGAGCGGTCGAAACGTTGTCGAAGGTCGCGCGTGTTGCCGCGGAAGACACGCGCAGAACGCGTGGACTGCTCACGCATCTCGGCTTGAGCAAACCGCTCGAACGACTCGATGCACACGCATCGGCGCACGATGTCGCGCGTGTGGTCGAGCGTCTCGTTGCGGGTGAAGACATCGCGCTCGTGACCGATGCAGGCACGCCGGTCGTGAGTGATCCGGGCACCGAGCTGGTGCGTGCAGCCGCGGAAGCGGGCGTGTGCATCGTGCCGATTCCCGGTCCATCCGCGGTGCTCGCAGCGCTCGCGGCGTCGGGTTTGTCCGGGGGAGCGTTTCGTTTTCTTGGGTTTTTGCCGCGTAAAGGACCCGAGCGTCGAGAATCATTGGAGCTCATACGATCGACGCCGGAAGTCGTGGTGCTGTTCGAGTCACCCGAACGAACTTCGGAGACGCTTGCAGACTTGGCGCGTATCGAACCTTTGCGACGAGCTGTCGTCGCGCGAGAGCTGACGAAGGTGCACGAAGAGTTCTTACGCGGTTCGATCGACGAGTTGGCACGGGTTACGAAAAATCGAGAGATCTTGGGCGAAGTGACGATCGTGATCGGCCCGCGAGGATCGTTGGAGCACCAAGCAATGAGCGACGAAGAGATCGATCGCTTGATCGACGAAGGTTTGTCGAAGGGTAGACGAGCACGTGACGTGGCTGATGAAGTGGCGCTGGTGAGTGCGCGGAGCAAACGAGACATCTACACGCGCGTGCTGGCGAAAAAGCGCTGAGACGTTTCAGAGCGTGTTCAGCCGATGTTGACGTCGACTTGTTGAAAGCCGCCGACGTGATCGTGTTGCTCGAGGCTACGAGCGATCCAAGGAGCGTCACGTTGAGCGACGATGATGATGGCGACTTCGAGGCCGTCCTTGGGTTTGATCCCGGAGGCGGAAAAGCCCATTTTGCCTGCGTCTTCGAGCGACATGACGACGGCTTTAGTCTCGCGCTTGGTCTCCTCGGAGATCAGCTCTTCGGGATCGACACCTTTGACGACGTGCACCACGAAAGCAACGTGCATGGCGGACATGGTCGCCTCGTTCGCGGGTGCGATGCAAGCGTCGGTCGCGTTCGGTAGAGACACGGGCTGCGTTCTTGTGGGACGCGCGGGTTGGGCTAGCGAGGTCGAGGCTCAACCACCCTTGATCTTCGAATACGCCCGCTTCGCTCGCCCCAAGACTCGACCCTTACGCGCCTCGTCACTACGCATTCGGCCCGCTGACGGCACTTCGAGCCCCTGTCCTTCGGCGTGCAATCGGCGATAACTTTCGAACCGTTCCGGGGCCAACGTTTTTTGCGTTATGCCTTCACGTACGGCACATCCCGGCTCGGCACCGTGAGCACAATCCGAGAATCGGCAATTCGCAGCCAGCGCCGTAACATCGTCGAATGTCTCTGCCAAACCCGTATTCGCTGCCCATACTCCGATTTCACGCATTCCGGGTGTATCAATGACCAATCCACCCGAAGGCAATACGATGATCTCGCGACGAACCGTCGTGTGCCGGCCCTTGTCCGTGCCACCTTGAATTTCCGCCGTCGCTTGACGATCTTCCCCAATCAATCGATTGATCAGCGTCGATTTGCCCACGCCCGACGAACCCAAAAGCACGCCCGTGACTCCTTCACGCAAATATCCGTGAATCGTATCGAGCCCCTCGCCCGTCACCGAACTCGATACATGTACCGGCACCCCCGGCGCATTCTCTTCGGCCCACTTCGATGCTGCCGCCGGATCGCCCAAGTCCGATTTCGTAAACAGTAAAATCGGCTTTGCGCCGCTTTCCAGCGTAATGGCCAAATAACGTTCCAGCCTGCGCGGATTGAACTCTCGATTGAGCGAGCTGACCAAAAATGCCAAGTCGATGTTTGCCGCGACAACCTGCGGTTTGTCCACCGGCCCCGCCGCCTTGCGAATGAACGCCGTTCGTCGCGGAAGAACCGCATGCACGACCGCTCGCCCCTCCGTATTCGGACGTTCGTCCAGAACAACCCAATCCCCTACGGCCGGCAAATCAAGCGGGCTCTCCACTTCATGTCGGAACTTGCCCGCTAAAACCGCCAGGCCCGATATCGTTTCTCCCAGCACTTCGTATGCACCACGATGCTCGGTCACGACCCTTGCAGGATAACGATGCGGGCCAACATGCACAGCAAAATGGCCTGCGAAATACGGGGAATAGCCGAGTTGAGCGAGCGAGGGCGTCATGTGGGGGGATTGGTTCTCAATAAAGAACCTAGCAGAAGGACCTGCCGTGGAAAGAGGAGGGAATCAGCGTTCGCCAAGAAGATCGAAACGCGCAATCGTGGAGCACATGTCAGAAATCGCCTTCATCAAACGCAAGCGATTCTGTCGCACCGGCATGTCGTCTGTCATGACAAACACGTCCAAGAAGTATTGCTGAAGCAGCGGAGCAAACCGAGCCACTTCCTTGAGCGCCGTCGCGTAATCACCCGCGCGACGCAAATCGATCAGCGCTTCGCGTAGCGTCACGTAGCCATCGTAGACCGCTCGTTCACTCGCATGATCTTCCGGCCGCGGAGCAACTGGCTCGCCCGCAGGCGCGTTCTCCGCGATGTTCGTCGCTCGCTTGAACACCTCGCCCACGCTCGCGCGCGTCGCCGCATCGAGTTGCGACAGCGCCGTCGCACGTGCTCGCGCATCGATCGGACGCTCGAACGCAACAGGCAACGCTGCTCCAACGGCATCGTGCGGGAGTTTGTCCGAGAGCAACCCACGCAAACGATCGGTGAAAAAGTCGCTGAGTTTGTCCGCAAGCTCCGCCGGCCCAAGGTCGAGCGTTACGCCGCCATACCCATCGTACGCCGCACGAATCGCATCGGACAAACGTAGGTCGAAGCTGTGATCGAACATGACGCGCAAGATGCCAATGCATGCGCGACGCAACCCGTAAGGATCCGCTGCACCCGTCGGCGTCAAACCAATCGCGAAACAACCCACGAGTGTGTCGAGTCGATCGGCGATCGAAACGAGCGCACCCGCATCCGACTTCGGCGTCGCCTCATGCGCGCCCTTCGGTTGATAGTGCTCGCGAATCACTTCCGCGACTTCGACACTCGCACCTTGAGCCAACGCGTACGCACGACCCATCTCGCCTTCGAGCTCGGGGAACTCACCAACCATCAGCGACACGAGGTCGCACTTGGCCAGATGCGCACCTGATGCTGCGGCCATGATCGTGGGCTCGGGAAGCGTCAACAGAAGCCCCAGCTCACGCGCGAGGCGCTCGATACGCTCCGCCTTGCCGAGCATCGTACCGAGACGCTTTTGGAAGACGATGCCACCCAGCTTGCGTCGACGTTCTGCGAGCTGCACCGCGAGATCCTCGCGATAGAAGAATCGCGCATCCGACAGACGCGCACGCATCACGCGATCGTTTCCGAGGCGAATGACGTCTGGCGCCAACGCCGTGTTCACGACCGACAAATACTTTGGGAGCAAACGACCATCGGGACCGCGCACACCGAAGTACCGCTGATGTCCCTTCGCCACTTCGAGAATCACGCGCTCGGGCAACTCCAAGAACTCGTCGGCATATCCACCGACGATGACTTGCGGCTCTTCCACGAGCGAAAGGTTTTCCCCGATCAGGAAGTCGTCCTCGATGAGCGTTCCGCCTGCGTTTTTCGCAGCTTCGAGCAGCCGCTCCTTCATCACTCGAGCGCGTTCGCCCGGGTCGACGAGCACATGCGCAGAGCGCAGGGTGTCGATGTACGAATCTGCGGACGGGAACGAAATCGTTTGAGGTGCAAGGAATCGGTGACCGAAGGAAGTACGCCCGGTCTTGATGCCCGCCACCTCGAAGTCGATCACGTCGGTTCCAAAAAGTGCGACGATCCAGTGGATCGGACGCCCAAATGCGAACTCGCCCGTGCCCCAACGCATCGACTTGCGAAACGGGATCGCCGGAATGATGGAGCTCAAACTATCCGCCAGCAGCGCCGCCGAGGCTTGTCCTTTTTCGCGTCGCGTGCCTACGAGGTACTCGCCCTTGGGGGTTTCGACTCGTCGCAAATCCGCAACCGCACAGCCGATTTTCCCAGCAAACGCTTCGGCTGCTTTCGTCGGCACGCCGTCTTTGAACGCGGCTTTGACGGGCGGGCCGGTGACCTCTTCTTCGAGATCCGGTTGACGTTCGGCCACGGACGAGACGAACACGGCCAGACGTCGAGGTGTACCGAGCGCACGGATGGCGCCGTGAACGAGCCTGAGATCAGCGAGCCTTTTTTGCACGAGCTCGGGCAGCGCACGCAGCGCGGCATCGACGAAAGAGGCCGGCAGCTCTTCGCAGCCGATCTCGAGGAGCAAGTCGCGAGTGTCGGACATGGGGCGCGCAAGGTAGCGCAAACGGCGCTGTCCTGGGAGGTTCTTCGTGCAGCGCGTGGGACCTGAGGTCGTGATGCTGCTACAAGTCGCGCCCTCGCAAACGCCGCGTCGGTCATGGACGAACCCAACCAAAACGCTCAGCCGCCGTCGTGGCGACTCGTAGAACCGCCGACAAAAGACGAACTATTGGTCGTCGTCGGCCCCACGGCTACGGGCAAAACGGAGCTCGGTCTGCGTCTTGCAGAATCGTTCGGGGGCGAAATCATCGGCGCCGACAGCGTTCAAATCTACCGCGACTACGACGTTGGCTCAGGCAAGCCCACGGAAGACGAACTGCGGCGTGCAGCGCATCATTTGGTGTCCGTGGCGGATCCGTTCGAGCCGATCGATGCAGCCACGTATGCATCGATGGCTGATCGCGCGATCGCTGATGTGCGTCGTCGAGGACGTGTGCCGATCATCGTTGGCGGAACGTTTCTATGGGTGAAAGCGCTCGTGCGCGGGCTCATGGCGGCGCCGCCCGCAAACGCAGAAATTCGCGCACGACATGCAGAGTTTGTCGCGGCATCGGGACGAGCAGCTCTGCATGCGTTACTTGCCGTCGTCGATCCGGAGAGCGCAAAACGTTTGGCCCCCAATGATTTCATACGGGTGAGCCGAGCGCTGGAAATCCACGAGCTTTCGGGCAAACCGCAGAGCGAATGGTTTGCCGAGCATGGGTTTGTCGAGGAACGATACCCGGCGAGGTTGGTCGGAGTTGCGGTGTCGCGTGAAGCGCAAGACGAGCGGATTCGAGCGCGCGTGGTGAAGTGGATCGAGGCCGGATGGATCGACGAAGTGCGTCAGCTACTCGCCAAGGGACATGCGACCACGCGAGCGATGGGATCGGTTGGCTACAAAGAAGTGCGTGCGTATGTCGAAGGGCAGCTCCCGCAAGACGAGCTGGTCGATACGATCGTGCGGGCGACGCGAGTGTTTGCGCGTCGTCAACGAACGTGGCTACGCGACGAGCCGGTGAAATATTACGCGCTCGAACAATCGGTGTGAGTTTTACTCGCGCGACACATCCAGCGTGAGCACGACAGTCACCAACATCGGTGCGCTCGACTTGTCGATCCGCTCCGCTGCTTCTTTCATCGCTTCGTTCAGTAACGCTCGAGCGCCTGCTCGATCGAGCCCTGTGCCTTTACGCTCGACGTTGATCCGCACCGGAGCGTTCTCGGAAATGAGCGTTTGTAGCAGCGCGTTGCGCTTCGATGTCATTGGCTTCGGCTGACTCGGTGGCGGCGTTGGTCGCTGCTTCGATTCGATGACGACGTCTGTCGGCATCACGAGGCTCGTTACGGTCGAAGGGGCCGGCGTGGCGAAGTCGAGGTCTTGTGTCGATTCGAACGCCGTTGCGCCAAGCATGCTCTGCTTGCCTGTCGACAAGTACGCTTCAGCCGATCCGATCACCATACGCAGCTCGAATGGTAGCGACCTGCGTGTCTCGTCTTGTTGCAGGATCGTTCGAGCTTCGCGCAGATACTTCGCGGCCGAAAGATCAGTTCGTTCGAGTTCTGCGAGGCACGTGAGCGTACGAATCACGATGGCATCGCGCAGTGTTTCGAGTGAATCCGTGGCGGTGGCCAGGGTTGATTGCACCGCGGACGAGCTTGTTTCGAGGCGTGTGTTGGCCAGGTATTCGACGATGGCTTCGCTCTTCTGGGTCGCGATGGATTGCAACAGCGCGTGAGCACAACGCGCCGTGCGCAACCTGTCGCAATCGAGCTTTCCACCAGTCGCCACCAAACGCGTGTGCAGCTCTTCGATCAGCGCTTCGAGAGTCGAGCCGAGCGTGAAGGCGATCTCGCGTGCACGCCGTCCGAGTCGGTCGACGTTCTTTGCATTGAGCGCTCGATCCGTCAGCGTGATACCGAGAACGGCCGTTCCAAGCGCGACGGCCCTTGCCCATATCGTCGATTCCGGCAAGTCAGCGATGTCGCTGTCCGTTTTGCTTTTGGCCATGCGATCTCTCCGCGGGCAAGTATAGGGCAATCACGCTTGTAGAGGGATGTTTGCTTCGCGCGCGCATCGCCCCTGACGCAACGGCCCAACGACGATTCGCCAGGGCAGACCACTCCCGCACCTGCGCTTTCCTGCTATCGTGCCGCGCATGCGCTCGAAGGTTCTTCGCATCGGGTTTGTCTCAGCCATGGTTTCTGCTGTTGCATGCGCGGGGGCGCCGCCCACGCCGCCGGGACAAACTGGCTCGGGGGCAGCCAAGGGCGACCCAGAAATTGTCGTGGCGACGGGCGAAACCGACCAAGGCGTGGCCGATAAAGGAGCGAGCGGAGCGCCATTGCCTGCTGCGCGTGCCCGAGGAGCCGAGGGCGACGGAGTCATGGGCGGAATGCTCGGAATGGCCGACGACACTGGGGAGGCTGCGCCCGCGCCCGTGAAACCCACGGAGATTGGCCCTTGGACGGGTGGGGACGAAGTGGATCCCGGTTTTGGCGCGCAAAGCCCCATTCCAGTGACGGCGGCGGATCCAAGCTGGGGCAGCCCCAAAGCGCTGGTCACGATCGTCGTCTTTTCCGACCTCGAATGCCCGTTCTGTTCACGCGTTGTGCGAACGCTCGATGAATTGAAGCGTATTTACGGTAAAGATCAGTTGCGGATTGTCTGGAAAAACTATCCGCTCGCTTTTCATAAAAATGCGCGTCCGGCTACCGAAACAGCGATGGCTGTGCACGCGTTGCGCGGCTCGGCGTGGTTTTGGGGATATCACGACAATCTCTTTTCAAATCGGTTGAGCCCCGCGGTCATCGATGGCGCCTTGCCGAAAGGGCTTACGCGTAAAGATATCGATGCCGTTTTGGCCAAGGGCGACGTGGTCAAGAAAGTCGATGATGATATCGCGCTGGCAGGTCTGGTCGGAGTACGAGGTACGCCGGCATTTTTCATCAATGGCGTATTCTTGAGTGGAGCGCAGCCCGTCGAATCGTTCCGAGCGATCATTGACGAACAAGTCGTGGCGGCGAAAAAGAGTTTGGCCGGTGGAACAGCTCCGGCGCGTGTGTATTCGGTTCTCTCGGCGCAGAATTACCAAAAGCCCGCCGATAGACCAGGCGCGTCGCCTTCGCGCCCCGCAGAGGATACGACCACGGTTTGGAAGGTGCCTGTTGATGGATCGCCCGTGCGCGGGAAAAACACGGCGCTGGTCACGATGGTGATGTTTACGGATTTCCAGTGTCCGTTCTGCATTCGCGCTTCCCCGACGGTGGAAACCTTGGTGCGCGAATACGGAGACAAACTCCGCCTCGTGTACAAGAACAATCCACTCGCGTTCCATACACGTGCCGAAGCTGCCGCGCAATTGGCGCTCGAAGCGCGTGCGCAAAAGGGTGAAGCTGTCTTCTGGAAAGCCCACGACATGATTTTTGCTGCCAATGGCAAGCTCGACGATGCCGATTTGACGGCGATGGCCGGATCCTTGGGGCTCGATGTGAACAAAGCCATGAGTGCGGTGACGAATCGCAAACACTTGGCGCTCATCGAAAAGGATCAGAATTTGGCCGAGGACATCGAAGCGACCGGAACGCCACAGTTTTTCATCAATGGTCGAAGGATCGTCGGTGCTCAGCAGCTCGAGAAGTTCCGCGAAATCATCGACGACGAAATCAAAAAGTCCGAAGCGCTCGTCAAAAAAGGAACGGCCGCGGCCAAACTCTACGACTCCATCATCAAAGACGGCAAAACGACGGTCCTCGAAAAAGTCGTTATTCCTGCACCGACCAAAGATCACCCGAGCCGCGGGCCGGCCAATGCAAAGGTCGTGGTGCAAATATTTTCAGACTTCGAGTGCCCATTCTGCAAACGTGCGGCAACCACGATCACCGAACTCGATGCCGCATATCCCGGCAAGATTCGGTTTGTCTGGCGAAACTTGCCGATGCCTTTCCATAAAAACGCCATGCCCGCTGCTATCGCGGGCTTGGAGGCATGGAAGCAAAAAGGATCGGAAGGATTCTGGAAGCTGCACGATGCGTTTTTCTCGGGCCAGATTCTCCTCGACCGCACTGGCATCGAAGCGATGGCCGGACTGGCTGGTCTCGACGTGCAAAAGGTCAGCAATGCGATCGACAACGAGACCTACAAAGATCTCATCGAGGCCGACAAGAAGGTCGCCGAAGCCGCGAAAATCAACCGTACGCCCGGGTTTGTCATCAACGGCTATTTCATTTCGGGGGCGCAGCCGTTGTCGAAGTTCAAGAAAGTCGTGAACAAAGCGCTGGCTGAAGCGAAGTAGTAGCGCCTCACCCCCGGCTCGTCTCCGCGAATCACGTCACTTTGTGACGCTTACCGAGAGGGGAGTCCTCTTTGCACTCCCCTTGGTGTCAGCCCCCGGCATCTTGTCCGTCGTCGGGCCCATCATCCGTCTCTTCGGCCGGTGGTCCGCCCGCCCTGGATCGATATAGTTTGTCGAGCTTAAACTCTTTCACGATGGCTTCATTGCCGAGTTTTCGCCCAGCCGCAGTGGCTGCACGCCGCGCCCTGCGGACATTTTGCACAATGACTCCATCGAGCAAATCGAGCATCTCGGTTTCGGCGGGCGTTCCGCGCACTCCGACGTCTTCTTGGTCGGCTTTGCGTAAAGCCACAATGGCAGCATCGAGCGCGCTCACGGCTTCGGGACCGCCTTGCCCAGCCACGAGCGACGCGACGTCGGGCTTTTTCAAGGCAATCACCAGCAAGTCGAGTTGCTGCGCCATTGGCTCGGCCTTGGTCGGCGCAACTCGTGTTTGCAAGAGCGCCGCAGCTACAACTTGGTTCGCCGAACTCGCGGACAAATTTCCTTCGATGTCCTCGCGAACGCCAATCAACACTGCGCGCGCGACGAGCCGCGCAGTTTGGGCATTGTTCATTGCGTCGACATAAGCTTGCCCATTGACCTTTTTCCTTCCCTTTGCTGATTCGCGACCAATACCAGCTTGGGACAACCCGTCACGCGCCCCTTCGAGTTCTTGGGCTTGGGCTGAGGTGAATCCAAAAATCTTCAGAGTCGCGGCGTGCTTTTGATAAGCGTCGAGCGTCTGATTGGCCTGTGCGAGGGTATCCTGCGAGCCGAACTCCTCGCCCAGTTTGATGAGCGTCACCCGTCGAATTTGTGGAATCGTCTCAGTATTGAAGGCCATCGTTTGTACCTCATTCAAAATCGCCCCGGACGGCAAAAGCACCTAGGGGCATTGGCACAAACGCTAACCCCACATTGTAGCGTAGTGCAAGTCCCATCGACAGCCGACGAACCAAAGAATGTTCGCGGATTTCGTCGGAGGATTCATCTGCTCGCAGAACGTCGCAAGAACATACGTTCCACGAGCGATACACCGGACGCGGGTATACCGAGCGCGCTTAACGTCTCCATGCGCGTGCCGCGGCGGGCGGATGCGACGATGGCGGAGTGGTCCTGGGAAGTCAATAGGGAACCGCGATTCTTTTCGAGTGCCGCAACGAATGCATCGTCGTGGAGGGTGAGCATGGAAGCGTCGTGGTGATGGAGTGCCGTGCGCATCGCTGATTGCCAATGGTATTGATGGGACGACCATTATCAATCGTCGAGTTCGTATGATGAAATGGTTTCGTGTTTGCGGGTTGGGTGCAAGGCTAGCATTGCTTCGATGGCCGCGTATGTTTCGAGCGGCATGGGTTTGAATGGTAAATTGGCTTGTAAAACGATGGGCTGAGGTTGCAGGGGTTCCGGCGGGGCAGATTCGGCGTTCATGGAAGGCGTTTCCGTAGCTATGGTACCGTCCGTGCCGAGCAAGGGAGGTGGTTGGATGGCCGAGGGCAATTTCGGCGCAACGATATCCATCAAAGCCGGCGCGAGCATATCCGTAGGAATGAGCGAAACGCCTGGGGGAATGGGAACGGGGTATTCGGGTGCTACTGGGGGTAGCTAATCACGCATCCTGACCAGGACAGCAGACCGTCACCGCTTGTTCTGCATCCGGAATCGCCGCGCCGATCGGTTTTCCGCCGAGCACTTCACACGTACCCGGAAGGTACGCGAGGCCCACGAACTCTTTGCTTCCGAGCGCCTTTCCAGGGGGCAACACGTCGGTGCACTGCCCCTTGATCGACGTGATCGGATCTGCCCAAATCTGCTTCGTGCATGCGGCATCTTCGAACACGCGGAACTGTCCGACGCACAAACTATCGACCGGCACACCACACGCGCACGGTGAGCAGTTGCGGTCATCGACGTAGCCAGGTTTGCCCGCGGAGACCTCGTAAACCACGCGACGAGCACCGCTCCAATCAGCGGGGCACTCGTGCTTGCCGCGCTTGTAGATGCACGACCGAAAGTCCTTCGGCAGACCGTTCACCGAGGGCAAACACGACTCGCCCGCGTTGCATCCGGGCACGTCGTAACCAACGGCGTACGTCTTCCAAAACGGGCCGTAGGAGGTGTGCAGCTTCGGCACCGGAGACTCGTCTGTGAACGGCGTACAGCTCTCGTCGACGGGTGCACCGAGCGGCGCAACTGCGACGGACTGCGCGCACAAAGTCGAGCTTCCATCGGGGCACTTCGCACCCGCTGGGATGGCGTTGACGTTCGTGCACGAGCCGTCCCAATTCGTTGGACCACCAAACGATAGGCTCGAGCTTTCCTCGCCGCACATGGACGCGCGCACGTCGATCGACGATGGAAGCGCTGTGCATTTGCCGCTGCTTTCACCGCACGAACAGACGTCACACTCGGCTGGCGGTGCATCGAGGTCCGCGCGACCGTTGAACACAGGGCGAGCGCGCCAGCCGCCGAGCTCGTCCGGTGCGTAGGCCGGGAGCTCTTTCGTGGCGCCTATCCAGAACGCTGGCATCGGTGACCAACCGTCAGGAAGCGGCGTGCACGGTTCGCCGCAAATCGCAGAGGTTTTGCCGCCGTCGCCTGCGTCGCCCGCGTCGCCTGCGTCGGTGGTTCCCGCGTCGGGCAAATCATTGGGCCGATAGCAATAACCCTCGTGACAAACCACATTGCTGGGGTTTCCGTCGTTGTCTATTTTGGGGCACGGCGTCTGTGCATCACACGCGGGCCAGCATTCATTACGCCAGCACGCATAACCTTCTTCGCACGGCGCGGTAGGCGTACACGGGATGTCCCACGGGTCCGATCCGCACCCTTCGAGCGCGATGAACACCGCAAAAAAAAGGGCACAAAAGACAACCGAAGCCGTCGTTCGAAGCATGGTGATCCTCAACGTAGCATCACGGACAAACTTAAATCAAGCCCCGCGGTTAAACCTTTCACTGATTCAACACGGCGGTGAGGCTCAATCCGGTCATGAATGGTGGACCCGTCCAGAATACGCGGCTATGCGAGCCGCGGCGAAGTGGATAATCATCGTATAGAATCTCGCCGTTGAGCGTCACGCTAAAATCAATTGGCTTGTACCGGGCAAACGTAAAACCAACGCTTACGCCCGCGCCGCCAGATGGTCGCACGGCAGATACTTGAGGGTTATTTGACGAGTGCCACAGAAGCCCCGCGTGAATGAGCAAGCATCCGGTGAATTTGTGTGTGGTTATGCAAGCTGAAGGCAACAACGTGAACGATGTCCCTCGAATCGCTTGTCCTTCAATGCCACGCGGAGACATGGCGGTACGGAAATCAAACCCCGTCGATACAAGCGAATTGATCTTCCATCGAGATGACAGGACAAAACCTGCCGTTGGATATGGAGAAATCGCGCCGTAAACGGCGGTCACACCGAATCCCGGCATCCATTGACCAAATACGCGTTTGTTTTCAGCGTCTTCGATTTCCTTGGCGGATGGCTTTGGCTTTAGTTCTTCGAGCGAAGCCCAATCTTCCTTTGGTTCGGGAGGCTCGCACTTCGGCGCGGGGATTGGTTCGGGCTCGGGGGGCGGAGCGACTGGAAGCGGGGTCA
>CAZETM010000169.1:9692-14860 GCA_964514885.1 uncultured Polyangium sp. | reverse complement strand
TTATTCGAGTCGCGACGGCGCGTTGAGAAATCAATGAAGTGCGCCCGCACGATCCGGTCACAGTCTCCATGACAATGCGAGGTGGATGGGTCGCGGTAGGGACGGCCTTCATCGATATTGCTACCGACTCGGTACCTAGTTCTCGATTTTCTCGGATGTCGTTGCACGTCCAACGTTCGACGCAAAGGAGCTCGAGCGCGTTTCGGATGCGGACGGTAAGCCGGCGACGGCGGTTGTGAAGGACAAACCGAAGGACAAACCGAAGGACAAACCGAAGGGCAAGTAGCCGTCGAACTTCAGTTGGTGGAAAGCAAAAGGCCCAGCCGAGAGAATCGACTGGGCCTTTGTCATGAGCGATCGCGACCCATTACGGCTTCGACGGGACGAAGTCGACGGGACTCGTCGGGGCGCCTTGATGCAGCACGCCGTTGCCGAACCAGTACACGAAGTTCGGTCGCGCTTGACCGTCGATGAATGCTTCGACGCGTAGGATCGCGCCAGGCGTCACGTTGATCTCGACCGCGTCGAAATCGTTGTCGGTCTCGAAGCGGATATCCACTGTGCCCGCAGCTTCGTTCACGCTGAACTTGTCGAACCCTTCGAGGTTTTCCTGACCCACCGAGATGATGTTCGAGGCTGAATCGACCGACGTGAAGATGTCGAACGGACAGAAGGCTTTCGAAAAGTTCGTGTCGCACGTCGTCCAGATTCGATACTTCCCGCCCGCGTAGTACTCGACGAACACGCCCACGCCGTCACCAGGGACTGCATCGAGAGCAATGTCGGTCTCGATGCTCATGAGCATCGGTTCGATCGGCGCAGGGCCTGGATCGACGATGACCGTATCGTCGCGGTCCGATTCGCTGTCGACGATGATGCAGCCGCTCAAAGCGACCACGCCGGCGCACGCAGCGAGAACCCGCGACCACACGCCGCGTGAACCAAGCTTTACGTTTTGAAGATGAGAACGCATGGGACGCACTCCTGTTCGTAAGAAACGGTAAACGCTGCGGTCTATCTACGTCCTCGCGAGGGCGAAATCGAAGGACGCGACGGTGACCCCGAAGGACGCGAGGGCGAAACCGATGGACGCGAAGTCGACGGGCGCGAAGTCGTAGTCGACGGGCGCGAAGTCGTAGTCGACGGGCGCGTGGTCGTAGTCGACGGGCGTGTCGTCGTTGAAGGACGCGAAGTCGAAGTTGAAGTCGAAGTGGACGGGCGCGAAGGCGATGAATCGGGTCGGACCGTGGGACGTACCGAATCGTTCACGCGCGGGGTTTGTCCTGTTTCCACGCGCGTCGTCGGACGAGCGGCAGGGTTTGTCCGGCCAGTCGTACCGTCACGACCAACCTGCGTACCGGCAAGAGTGCGCGAAGCATTGGCAGGTCGTTGCGGCGTCGTGCTGCGACGCGAGAAAGCAGTCGCGCGAGCATCGGGAGCGGAGCGTTTTTGCGGAGCGGCACCATCGGGGATCTTGGCGTCACGCAGTGTTGGCGAAGCAGGTCGATATGCGCGAGCACCCTTGTTGGCAGCCGAGTTCGATCCTGCGCCAACGACCGACGGACGCGCCGGGCGATACGGTCGTGAGTGCGCACCGATGCGTTGAATCACGTCGCGATCGCGCACGACATACGTGTGCACGTGGCGGTGGAACACGTGCGTCGACGGGCAGAAGACGTAGGCCGAATACGGCGTGGACCACACGGTCACTGCGGAGCCGCCAAACCAGTACCAAGACGGCGCCATCGGAGCCCAGCCGACGTAGCCATAATCCGTCATGCGCCAGCTAACCCAAGCGGGGGCATACACGCGACCGGGAATCCACCCCCAACCTCGTCCGCCAATCCAAACCCAGCGACCGTAGTGGAAGGGAATGTGGCCCCAGTCGTAATCGCTGACCCACATCCAGTCGTCGTTCGCGTCCATCTCCCAATGACCAGAGGTTTGGTACGGCGCAAAGTCCGAACCAACGACGGTCGTATCGGGATACCAAACCGTTCCGTACGTGGTGTCATCGGTCCACGTGCCGTAATCCTCGAGCGGCTCGCGGAAGTCCGCGAGTGCAGATGGATCCGTGTCCAGGTCGAATTCGTCACCTTCGACAGCGACGTTCACCGATGCGTCGGCACCCGCTTGCGCAGAGACCGCAGCGGTGGCGGTGGCTTGTGGCTGCGCAGGGGGTTGGGGTTTGTCCTGGGGTGTTTGTTCTTCGTCGGTGAAGAATCCCTTGACGGGTGTATCTGCGTGTACCGCCGTGGGTGTGAACGAAAAGGCGGAAGCGAGAACCGCCAAGGCGATGGATAGTAGACCTCGGCCGCGCGAAGCAGGCTTGGAGGCGGGGGAATTTGACTTGGGCGAGGACTCGACGACGCGCATGGTGTGTACCTCGATGATGGGGCGTTCGTGGGTCGGATGCCAGAACGTTAAGTGACTGTTGAAAAGCTCTCGCAAGCATCGTGCCGCGAACGCAACTCTTGGACGAACGAGCGCGAAGAATGTTTCTGGGGGATTGAGAACCCAGCCTAGATCTCTCTCGAGGCGCAAAGTTTTCACCTTGGGGCGAAAGACATGTAAGGTGAGTGCGTGCTTGTACGGAAAGGCTGGGCGGGGGTCGCTGCGTTTACGGTAGGCATCGGTGGTGCCAGTTCTTCATGGGCTGCGTCCGAAGACGCTCGGCCCGAAGCTGGTGTTCGCATCGATCAACTACAGCCCGCATCCCCTGAAAGCCCCTTTATTCGCGCGCTCGGGCCGCACGAAAAAGGCATCAACACGATCGAGTTCGCCTTCGGTGCGTCCTTCGATTTCGGCATGGGCGTGCTCAGAGCCGTCAGTGTCGATGCTGCTGGACAAGAACGGGTCGAGGCGGACACGATCCAGAACGCACTGCTTGCGCATATCGGTGGATCGATCACGCCGTTGCCTTGGCTGACCGTGGATCTCGGCTTGCCGATCGGTCTGCTGATTGCCGGTGACGTCGACAGATCATTCAATCGCTACGGCGTGAACTTCGCGAGCGCTGCCGCGTTCGGCATTGGAGATCTTCGAGCCGGCGTGCACTTCCGTCCCGTCGACAAGAAGAGCCTGGGCTTCATCGTTGGCGCTCGATTTTGGGCCCCGATGGGCGCGAAGAACACGTTTCTGTCGGACGGTTCCATTCGCGCCGAGGTTGACATTGGTATCGCGGGTGAGCGGAACGCTCTTCGATATGGATGCACCGCGTCCGTGTCGCCGTTGATGTTCATCGGGCGAGTCGATGGATTTCCTCACGATGGTGATCGCGCAGCGCTTGCGTGCGCGGGGCAATTCCGTCTTGGATCCAAGTTCTGGCTGGGCCTCGAGCCGACGGTCGCCGCGTTCACCCAAGAACAGACGGCGCTTGGTGGGGGGACAGAAGTACCGCGATCGGTGGATCTATTGATCGAGCCGCTGGTGACTGCGCGTCTTGCTTTGGGGAGCCTTCAAATCGGTGCGAGTGCTGGGCCTGGGTTTGGCTGGGCCGCTGGTGGTCCGAGCTTTCGTGGCGTGTTGAGTGTCGCTTACGTCGGCGGTGGACGTCCGAAAGCGCCTCCGCCGAAAGGTCCATCGGATCGCGACGTCGACAAGATCCTCGACAAGGATGATGCATGTCCGGATGAAGCAGGACCGGACAACAAGGATCCTGCGAAGCGTGGTTGTCCCGCGGCCGACAAGGATGGCGACGGGATCGGGGACGAGAGTGATGCGTGTCCGGATCAGTTGGGCGTCAAGCACGAAAGCGAATTGGCCAATGGTTGTCCCGACATCGACAACGATCTGATCCCCGAGCCGGTGGATACGTGTCCGAACGAGCCTGGACAACCGCCGTTTGGATGTCCGAAGTTCTCGCGCCTGGCGGGTGAAGCGTTCGTGATCAAACCGGCGTTGAAGTTCACGTCGAACACGAGCGATCAACTGACGGCAGATTCGACGGCAGCGATTGAAGAGATCGCGGCGACGATGCGTGCGAATCCGAAGATCGAGCAGGTCAGCATTTCGTTGGGAACGAAGGGCGTGAGCGCGGATATCAGCGACAAGCGGGCGCAAGCGCTCATCTTCGTGTTGCGCTCGGGAAGCTTGGATTCGAACCGCTACGAAGTGGTGCTTCGCGACGACCTGAAGGCGGGCGTCGTCGAGGCTCGGATTATTAAGTAGGTCCTCGACTGAGATCATGAATCGGAACGTTGCACAGCGGGTGGAATCGACCGACGAGGACGTGCCCGAGCGTGCCAAACATTTACCGATTCGTGAGGCAGTGGAAGAGCGGTACGAGCGGCAGCTCGACCAAAACCCGGAGTGGGCGTTGACTGAGGGAAGCCGATATTTCGAGGAAAAGAGCGCCGTCCATGACGCTTTGCGCAGGATTGCGCGTCGTCTTGATGAATTGGGAATTCCCTATGCAATCGCCGGCGGAATGGCGTTATTCATGCATGGATATCGGCGCAACACCGACGACGTGGATATTCTAGTTGCGAAGGAGGACATCAAGCGCATTCATGAGGCGCTCGAGGGTCGGGGTTATCGTCCTCCTTTCGAGCGCAGCAAGAACCTTCGAGATACCGAAAATAAAGTACGCATTGAATTCTTGTTGAGCGGTGGTTTTCCTGGCGATGGGAAACCAAAACCAGTCGCATTCCCAGATCCCTCGCAGGTATCGATCGAGCGCAATGGCATTCGATTCTTGCAATTATCGACGCTCGTCGAGCTGAAGCTGGCATCGGGAATGACGAGTTCGGATCGATTGAAAGACTTAACGGACGTACAAGAGCTCATCAAGCTCCTTGGATTATCGCTTGAATTCGGTGACGAATTGCATCCGTACGTACGTGGAAAATACCAAGAGATTTGGCGAGCCGTACGAGGCGCAGCGAAACGTTACGTGTTGTTGTGGCGTAATAAAGGGCTCACGGCCGATGCGAAGACACTTCCCGATATGATCGCGAGCTTGAAGGAAGCTGCAGCGACGTTGGAGTCGATGTTGAAAGACGGTGTCGAGTTCGATCGGCGGGGCGACATCGAGGACGATTATGCGTATCTCGTCACGACCGATCCCGACGTTGCTCGCAAATACGACATGCACGACGAAACCGAATTGATGCCGGAAGACGAATAGGTTACAAAACAAGACCTGTTTCGCTTCGCTGAAGTGTACA
>CAZETM010000169.1:0-9592 GCA_964514885.1 uncultured Polyangium sp. | reverse complement strand
TTTTCACAAAACAGAGTCTGTTTCGCTTCGCGGAAGTGTAGATTTTCACAAAACAGAGTCTGTTTCGCTTCGCGGAAGTGTAGATTTTCACAAAACAAAGCCTGCGGAGGCGAAATTCATCGCCCCGGTCACCATTGCAGCCGTTGCAAGGACTGACCGCATCACTCCTCGTCCACCCACACGCCTGCCAACTCCTTCGCGTCAATCGGCCCCGTGGCATCGCCCGATGCTTTTGCTGTCGTTCGTAATCGCGTCAGCTCTTCTTCCGCCTTCGACAAGCGAACGTCCGCTTCACGCAATCGTCGATTCAATACCTGCAATACACCCATGGCGATCTCCACGGTGTCTTGCGCCGCCGCATTAAAGTCGTCCGCCGATACTCGCAATAGCTCGACAGGCTCCTCCGTTATGGCCGTCGCCGCACGTGCCTCGCGATCCAAAATGGACGCCTCGCCGAATACCTCGTCTTCGCCAAGCCGCGCGACTTCTTTACCTTCCACGCGCAAACTAACCGTCCCAGAAATCACGAAATAAAGCGCAGCCCCTAGATCACCTTGGCGAAAGATTACGTCCCCGTGCGGAAACGTGAGCACCTCGGCCGTCCGCGCCAAACCCAACAGCTCTTCTCCCGAAATACGCGATAGAATGGGAACTCGTTGCAGAAAAAGCACCTTCTCAATGGTCGTGTACATTCCGTCTCCTGCATCGATTCCGCTTCGTCCCGTTTGTTTCCAATGCTCGGCCCAACGACCGACGACAGGATCTCGATCCTCCAGCAATCGCTCGAGCTTCGCTTCCGCTCCTTCCGGACGCGTTTCCACTGTCGCAATGGCGGCCGCTTCACGTACGAGAGGATCAGGATCGTCGAGAGCGCGCATTGCGTCTAGGCCACACGCTTCAAAACGTTTCGTCGCTACAGCATCGAGCGCCAATACCGCGCGGAAAGGATCACCCGAAGCAATCTCGGATCGGACGTATGCGACGATATCCGCTGCGGCTGGCTGCACGGGCATGGTCGGGTACGCGTCGGCCAGCTCGAGGTAACCATCGAACAGGGCAATGAGGCGCGCGCCCTGGCGGCGATCGAGCAGCGATTCCAACACTTCGAATGCGTTCGCGCGCAACCCAGGATCCGCTCCGAAGACGTGGGTGCGTACGCCCGCGACGACTTCACGCGGATACACGAGTTCGCAGAGGCGCAAGATACGAATGAGGCCTTTGCGCAAACGTCTCAACACATGTTCGTCGAGCAGCGGCTTGGCAAGCGCAGGACGCACTCGGAGGTACGTAGACCGTTCATGCTCATGTTGGGCCGCTTCGCGCTCGATACGCGCACGAATGGGCGCAAGTGGGGCAGGTGGAGCGCCCAGCGCAAGACGTAATCGCGAGGCAGACGCGAGGATCTTTTGGCGCACACGATCATCAGGTGCGTCGACGTGATCGAGGAGCGTTGACAAGGCAACCGTCGTTCCAATGCGGAGCAGCACACGCGGAATCAACTGGCGCACGGTCGCGCTCATGCGCGGATCGGCCAAGGTCGCGGAGAGATGCGAAACGGAACGATTGCCAAGGGCGACGAGCGCACTCGTGGCGGGTCGACGTAGGGCTCGGTGATCCAAGGCTTTCGTGAGACGCGGGAGCAAGCGGGGCGTGGCAGTCGTTGCAGCAGCAACGAGTGCGGCTTGACGAACCGTGGGATCTTCATCGTCGAGCAGGCGTGTGAGCGCTCGTTCGAGTGAGGTTTGTCCAACGAGACCCAGAGCATGCGCGGCGATGATGCGATCGCGAGGCTCTTTGCTTTCGATCAACGTGCGCAGTTGGGGCGCACCGTCGAGCATGCCGTCGAGGCCTCCGTAACGCATGAGGGCAGCGATCGCTGCGGCTCGTACGGCATCGTCGGGGCGCGTGGCCAGGGCCGAAAGTTCGTCATGAGCGTCCTCTCCAAGCGCACGAGCCAAGGCTTCGACAGCGACTGCGCGCACGTCGGGATCGTCGTCTTCGAGGTGTTGTCGACTGAGCTGTGCAGCATCTGGAAACGCGACGATCCACGATGAACGAAGCGCGGCTGCACGCACGGCAGGTGATGGGTGCTGGGCGAGTTTGGGAAGAGCTGTTCGAACACGATCGGGATCGATTTGGCGCAAGCGATCCAAAGCGAAAAGGACTTGCGGGGCATCGGTGCTGAGCAGCGCGATGGATAAGGCTCGATCGACGCGACTTTGTTGAGCTGGCGAGTCATCCGCGAGGTGCCCTCGAAGGAGCGTTCCGCGCATGGCATCGACATAGCCACGACGCACTTCGAGGAGCATGGGGACGAGTATCAAACCGAGCGGGAGCGTGAGCCATCCGAGGTGCGCAGCTTGGGTAACGAGATCCGTGCCAGCGGCTGCGGAGGGAGCAAACGCGACCAAGAGTAGTGCACCAAGACCGTATCCGAGCGGCTTCATGATCGCGAAGACGAGAGTGCGTACTTGCTCGCGCCGAGCCGCGGGGAAGGGAAAGAAAAGCAGTTGCAGCGTGACGTCGAAGATGGAGAATTGCAGGGCGTTGTCGCTGGTTTTGAGGATCGCTGCGGTGGGCATGGAAGGCAGTGCAACGAGTAAGATCGAGCCGGCGAAAAACGCGATGGGGAGTGTGGCAGCAGCTCCGATGACGCCCCAACGTTTGAGCATGCGTGGAGTGACGAAGAGTTGAACGAAGAGGCCGATCATTCCTACGGCGCCGTAGAATGTGCCCATGAACGCGGCGAGTGCATCGCGTGAGGGAAAGGTGGATCGCGCGATGGCTTTGAACTGGTAGTCGCCAATCGTGAGGACGGTGAAGAGGACCAAGATGGTTCCGCTGATCGCGAGGACGTAACGCGAGCGTAGGGGGGACGAGGCTTGGTCGGCTGCGTTGGTGGAACGTTCGGCGGAACGATTGGGAGAGACGATGCCGTGACGTCGAGC
The DNA here is from genome assembly GCA_964514885.1 of uncultured Polyangium sp. Classification (GTDB taxonomy): domain Bacteria; phylum Myxococcota_A; class Polyangia; order Polyangiales; family Polyangiaceae; genus Polyangium. The sequence continues at coordinate 6,644 of CAZETM010000169.1, read as the reverse complement.
GGTGATGCGACAGAGGAGCGCGACGGCGAGCAGTGCAGCGACGAGGACGAGGATGAGGTTTTCCGCGCCGACGAGGGGAGCGACGGCACCTGCGGCGAGGCCGGAGACGATGGTGCCAGCGATGCGTCCTGCACCGATCCAACCGAAGGCTCGTTTGGCGCTGCGAGCGTCGTACAAGTCCTGGGCGATGGTCCACGCGAGCATGCCGGTGAGGTTGGCGATGACCTCGGACCAGACGGCGAAGATGAAGTAAGCGGGGCGGAAGTCGTAGGCGATGAGGGCGTGGAGGGCGACGTAGGACGCGGCCGCTACGAGGGCGAATGCGGTGCCGAACTTGGCGCGTGAGAGGCGTCGGGTGGCGCGTTCGTAACCGAGTGCGACGAGTGCGGAGAGGACGGCGTAGGTCATCCACATGGGCGCGATCCAGGTGACTGGGAATCGCGTGAGGAAGAGTGCGTCCCGGGCGGTGCGACCAACGACGAGGAGCAATGCGGCCAAAAACATCAAGGCTGAAAGCAGCGCGATGCGTTCGAGTTCAGCGCGATGGAGGGCGAGACCGAGGAGGGAAGGTGGCTCGGCGGGCGGGTGCGTCGGGGCCGCACGGCCAGAGTTACCGGGCGGCGTGGGCTGTGCGCTAGGAACGAACGGACTGGAGCCTGCCACGTGTGTGGGAAGCGTAGTCGAGTGCGGGTCAGGTGCTGACTATTGAATGCAACGTAAACGACTGGGTTTTGGGGGAAGGGAATTCCGGAGGTGCTCGCTGGCATCGAACATCCTCTGATCGAGCCTCCGCCGCGTCCTTTCCCGGCTTTTCAAAACAAATGGGTTTCCCGATAGTCATTCCGTAAAACGTAGCGAGGGGTTCCGTCCAGCTTTTTAATAAATCCAGCCTTCTCGATTTTATTGAATGTATTCCGCATTTTTCGGTAGAAGAGGTCGAACTCCTTGATGTTTCCGGCCGCCCCGCCGCGATCATACCATAGGGAAAAAGCGGTTTGCTTGGCGCTCACAGGCTGGATCTTGCAAAAATGGTTATGCCGGTAGATGACACCGAGAGCCCCCTTGGAGGTCTCGTCCAATCCATCGAACGCCGTGTTGCCAAAGAGCGATCTCAGCTCCTTGACGTAATCTTTCTGCATCAAAGCCCGGTCCGCGATGTAGATAGGATAGGCGGGCGTTCCAAGTGGATGTTTGGAGATCAGCCGGGCTTTTTCGAGCGAGACGAGTGCCGCGAAATGGTTGTTATCGGGTGTGAGCAGAATGGTGTAGCCCAGTTGCTCGTTGCACCATTCTGACTTGATGAGGTAGGCCAGCACCAGCAGTTGCTCTTCGGTCGGATCTACACTCAGTTTGGTTGACAAATAGCCGTCGAAAGAATCGAAAAATCGCTTCATTCTTTCATCCAGCAGTTTTCCGGCACGGAGGTGCAAACATACCTCTTCCGTGTAGATCCGATAATAAGGCAGGTCGATACGGTTCTCGAGACAGAGATTGACCAATGTCGCCATGCCGATGCCTCGGCCTTCCCATTTCCGGTAGACGCGCAGCACATCTGCCAGCTTAGGATTGCGCGGTTTGGCTTCCGGAAGAATCCTCCTTACTGGGATCTCCGCATTGCCATCCTCGATGATGAGAGTCTGTCGGAAACGACCGGGATTACGGATGGCGATGTGAACGCCAGGTTTGATGGCAATGATCACCTGCTTGTTCACCGTGTAGTCCCGGTGAGCGAGGGCGTTGTTCACCGTCTCGCGAAGAACTTCCTCCGGATACTGGGGTACGGCGATCCCTCCGTTTTCCGCGCTGATGCCCACCTGGATGTTGCGCAGGAGATAGCCAAGACTCGATTCCATCAGTGGGAGGAGGTTGTCGACGAAGTCCTGTTTGTCCTGCGCGATCTGTTGCGGGACATCGACATAGCCGTGAACGTGGCTGCGGAATCCGAGACGGTCGCCGGGATGATTGCCGCACACGAGGGCACCGAGGATCGTCACGGACCCTTGCTTTATAAAAAATTTTCGCTCCAGGAAAGCGCGCGCCGATTCAAGGTCGGGCTTGAGCGTCTCGATCGGTTTTAGCTGATTCAACTGAAAGATGAATTGGTTCAACTTCGTCAGGTCGAGATCCGCCTCGGTCATGCCTGGCACGGGCTGCAGTTCTTTGGCATGGGCGGCCTCTTCCTTGAACTCTTCCTGCGCTTCCACTTCCCTGTCGGTGATCTTGTGGTCGCCCGTCAGGATCCGCTTGTAGGCGGCATCATTGAAGAAGACAAACTTCCGGTCCGCCGCGAGTTCGTCGACATAGACCGCGGCCACTCGTTTTCCGAGGAGGGTACGAATTTCCATCGGCGGAAAACGGTCGTCGAGATCGAGCCTCACGCCCTTTCGGTCGGTGAAGAGACGGGAAAACTCTTTCAGCTTGGGCTCCGCATGATCTCGCCACTCCGAAATGACATATCGACGGGAGGCGCCAGTGCCTTCTTCCTTGACGCCGAGAATGAGAATCCCGCCTCGCGTGTTCAGAAAGGCATTCACGCTTTTGTAGCGCTCTTTCCACTCGCCGCCGTCAGCCGGAACCGGCTTGATTTCCAGACCCTCAGTTTCCAATTCTACAAACCGGCCCTGAGTGATCAGTTCCGCCAGTTTGTTCAGGATTTGGTCTACCACGTCCATGCGTTGCCCCGGCACTCTAGGAGAGGCGGGGCCGTCTTGCACCTGTCTTCTTTGTCTATGATCGCACATTCACGGACGATCCTGCACGGCGAGCCCGTCCTCGACCGTCGCGGATTGCGGTGCGTTCTGGGCGTTCTTCAAGCGGACCGCCCGCGGGCTGCTTCGAGCGCGCCACGGTACCGGCCGGGTGTCAGTGGCCAAAGCGCCCGCGTCGCAATGCATCCCCCAAGTCGATTTCCGGTTCCCGAGGTTGCCTCCGGGGCAATGCGAGGTATTTTGAAGCCGTACTTACTTCGGCTTTATGTTCTTATCATATAATCGGGCGCTTTTTGCGTCCTGGCGTAATTCGCGCCATCGCGGCTGCGTGATGGCAATCATTGTGGCAATCGTCGTGGGCGGGGGATGTCGTCCACTTGGGCCACGGAATCCTGACGAGCTGGAAAGGGCGTACAAAGCGGTATGGGCGGCGATTCCTCGCGATGGCGATGTGCTTGGCCGCGAGCTGTTTCAGTTGGCGTTTCCGACCTCGACGAGCGTGTCGGTGTGGCATTTGTACGAAAAAGATGCCCTGAGCCGTACGCCTATCGATCGTTTTGGTGTGCGTCGTAAAGATTTACCAGGCCAAACTATTTCCGCGCGTTTGTCGCGTCGGAATGTACAAGGAAACGTGACCGACGAGACTCCGTTTTCGGTCCAGTCGCCCAGGACCGAACGTTTGGACTTCGAGGGGCTCGAGCCGAACACCGAATACGAAATCCTGCTGGACGACGTGGTTATTTTGCAGGCTCGGACCAAACCGCTTAGCAGCGAAATGCCGAATAGGTTGAGTTTTCTCGCCTTCAGTTGCAACAATCCGTATACGGTCATGGCCGATTGGGTGAATGGGAAAAAGGTCGAACCGTTCGATGCTGAATGGCGCAAGCGTTTGAGCTGGAATCAGAATTCGCAGCGGATTTTTGCAGCGCGCGGCAGTGGACTCATGAAGATTCACAATTACGAAAGGCCTGCGTTCGCCGTGGGGCTCGGGGACCAGGTGTACGTGGATGGCGATAACGGGCACGGCAATCAAGTGGCGATATTCGGAGGTAACCGGTCACAACCGACGTTTGCTTATTACCAGCCGTTTGATCGACTGCTCGACGTCGTTTATCGCGCCCACTTTGCCATGCCGCATTTCGATCGCGCGTTGCAGGGCGTTCCTGCGGCGCTGATTTGGGACGATCACGAGCTTCAAGACGGTTGGGGAACGCAGGCAAATAGGCTGCGGTATGAATATCGAGGGCGGTATTTCAAAGCCGCGCTGGGGGCATTTCTCGGGTACCAAGATTTGCGTAATCCGGCGCCGCACCAGATGCACGCCGAAGGGCAGCAAACGATGGACGTCGAATTCGACTGGGGCAAAAGCCTGCGCGTGCTGCTCTTGGATACACGCTCGAGCGAGTTGCCTGCGCCGGACAAGAAAGCGAACAAGAAGAAATGCGATTATGTGCTGTGGAACGAGCAATTGAAACGAGTATCGAAATGGTTGGGTGACGCGGACGAGAATGAGCCGATGCTGTTCGTGCTCGGGGTTTCCTCGCCGCTGACGATTGCGTCGAACGATACGTCGTTTCAAGACTGGATGATGAAGCTTGCCAAGAAGCTTCCGCTGGGAGAAGCGGGCGACGACCTCGAGGATTTGTGGGTGACGAAAGAAACGGCGCGTGAGGAATTATTGCGGACACTTGCTGGTCATTTCGTGCGGCATCGGAAACATCGACTGCTCATTTTGAGCGGAGACGTGCATTTTTCTGGCATCAATTATCTATCGACGGGAGCGTCGTCTCCGTGGCACGGCAATTCGGAGATCACGGAGCATTTTCAGGCGAAAGTGTGTCGGGCTCCCGGGAACCTGCACACGATGGATTTGCCTGAAAAGAAAGCTGCTTCGGAACAGCTTGGGTCGAGTAGCGAGCATGTGCTCTGGGGATGGGAGGTCATTACGTCGGGCATTACGAATGACGCCTTTCCGGATGATGACAAGCAGGAACTCTTGACGCACGGAACGATTCGCGACGAGCAAAATCGGGCGCTGGTCACGTCTTGGCCGCGGGGGACCATTTATGGATCGCCTAATTTTTCCGAGATTCTGGTGCAGAAGGCCAACGGAAAATTCGATGTCCGGGTGATTTTTTATCCTTCGGTCGGCAGAACGAATCGGCAAGACGGCGGGCGACTCATCAATCTTGCGAACATGTTCGAGCGTAATGACGGCCCGTGGATGACGGAAGATTACCGCTCGTTCATGGGGTCAGTCGGGAGCGTGTCCTGTTCTCAGGCTTGTCCGACGAGAAACACGTTGACGACAGTGCGACTCGAATGGGATTGCATCCCGGCGGCACATCGCGAGGGTCAAGTTTTCAATTGCGTGCATGCGTGCTCGGACGTGAGGAGCAAACGGGGCAGCGCGCAGGAGTCACGTCTCACACCTCTGCCGTAGCAGTCCGTTGATTTATCTGCTCACACCCGAAATCGTCGGTCGACATCGCTCGAAATCCAGGAGGATTCCTCGCTCCGTCGCCCTAGCTTTCGGGCGCTCGCGACGATAATTCAACGGACTGCTAGCCCCGCTTCAACTTTCGCGAAAGGGCATTTACTCTTTGGCGGCTTTCGACGATACTCCGGGCGCGTTCCTACTTTTTCGGAAGCCACTTCAATGAGTCAAGCAAAAATTCAAGTCTTCTACCCGGCGCAACAAGGCCGTATCGGTCTGCGGACGGAATTCGACTGGAATCGGTCGCTCGCACCGAATTACGTCAGTGACGACGGAACGATCTCCGAGTTCACGGTCGAATCTGATCAAAAGTACTTCTACTTCAAGCCGTGCCTCGAAAATGATCGGGGCGTTTCTTGGTCGCAAGGCGACAATTACCTCGCTACTACCCGGGACGACGCGGTTCGCCGATGCTATCCGCATTTCTTTTCGCCAGCGCGAGGCACCTTTTCGCCCATCGTGCAAATTCCCGAGGGGCAAAGCGATTCCAATCATTGCGTGCGGGTCTATGTTCCACCGGGTTATGACGAGAATACGCTCAAGCGATACCCCGTGCTCTACATGCAAGACGGTACAAACCTTTTCTTCGGTGACGAATCGTTCGGCGGAAACGAGTGGCGGGTCGACGAAAATATCGAATTCTTGCACTCGATGAACCTGATCGACAAAGTCATCGTCGTCGGTGTTTATGCCAAAGACCGGATGTACGAATACACGAAGCCCGGTTATGAGCATTATGGGAATTTCATGGTGAACGAATTGAAGCCGTTCATCGATTCCAAGCTGCGTACGTTGACCGATCCGAAAAATACGGCCGTGATGGGCTCGTCCCTGGGCGGAGTCGTATCGTTTTTCCTGGGCTGGCAATATCCACACGTATTCGGCAAAGCAGCGTGTTTGTCGAGCACCTTCGGATATCGCGACGATTTGATCGAGCGCGTCGCCTCCGAGCCGAAGCGGAATGTGCGCTTCTACATCGATAGCGGGTATCCGCGGGACAATTACGAACCGACGTCGGCCATGCGCGATCAGCTCATTGCGTCGGGATACGAATACGGTAAAGACTTGCTGTATTTCGCATTCCCCGGCGATCGGCATGACGAAGGCTCGTGGGCTGCGCGTAGTCACGTGCCTTTCCAATACTTCTTCGGGAAACTATCCCGCAGTATGTGACGAGCCGCCCTTGGGCTCAGTTTTCTCTATGCAGATATCGCTCCTGCTGATAACAGGGGAGCCATGTCTGCGACCCAAGTCGAAACACTTCTCGAGTCGGCCTTGACGGGACTTCCGCGAGGCTCGGCGCGTTCTGCACCGCCGATAGTGACGCCTGTTCAGGCGAGCATCATCCGTACGACGATTGGCCCGCTGCTGTTGATGATGTCGACGCCGCTGCTGATGCTCGGTTTATGGATGACCGCGCGTTTTTATGGCGGATCGCT
>CAZETM010000168.1:0-14888 GCA_964514885.1 uncultured Polyangium sp. | reverse complement strand
ATGCACGGGGGCGTGTATGTCAAGCCACTGAACGTGATCTTGACCGTTGCATTGGCCGTTTCGTCTTTGGCCGTCGACGAATCGCAACCATTGAGCTTCACGCCAGGGGCACCTCCGTCCGCTCCGCCCATTCCTCCGCCAGCCCCGCCCGTGCCCCCGGTGCCTCCCATTCCGCCACCGCCCATGCCGGCCATTCCGCCTTCACCACCGCCGGCTCCCGATGAACTCGTGCCGGGTTTCGGTTTTTCTTCGCCGCATCCGACGACCGAGGTAAGGGCACCAAGACAAACCATTCCCAAGATTGCTGCGTAGCGCATGTGTCTCCTTCGACAGCCCGTTACGATATGAAGCGTGGCTGTCCGACAACCGTCATCCTAGAGCCAGGGCGACTCGAAACACAAGTCTTGGTGCACACTTGAATCGGCTTGTTGCATAATCACGCTGGAGCGGCACGAACACTAGGCACCGACTCCATCTGTTTCACCAAAGGTTGGCAGCGCTCGGGCAAGGCAGCACGGATTTCCGAACGTACCGTACCTTGAGCGACGGACTACGAGTTTGTATTGCGGGGAAAGGCTCTTCGAAGAGGGCCTAGAATGAAAGTCCCAACCCCGTACTCAATGCTTTTTCTCCGAGCGGCACGCCTTCGACGAATGCATCGAGACCCATGGGCAGGGATACCGATAAACCCGCGCCGAGCTGAAACTTGTAGGCATCGGTGCCAACGACGTCTTTGCCTTGGATTTGCCAGAAAATCGGACCGCCAAAGACACGCCCGACCGCGTAGGGGCTCAACGCATTGAAAAACGTTTTTCCTACGACGACACTGAGCCGAAGGTCACCCGCGTAATAAGGCACGTCAGGCGCATTCGGTGGTTTGACCGCGCGCGTCGTCGCTCCGGCAAAGGCCAACGTGCCGCCCAAGAGCAGAAAAGGAGCGCGTCCGCGGCCATCCAGCAATCGATACGATGTGGATACGCCAGCGGACCAACCCGGACCGAAATCATAACGATCTCCGTCCACGTCGAGGCTTCCCAATAGAATGCCTCCCACCGCCGCTTGCAGCGTCCATTTCGAGGTCATTCGCCGCTCGATGGTCACCACAGCCGCCTGTCGACTGACGTCGACTTCGGTCTTGCCATCGAATACGAGCGTCGACGACGAATGCCCGAAGACCGCGCTGACGCGATAACGTTTTGCGGTTGGCGTCGCTTTTTTCGTCGAGGTCACGCCCGATCCCGAAGCCGGTAATGCCTCCGGAAGGTCGTCACTGCAAGAAGCCATGCCCGTCGGACCGACGGCTGGAGCAACGCCTCAGGCCCGCGCATCTCGAGTCGACACGGCAAAAGACGTAATGGTTACCGCGAGGCCGAGGGAAATCTTCCAAAAGCTCATCTTGGCGGCACTGTAGTGCGCCGGCCACTCACTTGCCAGTGACCAAGTACGTATCTTTGAAAAATTGATCACGCGCCGGATGTCTCACGGAGCCTCGAACATGCGGTTTGCGTACGTCGAGCGCGGTCGAGAAGTAGTGCCAAACATGAGGGCAATCGTCGACAATGATGTTTTCTGCTTGCCGATAAATCGACAAACGTTTGTTTACATCCAGCTCGATACGCGCCACATCGAGCAATCGATCGACCTCGGCATTGCTGTACCTCGACTCATTCGTTCCGGCATCGATCATGCGGCTGTGAAACTTTACTTCGAGGAAGTCCCACGGATCGGGAAAGTCCATGGACCACGACGAGAACGCAAATTGGATTTGACCTTGCGCCAATGCATTCAGGTACGCAGGAAGCGTCAGGGTTTCGATATTCATCCGCACGCCTACGGCTGCCAGGTCGGCTTGCATCGATGAACCGATTTTCTGCGCCATTTCGTCCCGCAGCGTCGTATACGTCACTTCGAGCCCTTGGGCATATCCAGCTTCGGTGAGCAATTGTTTTGCTCGTGCAGGATCATGCGGCCACACGGGTCTCGATTCATCGTGCCCCGGAACGCCGGGGGGCAAATACCCGTTCGCTGGTATGGCTCGTCCATTCGATAACTTGGCCGTGTCCGCTTTGTTGATCGCGTAATTGAACGCTTGACGCACTCGTTTGTCGTCGAATGGCTTCTGTCGCGTATTCATCATGTCCGCAGTCGTAATGGGCAATGGCGCACGCTCCACGTAGGGCGCCCATGCCGCCTCACGCGCGAGCAAAATCGCATCGCCGCAAATTCGGCCGTCGAGCAGATCCAAATCCCCATGCAAAAATTCGAGCAACATCGTTTCCCGTGGTGCCCCCAAGCGCAAGCGAATCGAATCGAGGTATGGGCGATCGGCATTCCAATAATGTGGGTTTCTGTCGAGCACGATTTCTTGTCCCGCACGGAACTCGCGGAGCAAAAATGATCCAGTGCCGAGCGGCCTCTCGGAAATGGTTTGTCCCGCCTGCTGCACATGCGTCCGCTTCTGAGGCGTCGTGGCCGGTAGCGTGAGCAGCAATGGAAACGATGGATCTGGGCGATCGAGACGAATCTCGAGCGTGCGTGGCCCGAGCGCTCGTACTCCGCGCGCTTCACTCGTTCGTCCCTCCATTCGCTCCGGCGCTCCCTCGATACCCCGGAAAAACTGCGCCAGTGGAGCGACCGTTTCGAGTGCCAAGAGCCGATCGAAGCTGTACACGAAATCTTCGGCTAGCACTGGCTGACCATCCGAAAAACGAGCCCCTTCGCGAATCTCGAAACGCAACGTGCGCCCATCTTCGGAAACGGTCCACGAAGACGCGAGCCCCGGAACGAGCGCCGTCGGCATCTTTGCGTCAGCGGCAGCAAAATCAAGCAACGTATCGTGGAGCAGATACGACACCGTCAGCGAGACCTGATCGATCGTGCGCGAAGGATCGAGTGTCTTGATGTCTTCGCCGTGCGCGAGCTTCAACGTTCCTCCACGTCGCGGCGTGGCGGCTGCATCTGGAGCCGGCGTTGGAGTTGGCATGCGCTCGGATGTGCAGCCCGTGAGTGAGCCGGACCCGGCAATTGCCAGCGCTTGCAAAAAATCACGTCGCCCGAAACTATTAGGCTGCATTGTTTCCCATGCGACCTACGTCGAAGGCGCGTGTCAATGGCTTCCGCCAGCTTCGATGAATATTTGCTCGGCCCTCGCGGTTGAGGTATCGGTAGAAAAAGTCTGCATGATCCCGCGAAACCGATGGCCTTCTCCAGTTGCGGTATTGCTCGCGAGCCTTGGATTGCTCGCGGTGACGCTTCCGGCTGCATCGAGTGCGTCGGCCAAGGGTCGCAAGTGTCTCGAAGGGATGGTCGATATCGGCGGCAAGTACTGCATTGATCAGTACGAAGCGCACACGGTGGAGATCATCGGCAAGAACAAGACTCGGCCGCATTCACCGTACGTGCCTGTCGATGGGCTACGCGTTCGAGCCGTGAGTAAGAAGGGCAAAGTCCCGCAGGCGTACATCAGTCGTAATCAGGCTGAGGAGGCGTGTCTGAACGCGGGCAAACGGCTTTGTTCGGACGACGAATGGATTGGCGCATGCCGAGGCAAAAAGCCGACGACGTATCCGTATGGCGAGGACCATGTGGCGGGTCGTTGCAACGACAAGGGCGTTTCTTCGTTTAATGCGCTTTACGGTTTGAATGGCAATCCACCGGCGCAGGAAGCGTATTCGTTCGAGAATATGAACAATCCGCAGCTCAATCAAATGAACGGCACGCTTGCGAAAAGCGGGGCGCACAAGAAGTGCAAGTCGAGCTACGGCGTTTACGATATGGTGGGCAATTTGCACGAATGGACGGCGTCGAAAGGCGGCACGTTCCGTGGCGGGTATTACCTGGACGTGCATATCAATGGCGAGGGGTGCGAATACAAGACGACGGCTCACAATGGCCGTTATCATGATTATTCGACGGGTTTTCGCTGTTGTAAGTGAAAAACGCCGCTCACAATTCGTGAGGCATCAAATCGCGCGGGCTGCGGTAATACTGCAGCGGCGAATACGAAAGCATGTTCGAGACGCGTGAGGTGTAAATGCACGCGAACTCCTCGACCTGATCTCCGAAGCTACTCGGCTCGATCGATTCCTTCAGCAGCGACCCCCAGAACGGGTGGAACTGTGTATCGATCTCCCGTTCCAGTTTCGTGGCTTCGGCATCCACGGCACGCATGAGCCCTCGAATCCGTTCCACTGCGCGCTTCGTTCGCGACCGTTCGATCTCGTGCGTCGACACGCCAATTTTGCCCGTGTCGTCCTCGATCTTGCGCGTCAGATCCTTGTAGCGCTGTTGGTAATATCGAAGCTGGTCCTCCAGCTCTTCACGTCGTTGTTCGAGTTCTGCGCTTTGGTGGTGTTGCTCCCGGCATGCCTCGTGCGCGAGCACCTCGGCTTCCATCTCTTGGATGATCATCGCCGTGCGCCAGGCCGACTCTTTCTTTGACCTCAAAATATCGCCGTAGATGTGATCACCGACGTAAAGGATCCGATCGCCCGAAACGCCGAGCGCAGATTCGATGTCGTGCAAGTTGCCGCCTTCGTAGACGGCCCCGCGTTCCAGCGGAGTCGAAGCAGGCCGCGTCATGTCTCCATCGCGTTGGATGAGCGGTCGTCGCTCCTCGAAGAACGCCGGCTTCTGCGCCGCCACGATGACCAGATCGAAGTAGTGACGGAAGCTCGGGTACTCCGGCATCGCGCTACCAAGCAGGTACGTCATCATTTGCTCGGTGTAGGCCCAGCGCGAGTTCGTCAGGAGAAACAGCTTTTTGCCTGCGGAACGAAGCTTGTGGAGTGTCGGCGCCAAGAGCGGATCGCGATCGACGAAACGCGGCAAGTCACTCATCACGGCATCGAGGATCGATCCGTCCCGATGCGCTTCATCGATGCACTCGCGGATGTCTGCGAACAGGCGCGCGTAGTCGAGTTCCAAGGTGCGCGTTTCGAAGGCATCAACGATGCCCGAGTACATGGTCGCTTCGCTGAGCGCGTAGAGCGTGTCGATGAAGTGGTATCGGCCCGTGTTCGGCTTCAGTCGCTTCTGGTGGTAGAGCGAGCGAAGTTCGTCCTTCGTGAGCTCACGCATGCCGTGGAAGCCTTTGTGGACGACCTTGAAGCGGTCCATCTTGAGGACGTTTCCGAAGCGTTTGTCGATGAGCAGGCCACGCATCGGAAACTCGATGAGCCAACGAATGGAGCGGAGAATCTCCTCGGGATAACCACGACGGACGAGCTTCGGGATCGTGGCTTCGATGGACAAGTTGTCCATCTCGGCCTGCTTGTAGATCGCGAGGGTGTAGTCCATGTCGAACCCCACCCAGTCGATCCCCGCCATCTTGAGATTGCGGTTCACGAACACACGTCTAGTGCGCGGAATGCGCGCAGACGCAGCCGGAGTGAGATGTCCCTCGAACGGAAGAGAGAGCTGTTCGAACTGCACAGGAGAACCATGGGCATCCTACCTCATCCTCGGAAGGCCCGCGCGACGTCACCGTGCCCTTCGAGAACAAATGATCGCCACGGCCTCCGCCCCTTCCGTGCCTGCCCCGAATCACGTGTCCGAGTTCGCGAGATACGCTATCTTCCGCGCAAAACGCGGCGGAGGTTCCCGATGGCGAAGAACGCGGAGAGCAGCCCTTTGCGCAGGCCCACCTCGTGGTGGCTACGCATGCTGCAAAAACGTGCCGAGCGGATGTACGACGAAAAGCTCGATCTGAGCGAGCCTATTGTCTGGACATCTGAAGCAGAACGACAAGCCGCCATCGCATTTTTCAACGCGGCCTTTCGCGCTGAGGAATCTGGGCTGCGTCAAGCTCACGATCTGGCGGAGCAAGTCGCTCAGTGGGACCCGGAGCTTGCCGAGTGTCTTCGTCTTTACGGAAACGAAGAAGGTTGGCACCGCGAGCTGATGACTGAATTTCTCGAGTATCTCGGCGGATCCGTACGCCCCATGGGTCGCGTCACCGGAACGTTCACGCGCGTCTACGGCATGGCCAAACGGATCGAAACGATTGTCTTGACGAACCTCATGTTCGAGACCATCGGCTCGGTCACGTATCGACTCGCGCTGCGTCGAGCGACGCACCCGAACATCCGTCACGTGCTCACGATCCTCACTCGAGATGAGGCCTTCCACGTGCCACTGAACGTGCACTTCTTGCGAGAAGCTCTCGCGCACGAAAAAGGTGTGTCGCGTGTTCGACTGCGCGCCATCTACAACGTGCTCTACGTCGCGCTGCTTTTGTCGGCGTGGGCAAGTCGGCGCAAAGCGGGGCTCTTCGACAAGATTCCGTTCGAAGATCTTTGTCGAGCGTATGCCGAACACATGGCGCGTTTGTTCGTGAAAGAGAGCGATCTGGACCTCGAGCCGCCCGCGTTCATCTTGCGTCTCTTCGGTTTGTCCAAGGACGGGTTGCGCCGCGCTGAAGACACGTCTGCGGTGAGCATCGCGGCTGCGGAAGCGGCGATCGATCGCGAACGCGTCGCCGTCACTGCGCTCTGATGTCGATGGACGTTCCGGCTATCCGCACCGAGCAGCTCACGCGTGTACACGACGCGGGCAAGGGAACCAGGCGCGCTCTTTCCAACGTCGATTTCGTCGTGAACAGTGGTGAGTTCGTCGCGGTGCTCGGTCCCAGTGGATCGGGCAAGAGCACGCTGCTCGCCATCGTTGGCGGTCTCGATCGAGCTTACCAAGGCAAGGTGTTGTTGTGGGGCGAGGACATCGCGGCGATGAGCGACACGCGCCTCGCTCGTCTTCGCGGCAAACACATTGGGTTTGTCTTTCAGCACTTCCATCTGCTGCCGCATCTGTCGGTGCTCGACAACGTGACGACCCCGGCGCTTTTCGATCCTGACGCACACGAAGAAAATGTCGTAATCCGAGCCAAAGAGCTGCTCGAACGACTCGGGATCGCAGACCGAAGTGCGGACACACCGGCGGAGCTTTCGGGAGGACAACGACAACGCGTGGCGATTGCGCGAGCGCTGCTTCGTAAGCCGAAGCTGCTGCTTTGCGATGAGCCGACGGGAAATCTCGATGCAGAAACGGGAGTTCAAACGATCGCGCTGTTCGAAGAATTGTACCGAAATGAAGGATTGACGATCGTGGCGGTGACGCATGAAGAACGTCTCGCGCGCGTGGCGAGTCGTGTGGTTCGTCTTCACGACGGGTGCATCGCGTCTTCGGAGAACACATGAAGCTCTCTGCGCTCGTGCATCTCGTGCGCCGGGACCTCGTGCGCTCTCGCGGAGCGCTTGCGTCGAGCGCGTTTGGCATCGCTGCTGGCTCGGCGACGCTGGTGTTTTTCCTGGCGCTTGGGCTTGGCGTGCGCGTGGTGTTGCTTGGCGAAGTGTTCCCGATTCATCGCATCGAGCTCGAGCCACCGAAGGCGCGTGATCCAGGTCTGCTCGGGCTGCTGTTGGGCGCTGGAGAAGCTCCGGGCATCGCACCGAAAGACGTGGAAACGATCACGGCGGTGCCTGGTGTGAAGCGCGCGTTGCCGAAGCTGTCGCTCGCGTTTCCGGCGAGTGCGCGAGGTGGTCGAGAGATCCTCGGACACGATGTTGGATCGAGTGAGCTGCCTGGTGATGGGATCGAGCCTGCATTGGCTGCCAAAGACGTGCAAGCCGAGCTGTTTGCCGATCCGCTCGATACGCCAGGACAAACGTGCGTGGACGACGGAGGTTGCTCATCCGCTCAGTATTGTGAGAGGCCGAGCGGCGCTGCGTCGGGTCGTTGTTCAGCACCTGTGCCAGCGATCGTCAGTCGGTACCTCGTGGAGATTTTCGACAAGACGATCGCACCTGCGCATGGTTTCCCTGCGGTCGGTCAAACGATCGTTACGCGTGCGCAGAACGTCACGTTCAACATGCGGCTTGGCGAGAGTCTTCTCGGGCGGGCGAAACATGGTGAGCCTCGCACGGTGAAAGCGAAGATCGTGGGGATCTCTCCGAGCGCGGTCGATCTTGGGCTCACGTTTCCGATTGGTGTCGTGAAGCGTTGGAACCGTGAGTTCGCGGGCGAGCGTGCGGCGGAGCGGTATTCGAGCGTCGTGGTCGAGGTGCAGTCGGGTGAAGACATTGCGCAGGTCGTGACGGCTGGTGCGCGATTTGGTTTGAGCCCCAAGGATACGCGAGCGCGTGACGTGAGCGTGCTCATCTCGGGCGTGATGGGTCTGTTGTCGCTGGTCGCGGGCGTGATTCTGGTGGTGAGTGCGGCGAGCATCACGCAGACGTTTCGAGCGCTGGTAATGGAGCGGCGAGCGGAGATTGCGTTGTACCGGGCGGTGGGAGCATCTGCGGCCGAGATTGCGGCGTGGACGATGACGCTGGCGGCGGTTGTCGGTCTTTGCGCGGGGGCGGTGGGATTGGTCGTGGCGCGAATCGCGGGGTTTGTCGCGGATAGGTTAGCCGCGGACAAACTGCCTGACTTTCCTTTCAAACCCGAAACATTTTTTGCATTTCCGTGGTGGCTGTGGCTGGTCGGATTGGGTTTTTCTTTCTTGTTCTCGTTGCTCGGGGCGGTGGGTCCTGCTCGCACGGCGTCGAAAGTGGATCCGGCGAAAGCGCTGTCGGGAAGTTAATTCAATGGGAAGGTCATGATGTTTTCCCGCCGTACTGCGTGGGATCGTTCAGAAAATCCGCTTACGGCGCTTATTCAAGAAGCTCGTCGCTCGGGGCGCGAGCTGGTTGACCTGACCGAATCGAATCCCACGCGTTGTGCGATTGCCGAGACCGATTCGTTAATTTCGCTGCTCGGGCATCCACGCGGTAGCTCGTACGCGCCGAATGCATTGGGCCATCCTGCGGCTCGCGCTGCCGTTGCGCAGTTTTTCGCGGACCGAGGACTGCCCGCTGATCCCGACCGCATGATGCTCAGCGCGAGCACCAGCGAGGCATACGCGTGGATCTTCAAATTGCTGTGCGAAAGCGGAGATCGCGTACTGATTCCCGCTCCTTCGTATCCGTTGTTCGATTACCTCGCGCGTCTCGAAAACGTCGAGTTCGATCGGTATCCTCTCGTGCGTGAAGAAGCTTGGCGCATTGATTTTGGAGCGCTCGAACGGTTGATCCAAAATGCGAATGGCCGCGCGCGCGCCATTGTTCTGGTGCACCCGAACAATCCGACGGGCTCGTTCGTGCGCAAAGACGAAGCAGCCGAATTGTCGGCCCTGGCCGTCAAGTACGAAATGGCGCTCGTGGTGGATGAAGTATTCGCGGAATATCAGCACGGCACGCTGGCAAGCAATCGATTGCCGAGTTTCGCTGTCGAACAAAACGCGTTGACTTTTGTTTTGGCTGGTTTGTCCAAAAGTTTGCTGTTGCCTCAGTGTAAACTTGGGTTTTCCCTGGTGTGTGGCCCCGACGAACTCGTACAGGAAGCGATGGCGCGTCTCGAAGTCGTTGCGGACACGTATCTTTCCGTATCGACGCCGGTGCAGTTGGCGTTGCCCGAGCTGCTTGCGGCGCGGCACGGCATTCAATCGGCCGTTCGGGCGCGAGTAGCGGAAAACCTCGCAGCATTGGACCAGGCGATATCGAACGCGGGTGATCACGCAGCCGTGCGACGTTTGCCGACTGATGGCGGTTGGTATGCGATTTTAGAAGTTGCCCGGACGCGTGACGAGGATGGGTGGGTCGAGCTGCTCGTGCGCGAGCATGGCGTGATCGTGCATCCAGGTTATTTCTTTGAAATGGATCGCGACGGGTTTCTCGTCGTGAGTTTGTTACCGGAGACGAATAAGTTTGTCCCTGCCATTCAAGCCGTCGTGACGGCGGTCGCTCACGGCTGAGATCGTTTCATTTCTTCTGCGGCTTCGAGCGCGCTTTCCATTTCGCGCAGCAGCTCGTCGGCGACTTCCTGTTCCTTGGTGGCTTTTTCTTCACGCGCAGACGATTCGAGACTCTCGTGGACACGTCGTAATGCATCGGCTACTCGTTTGCCCTCTTTCGATGCGGCGTCCACGCGCTTTTCGCGAATGGCTTTGATTGCCGCATCGACCGTGGGAGCGAGTGGCGCAGCGGTGACCTGATCGGCTTTATCGAGCTGCGCTTTTACCAAGCGTGAAAGTGCAATGAGCTGTCCTTCGGGGGAGGCATCTTTTTGCTTTTTCCAACGCCAGGCGACGACTCCAACGAATGCAGCCATGGCAATGCCCGCGCCCACTTGCAGATAAGGCATGGTTGCCGGGGCAACGATGGGCGGAGCGAGAGGCGCGGGCAGGACGACTTCGATCCCCGCGCAATCGAGGGTATTTCGGAATTCGTCCCAGCCCATGAGTCGTTTTTGCAATGCAATGCGCTTGTTGACCACGAGGCAAGGGGCTGAAACCCCCGCGGCGCCGCATGCTTCAATGCCTTTACCCGTCGCAATGGCGTGTGCTTCGTGTTTGCTCACGTCCCGCGACGTCAGATGGAAGCCGCCGCTTTCCAAATCGAGCAGCCCAATGGCATCCACCGACTCGCCGCCGGGCGCTCCTGCAGGCCAGGTCGTTGTCGCTGCATCGATAATGGAACCGTCATGTCGTGATGTACAGAATCCGCGAAGCACGATTTCCGTGCCAGAGGTTACGTCGACCGGCAATGCGGGTTTGTCGAGGGGGATTTTGATGACGATGGGGGCAGACATGGGCAGTTCGTTTTTTGCGTTCAGCGTAGGTGGGAGCGACTTGCCGTTTCGAGCACCATCGCAAACATGAGTGGATCGCCCATACCCGTGTTCGAGCCTGCATGCGTGCGCATTCGTGCGAGGCGATCGGCATCTTTCAAGAAGAGCGGTTCTTCGAGCGTTTTCGCGGCTTCACGCAGAATGGTCTCGCGCTCCATGAGCAGCGTAATCGCACCTTGACGATCGTTCTGTGCCACGCGTGTCGCGGCAAGCGCCAATGCTTCGCCCGCGGCAAACCCTTGCACGGTTTTCGCAACCGACGAATCGATCGAGCCGCCGCTTGCCGCATCCGAATCGGCCCAAGCGATTTCGATGGGGAATTCCTCGGTGACGTTTTTCTTGGAAATGCGGTCCTTGTATTTCAATTCCACGAGCGCGAGTGGCGCTTTGCCTACGCCTGAGCCAGCTCGGAGCTGAAAAAGCAGCGCGTGACTGTCGTTGGCGGCAAACGCGGGAATGAAAAACCGCATGCCACCTTCTTGGTCGTCTTTGCGATCCTGCTTGATGTTGTCTCGCTGTTGGGCTTGCTGATCGGCGGCGACTTCTTGCGCTCGCACGCGCTGAGCCTCGACCGCTGAAAGGCGCCGCGACCCGTAGACCTTCAACAAATCGAATCCCTTTTTTAACCGAATTCGCACTTCGACGGCAGTTGCTGCTGGATCGAGGCGCTTGTCCATTTCCGTCGTCAATGCGCCAGCGATCTGTTCGGCATCGCGCAGGTAATAATATCCGCCTGCGCCATCTTCGGCAATCGTGCTCATGAGCGCCCCGTCGTATTCCGTGCCCAATCCAAACGTGCTCGTTTGAATGCCGTTTTGAAATGCATCCAGCGCGAGCTTCGACATGCCTTCGGGATAAATGATGCCCGCGTTCGCTCGACCGTCGGACAAGAGCAAGACGACTTTGACCGCATCGGCCGGAATGGTCTTCGTTTGCGCTTGCTCGTATCCCAGTTGCAAGCCGCGGCTGATGTTCGTCCCGCCGCCTTCTTTGATTTCGGAAATGATCTTTTTGATGTTTTCACGACGGCTGCCGACGGGGCCGTCGGGAATGCGCACGTCGGCGTCGCTGGAGAACGTAACGAGCGAGAAATCATCGGTGGGGGCGAGTTTGTCCACGAGCGCTTGCGCGGCCGTGCGTGCTTGCGTGATCGATTCGCCTTGCATCGAGCCGCTTATGTCGAGCACCAAATGCACAGACAAGTGAGGTCGTTCTTTGGGTTTGTCCGGGGACGACTTCAAGGTGACACGAACGTGAAATGGGCTTCCGGACGGGGGAAGTTTGCTTCGTTCGAGGTCCGCTTTCACGCCCAGCGATTTGCCTTTGGGCACCTCGAATCCCGTTACATAACGAGCGCCGACATCCGACACGAGTTCTTTTTCGCCAACGGGAATGATTCCCCGTGCGACCGTTGCTTCGAATGCGGCCAGATGCCCGCCTCCGGGACGGTACGTCGTGGCAAACCGGCCATTCGGATCGATCGCTGCGACAGCTTCGGGAGTGGTTGGCTAGACAGACCCTGGGGCGACCTCGGTGGATCGCCGCATAGATCCTTCCTCGCCTTTTGCACGCGTGTTACGTGCTCGAGCGCCGCTCCCGCCCGCAATATTTGCTTTGGGGGCAGCAGGCACACCGTCCATGAGCATCGGAGGAGGACTTGCAGCGCGATTTTTTTCATCCGCACCAGCGGGCACCTCATTGGCGGTAGGAGCAACCACCGTCGGGGCCTCTTGTTTGTCGGAACGTGCCGAACGGTTATTGCACCCCGTAAGGCAAAGGCTTAAAAAAACGACCGAATGCCCAGCTTTCCAATTGCGTAACATGTCCTCTTCTGCTCCTCGATGTCGTTGCGGCCGGTCTTTGACGAACGACCTTCGAGATCGATCCATCCGTCGCTCGAGCGTTCGAGCTTTGAATCGGACTGAAACGAAGCAGCTTTCGCCGCTGCAAACGATGTTATCTCAAACGGGGACGCTTGGGAAGCGGACGACGACAACGCCGCAAAGAAGATGTTCCCAGGTCAATATTCCTGTTGCCGGTCCACGGGCGTGGACACCTGCTGTCCCTGCTCGAACCGGCTCAAGTTTGTCAAGAACAACTGCACTGCTCGTTCGAGGTAACCTGGTACGAGGCCCGAAATGTGAGGCGTTACGAGGAGATTTGGAGCCGTCCACAAGGGGCTCGATTCGGGCAGCGGCTCGCGGGCAAACACGTCGAGGGCGGCACCGCGAAGACGACCGCTGGTAAGCGCCTGGATCAGCGCTGCTTCGTCGACGATGCCTCCGCGTGAAACCACGATCACGACCGCATCGGGCGGGAGCATCGACAGCTCGGCCGCGCCAATCATTGCTCGTGTTCGGGACGTGAGCGGCGTGGTGACGACCAGATAATCGGAGGCCCGCAGAACCCGCGATAGTTCGTCCGGTAAAACAAGCTCATCCACGTCTGGCGTGGGCACGCGGTGGTTTCTCATTCCAATCACGCGCATGCCCAGCGCCCGCGCGGCTTTGGCAATGGGCAGACCGACTTCACCAAGCCCAAGCAGCCCAAGCGTTTTTCCCGCCACCGATCCCACCACGAATGGACTCCATGAGCGAACGGATTGCTGACGTATCGCGAGTGGAAGATCGCGCTCGAATGCGAGAATCAGTGCCAGCGTATGATCACGCATTTCCAGCGCATGGATACCTCGCGCGTTGGCAATGACCACTTCGAGTGGAAGTCCTTCGGCGGGCCAAAGATGATCGACTCCAGCTCCCATGAAGTGCAAAAGGCGCAATTGCTTGGCAAGCGACCAATCGACACGTGGGGAATATCCACACAGGAGCACCTTGACCTTGGGAAGCTCCGTCGCCACGTCGTCTTCGTCGACGAACCGAATGGGGCGACCCGTAGGCTCGAACAGTGCCGTGAGTTCGGCTTGGGCCTGCAGATCCTTTCCAATGAAGACGTGGATGGTGTTTACCGCTTGTGTCATGGCTGAGGTCAATGTACCAGTTCGGCATGCTTGCACGAAGGCATTTTCTGGGTTTCGAACTGCGCGCTCGCCGCCCTGCAGACGAGGTTCGTGACGGATTCGAGATCGTGCGGGTCGTTCCCGATGGGGCCGCGGCTCGTGCTGGGGTTTGTCCGGGCGACGCACTCTTGTTCGTGAACGACTACGAAGTGCGAGAGCCGAAGGAGCTGACGCAGTACGCGCGAACGCTCATGTCAGGTGCGCCGCTTCAGTTTGTCGTCGAGCGAGCGGGCGAACGGTTACTGCTGGAAGGGCAAACCATTCCGCTACCGATCGAACGAGTGGCCAATGCCGAGGTGTTTCTCGGAGAGCTGACGATGTATGAGGAACGATTCCGCACGATTCTCACCACGCCCGTTCTAGGCAAACCACCGTATACGACGATTCTTTATTTGCCTGGTCTGGGTACGCAATCCATGGAATTGTCGGCAGACCTCGACGAGCCATTGCGTAAATTCATCGAAGGAGTGTCCGCGGCAGGTTTGGCGACGTTACGCGTTGAGCGTAGCGGAGTCGGCGACAGCGAAGGGCCGCCGTTTCAAAGCACGAGCTTGTACGATGATCTCGAGGTGTATTGTGAGGCGTTGGTTTTTCTAGCCCAACATCCGCTGGTGGGGAAGGTGCTTCTGTTCGGGCATAGCGCCGGCGGGATGCTGGCTCCGCTGCTAGCTGGCGAGGATAACGAATTGGCAGGCATTGCCGTGTTTGGTACGTCGTCCAAACGCTGGGTGGATTGCATCGTGGAAGCTACGCGCCGACAAAAGACGCTCGCTGGCATGTCTGGCGAAGAGCTGGAAGCTTATGTGAAGGATTGGGGTCGAATGCATGAGGCGATTTGTCGCGAAGGGCTTCTGCCGTGGCAAGTTTTCGAAAGGTATCCGGACCTCGGGTGGCTCGAAGGCAGCGCGTGTCATGGCGAAACGATTTTCGGGCGGCATGGGACATTCTTTCGACAGCTCGAAAAGTTGGACCTCGAGGCATTGTGGAAAACCGTGCGCACGAAAGTGCTGGTGATGCACGGTGAATACGATTGGGCGGCGGGTCCAGACGAAGGCCGTGCGCTGGCGGAGGTGATAACGCCGGAAAACGTTCGCTATGTGGAGCTTGCTGCGGTGGGGCACGATATGCGGCGGCACGCGAGCATTGAAGAGAGCTACGCGAATGCGCGATGTGGCGTGTGGGATGAGCGGGTGGTGGAGAGTTTGGTGGA
>CAZETM010000167.1:0-14913 GCA_964514885.1 uncultured Polyangium sp. | reverse complement strand
GTCAAGCCACTCACAGTACTTGCTAATCCGAATTTTGGAGCAGCGGGTGCAGCAGGTGTGACGACCTTGGGGATCGCCACGTCACCTTTGCGTTGTCCGTCAGCGAAAGGCTCCTTGATGTTCACGGGCGCTTCGTTCTCGATGCTGTCGAGCTCGCCACGGAACTGCGTGTCACTCATCGTAATGCCGATGAAGATGGCGAGAAACACGAGGCTCGAGACGAAGATCATCGAGTGGAATCGGTGATCCCACTTGAGATGCATGAAGATCAAGGCAACGACGGATGCTTTGATCGTCGCAATGAGCAGAGCAACGATGAGGTTGCCCGTGTGCCCAAGGTTGAGATAGCTCGCGCCAACAGTGATGACCGTAAGGGCGAGCAAGGTCAGCCACGTTCCGATGTACAAGCTCAACGGCAAGACGTGCGGATGATGATCTTCGGAACTTCCGTGACCGTGGTCGTGCTCTGCGTGCGAGGTGCTCATGGTGCGTAAGCTCCGGGGTCAACCAACAAGGTAGAGCAGCGGGAAGAGGTAGATCCAAACAAGGTCGACGAGATGCCAGTAGAGGCCGACGTTCTCGACCGGCGCGTAGTAGCGCTGCGAGAACTCGTTCTTCATGTTGCGCAGCAGGATCCAGGTGATGAGCCCCATGCCGATGACGACGTGGAGACCGTGGATGCCGGTCATCATGAAGTAGATTGCGAAGAATGTGCCCGCGTGACCAGACTCGAAGCCCTCCGCCGAGAAGTACCTTCCAGGCAAGAGACCGTCGTGGATCTTGTGGCTGTACTCGAAGTACTTGACCACGAGGAATCCGGCGGCACACGCAAGCGTGATGAGCAGCAAGATGGTGGTTTTCTTGGTTTCGTTCTTCTGTGCAGAACGAACACCAAGAGCCATCGTAAAGCTCGAACCGATCAGCACCAACGTGTTGATACCACCCATCACGCGGTCGAGGTGATGATGCGCCTCGACGAATGAGGGGAAGTACTTGCTCCGGAAGATGGCGAAGGCGCAGAACAAGCCACCGAAGAGCAGGATTTCCGTCACGAGGAAGAGCCACACGCCCATACGACCCGCGTCGAATTGAGTCGTGGCTGTATCGAAGTGATGGGCGACTTGGAACTGCGGCGAAAGTTTCGCCGTATCCGCATGGCCCACGGCATCAGCCTTGGCGCTCATCGGTGGGTCTCCTGGCCGGGACGCTCGTACACGTCCAGCGTGATGACGATTGGTTTGTCGAAGTTCTCGGTGATCGGGGGCGAAGCCGTGTGCGTCCACTCGAGCGTCGCGCCCTTCCACGGATCAGCGGGTGCAATCGCGCCATTCTTGAGCGACCGCAGCAGGCAGATAGCCATGATCAGGAAGCCGGTGCCGAGAACCCACGAACCGACCGTGGAGAAGGCATGCAGCGGTTGGTACTGGTCGAGGTAGTTGTAGTAACGGCGAGGCATGCCGCGCGTACCCAACACGAACTGGGTGAAGAACGTCCAGTTGAAACCAATGAACGTGAGAGCGAAGGCCAATCGACCGAGCTTCTCCGAATACATGCGACCCGTCATCTTCGGCCACCAATGATGCAGGCCACCGAAGAAGGCAATCGCGGTGCTTCCCATCATGACGTAGTGGAAGTGAGCGACGACGAAGTACGTGTCATGCAGGTGCAAGTCGACGCTGACCATGCCCAAGAACAGGCCGGTCAAACCACCAATCGAGAAGAGGAAGAGGAAGCCGAGGCCGTAAAGCATCGGAACGTTCAGCTTGATCGAGCCGCCCCAGAGGGTGCCGAGCCAGTTGAACATCTTCACGCCGGAGGGAATCGCGACGAAGAAGGTGAGGAACGAGAAGATCGCCGACGACAGCTCGCTCTGCCCCGCAACGAACATGTGGTGACCCCACACGACGAAGGAGACGAGCGCGATGGCGACGCTGGAGAACGCAATGGCCTTGTAGCCGAAGACGCGACGCTGCGAGTGCGTGGCCAGAATCTCGGTAGCCACACCCATGCCCGGCAGAATCATGATGTACACGGCCGGGTGGCTGTAGAACCAGAAGAAGTGCTGGAACAGAACTGGATCGCCGCCAAGCGTGGGATCGAAGATACCCACGTGGAACGCACGCTCGAAGATGAGCAGCAAGAGCGTGATACCAAGAACCGGCGTGGCCAGAACCTGGATGATGCTCGTGGCGTAGAGCGACCAGAGGAAGAGCGGCATCTTGTACCAGCCCATTCCAGGCGCCCGCAGCTTGTGCAGCGTGACGATGAAGTTCAGCCCCGTCAGGATGCTCGAGAAGCCCATGACGAAGACGCCAAAGGTCGCCATGATGACCGAAGTCGTCGAGACGCCCGAGGCGTAGGGCACGTAGAACGTCCAGCCCGTGTCGACGCCGCCCGTGAAGATCGCGGCGAGCATGAAGCACGCGCCAATCCAGAACAGGTACAAGCTCCCCAGGTTGAGCTTGGGGAAGGCGACGTCTTTTGCACCAATCAGAATCGGCAAGAAGAAGTTGCCGAGCGATGCTGGAATCGACGGGATGATGAACAAGAACACCATCGCGGCGCCGTGCAGAGTAAACGCTTGGTTGTACTGCGCGGCGGTCATGATGGTTTTGCCCGGCGTGAGCAGCTCGAGACGCACCAAAAGTGCGAACAAGCCGCCCAAGCTGAAGCCCATGAGCACCGTGATCAGATACATGATCCCGATGCGCTTATGATCGACGGTCGTCAGCCAGGAGACGATACCCGCCGTCTGGTTTAGGTAGTTTTTGCCGCGAGCTTCGGGGATATGCCCGAGTTCGTCGACCGTAGCCACTTTCGCCATGATCGCTCCGTTTCCCTACTGAACCGTCTTCATGTACGCGATGAGCGCCGTAATTTCGTTTTCTTTGAGCAAACCCTTGTAGGTCGGCATGACCGCAGGGTACCCCTCGACGATTCTCTTGTTCGGTTCGAGGATGCTCTCCTTGATGTAGTTCTCGTCGACTTGTAGCGACGAGCCATCAGCGAATTTCTCGGTCCTGCCGAAAACTCCCTTGAAGGTCGGGCCTTGAATGCGCGATCCATCGAGAGAATGGCAGGTGTTGCAGCTCTTGTTCGCAAAGAGCTTCTTGCCGAGTTCCACCGGGGGCAGCGGCTTTTCGCCGGGGAACATACCGGTGTCTTGCCAATTGTCGTAATCGGCTTTCTCCAGGACCCGGACCTTGGCCATCATGTCCGAATGACCGATGCCACAATACTCGGTGCAGAACAGCACCGTCTCGCGCGTCGCATTGGCCTCGAACCAAATCGTCGTGTACGCGCCCGGAACGATGTCCTGCTTCACGCGGAACTCGGGCACGAAGAAGCTGTGCAGAACATCCCTCGAACTCATGATGAGCTTGACGGGTTTGTCCTTGGGGAGCACCAGCTCATTGATGGTCTTGGTGCCGTTCGGATAGGTGAACGTCCACATGTACATCTCGGCCGTCGTCTGAATCTCCATTGCATTTGCAGGAGCGACAGCAGCCATGAGATAGCCACGCAGACCCACGAAAAAGAGGCTGATGACCAAGATGCTCGGAATGACGGTCCAGGTTATTTCGAGCATGGTGCTGTGCGTGACAGCACTCACCTTGTCCTTGTCCGTCCGCCGCGCGTAGCGGCGAATGAAGTAGAACATTGCGCCCATCAGGCCAACGAACATGATGATGTCGAACCAGTAAACGACGTACCACGCAAAATCAATTTCTTGCGCAATCGTCGAAGACTGCCTCGGCATCCAGAACGAGCCGAGTTCGATAGGGTCAAACGTCATGCTACAGCTCCGTCCACGGGCTTTGCCTGCCGACGGCGTTCTGCCCGCCAATAGCTCGCAAGCAAACCTGCGAGTCCAATGACAGTCACAATGCCGCCGGCTTTCATCAGGCGCCTCGTAGCGAGGACATACCTGTTTTCGGCTACAGAATAATGAAAGCAGAACAAGAGCACTCGGTTCAATGTTGAACCGATCTTGCCCTCGGTCGCCTCGAGCAACGCGAGCTTCACGTCCTTCGACGGGAAGGCGATGCCATAGAGCGTGCGG
Organism: uncultured Polyangium sp.; assembly: GCA_964514885.1. GTDB lineage: Bacteria > Myxococcota_A > Polyangia > Polyangiales > Polyangiaceae > Polyangium. Next base: position 10,850 of record CAZETM010000167.1, on the reverse strand, counting down.
GAAAGGGTGCCACTTGGCGACGCCACGAAGACGCCTGCCGCATGCGCGAATTGCTTCGTCGGCTCATCCCAGCGATATTGGAAACCAATCGTGTCCGCCACCCGCCGCACCTCGGCCTGGTCCGCCACGAGAAAGTCCCAACCACGCTCCGCCACCGGTCGCCCATAAGCGCCCACGTAGGCATCACGCTTCTTACGCGCCATTTCTGGCGTATCGCGAGGATCGATGCTGATCACGACCACCCGATAATCCTTGCCCGCCGTCAGATCGACCCCCTTCATACCGTCTACGAGGCCGTTCAAAACAAGCGTGCAAAGCATCGGGCATTCGTAATAGGCAAGCGCCAGAATCACCGGGTGCTCACCGTCGAAGTAGTCCGCCAGGCGCACATCCTGCCCCTGGCTATCCCGCAAACGCACGTCGGTCGGAAGCTTGGCGCCAGGTTTGTCTTCGATGCCAATATTCGCTAGCTCTTTCGGAAGCTCAGAATCGCCACCCTTGGGCATCCCGTCAGCAAACGACACGTTCGCCGCGAGAAGCATCGCAAGAGCTGCAACGCCCCGAATGAGCCCACGCACGCGGGCACGAGCAACGCCCGGCACCAACATCACTTCTGACCCTCCTTGGGCTTATCCTTTTTCTCCGTCTTCTCGTCCTTCTTGCCCTTGTCGTCTTTACCCTCGTCGCCCTTTTTTTCTTCGGGCTTCTCCTCGGGTTTGACTTGCTCGGGCACAGGCGCCGGCGGAGGCGTTTCGATCTTCGCCGGAGGCGGATTCCGATAAGAAGCAATCGTGAGTTCGACGGCACGATCGGCCGGAATTCGAACCACGCCGTCCTTCTGACTCGCCCACTGATACTTCGTCAGCTTCGCCTTCTCGCTCTGCCGAAGCTCCTTCAATTGCTCGGATTGAACGCCCAAGACCTTCGATTGAAGCTCGGCCGCACCCCAAGAATTGAACAGCTCGCGCACGAAGATGACGAACGCGACGAGCACGATGCAAGAGATCAGCGTAATGAACGCAATCAGTCCATTACGCGGCCTGTCGTCCTCGACAGGATCATGCCCGCCGTGACCACCACCATGACCCGCGTCCGCCGCATGAGCGTCCGCAGCCGCTTCCTCGCGCTCCTCAGAAGCCGCCTCGGTGTTACCCGATTCGTCCTGCTCTTCGCGCTCGACCACAGCCTCTTTGGCCGCGGCAGGAGCAGCACTAGGCTCCTTCTTTTTCTTCTTCTTGCTCATGGGTTGTCCACCCTCACGGTCTCGGCGAGCCAAGGATCACGGAGCGGGTAGAGCGGACCGGCTGCGGCTTGCTTCGCGAGCACGAACGCTCCGATGCCCAGCGGTCCGAGCAGACCACAGATATCTACCACGCCAAACGTTGCATGGTGATGATCGTACGTCGGCATCACCAGCCAGTAGAGGTCGACGTAGTGCATGACAAGCATGATCAACGCACCGACCGAAAGACCAACCGGATGGCGCTTCACGTGCCGCGAGAGGAGCAACATGAAGGGGATGATGAAGTGGCCGAAAAGGATCGCGAGGCTCACGACCTTCCAGCTATCGGCATCCCAACGATCATGGTAGAACACCGTCTCTTCGGGCAAATCGGCGTACCAGATCAAGATGAACTGCGAGAAGCCGATGTACGCGAAGAAGACAATGAACCCGAAGAGCAGCTTGCCAATGTCGTGCCGATGCTCGACCGTGCTGAGCTTGATGAAGTAGCCCTTCTCCTGCAGACCCACCGTCATGAGCGCAAGCGCTGCCATGGCACTCGTCATGCAGCCCGCGAAGATGTACACGCCGAAGATCGTCGAGTACCAGTGCGGGTTGAGGCTCATCACCCAGTCGAAACCAGCGAAGGTGACCGACAAGGCGAAGAGAATCATCCCCGGCGCCGACATGGTCTGCATCTTGTCGGACAGCTTCGTGTCGCCGCTCTCGTCCTGCGCACGGCTGGTGCGGACGTAGAACATCGCCAAAGCCGCCCAGATGACCAGATAGATGACCGCCCGAATGTAGAACGCATTCGGATTCAACCAGGCGGCCTTCTTGATCAGAAGCGGATCATTCGCCGCTTCGGGACCCATCCAATGATGGTAGATGGTATGCGAGAAAATGACCACGGGGATGAACAGTAGGGCCACCGCGGGCAAAAGCCCCGCGAGCCATTCTGCCTGCCGACGCACGACGACTGACCAGCCGGCACGCGTGAGGTGTTGAATCTGCACGAAACACAGGCCGCCGAGAGCGATCGTCGCTACCCAGAGGAATCCGATGAGATACGAAAACGCAAAGCGCTTCGGATCCATCGAGTAACCTACGCCCGCTGCCACAACACCAAGGACAGCGAGTCCCATACCCATCTTCGTGAGGCCTTCGCCGACGGCCTTGGGAAGCTGCTTGGCATCGCCAACAGCGTCCCTGCCCGCGGCACGACCCGCAGTAACTGCCGCTTGGCTCATTGCGCGGCTCCTTCAGGCTCGATCGAGCCCCGTTTGTCAGCCGGCACGTCATCCTGCGACGCGTGCTGGCTACGACCGAGCACCCTGACCCACGTCACGATTGCCCAGCGATCGGCCACCGGAACCTGCTTCCGATACCCGGGCATGTTGCGCACACCGTGAGAAATGGTGTCGAAAACCTGGCCATCGGGCATCGCCCGCACTCGGTCCGAAGACAAGTCGACAGGCGGCGGATAACCACGCTGCACGACCATACCTCGTCCACTTCCCGTCATATCGTGGCACGGAGCGCAATAAATATTGAATCGCTCCTCGCCGCGACGAACCATCTTCTCGTCGACCACCACGGATGCATCTTTCACCCGTAGATCGGTCACGCGACTGATGAATTCGCCACCGGCTTGCTTGCCACGATAATACCCGTCGTCCTCGTTGAGGTGTCCTTGCGGGATCGTGCCATCGACGAGCGGACGCATTGCGCGACCGTCCTCGAAAAGCGGACTCGCTTCGCCCCATTGATACTTGGGCTGCCAATCCATGTCCCCGAACACGTGGACGGGCGGATCCTCGCTCTTGTTACCACGACAACCGCCAACGACGGCCATCGCGAGCAGCAGGAATGCGGCGCGCCTCATTCCATCACCTCTTGAACTTCCCGTGCACCAAGCTCCTCGAGAAGCTTCTTCGTGCGCGACGCATTGTATTTCGGATCCCGCGCTTCAATGCTGATGAAGAACGCATCGTCCGTCGCTCGCGGGAAAGACGGATGCGTCATCGTGGGGTGGTAGTACGCCGGCAAGCGATTCATCGTCCACATTCCGAAGAACGTGCCGAACGCCGCGAAAAGCACCGTCAGCTCGAACATGATTGGAACGTAGGCCTGGTACGAAAACGAAGGCTTACCGCTGATCGTCATCGGATAATCGACCGACACGAAGTAGGTCAGGGCAATCGCGCTAGCCAATCCCGTCATGCCAGCGATGAGCACCACCCACGGCAACTTCGACGCAGGTAATCCCATTGCCTTTTCGAGCCCATGCACCGGGAATGGCGTATGCGCATCGAAGTGCTTGTACCCTGCCGCCTTCAGCTTCTCGCAAGCGTGCATCAGATCGCGAGGCGTCAGGAAGTACCCCATCACCCCAAAGGGCGTCGTGGACTCTTCCTCGTGCTCGTCTTTGTGAGGCTTATCCATTGGCCTCCTCCTCGTCTTTTCCGGCTTTCTTGTCGCCCGACTCGGATGCCTCTTCGTCCTCGGATTCTTCGGATTCGTCGGATTCTTCGGAGTCCGAAGCTTTTTCCGACTTGTCCTCGGCATGGTCGTCGTGACCGTGGTCGTCATGGCCCGCATGCGGATCCGCTTGCGGCATGACGCCCTTCACTTCGCTCATTGCCACCGCCGGCAAGAACCGGAGGAACAGCAGGAAGAATGTGAAGAACAAGCCGAACGAACCAAGGAACGTCGAGATATCGAACATGCTCGGCCGGAAGTACGTCCAGCTCGACGGGACGTAGTCGCGATGCAAGCTCGTCACGATGATGACGAAGCGCTCGAACCACATACCGATGTTCACGAAGATCGAGATCGCGAACATGGCCGGGATGCTCGTACGAATGCGCTTGAACCAGAAGAGCTGCGGCGAAAAGACGTTGCAGCTCCACATCGTCCAGTAGGCCCACTTGTAGGGACCGAACGCGCGGTTGGCGAATGCGAAGCTTTCGTATTCGTTACCGCCGTACCAAGCGATGAAGTATTCCGTCGCATACGCGTAACCGACCATCGTGCCAGTCACGAGAATGATCTTGTTCATGTTCTCGAGGTGCCGGATCGTGACCAGACCTTCGAGACCGAACGCCTTACGCGCCATGACCATCAAGGTCACGACCATCGCGAAGCCGCTGAAGATAGCGCCGGCGACGAAGTAGGGCGGGAAGATCGTCGTGTGCCAGCCCGGCATGATCGAGACGGCGAAGTCGAACGAAACGATCGTGTGCACGGACAAGACGAGCGGCGTCGAAAGACCGGCCAGAATCAAGTAGGCCCGCTCGTACGTGAGCCAATTGCGGTGCGATCCGCGCCAACCCAAGGCGAAGATGCCGAGCACGATCTGACGCGTCTTCGTCTTGGCTCGGTCACGAAGCGTGGCCAAGTCCGGAACGAGACCGACGTACCAGAACAGAATCGACACCGTTGCGTACGTCGAGATTGCGAACACGTCCCAGAGCAGCGGGCTCTTGAAGTTCGGCCACATGCTCATTTGGTTCGGAATTGGGAAGAGCCAATACGCGAACCACACGCGACCAACGTGAAAGACCGGATAGATCGACGCCGCGAGCACGGCGAAGATCGTCATCGCTTCCGCCGCGCGGTTGATGCTCGTGCGCCACTTCTGCCTGAACAGGAAGAGAATGGCGCTGATGAGCGTGCCGGCGTGACCGATGCCGATCCAGAAAACGAACCCCGTAATGTCCCAGGCCCAGAACACCGTATTGTTCAAGCCCCAGACACCGACACCCTCCATGACGAGTTTGCCGAGAGATCCGAGCAGGACGAGCAGAACGCTCACCGCCAAGCTAAAGAGTACGACCCAGGCAGGCGTCGTTTTCTTTTCGACAATACCCGCGACGGTCTCGGTCACCGCGTGAAAATCGCGATGACCTAGAACCAGCGGTGCACGCTTGCCGGGCGTGTCTTCATTCAGGACGGCGGTGGTCATACCCCCTCGAGCTCAGGGTTGGGGTTACGGATCTTGGCCAAGTACGACACACGCGACCGAATGTTCAGCTCCTCGAGCTGACGATAGGCCCGCGGGCTCGCCGCATCCTTGGCAACTACGCTCTGCTGGTCATTGAGGTCGCCGAAGCGAATGGCTTGCGTCGGACATGCCGACTGACACGCCGTGACGACTTCACCATCACGCACGCGCTCTCGCCCATCCATCTTGGCCGCGATCTTTGCCTGAGTGATGCGCTGCGTGCAGAACGTGCACTTCTCCATGACGCCTCGGCTACGCACCGTGACGTCGGGATTCATTTGCATCTTGTGCTGCTCGATCGTGTCCTTCGTGTAATCGAAGTAATTAAACCTTCGCACCTTGAAGGGGCAGTTGTTCGCGCAGTACTTCGTGCCAATGCAGCGGTTGTACGTCATGTCGTTCAGCCCTTCGGGGCTGTGCGTCGTCGCTGCGACCGGACAAACCTCTTCACACGGCGCATTCTCGCAATGGTTGCACATCGTCGGCTGAGCCACGCTTTGCGGCTCGTCGGGGTTTTGCCCCTCGAAGTACCGGTCGATGCGAATCCAGCTCATTTCGCGCGAACGCGTCACGCCTTCGTGACCCACCACCGAAATGTTGTTTTCCGCTTGGCAAGCCACAGTGCACGCATTGCAGCCAATGCACGCGGTCAAGTCGATCGACATGCCCCACGCATGCCCCGTGTCGTACTTCTTTTCCTCGAAGAGGCTGAGGTACTTCTTGGGAGCTGGAACGACCGCAGGACTGGTTTGGTACTTCGCGTACGTCGCTTCGTGCACCATCGGACGCCCTTCCGTGAGGAAGTGCTCCTGGGTGCGCGCAAGCTTCGCCGAGCCGGAAGCCTTGGCTACCTGGCCGTCAGCGATGTGGAATCCTGCGCTCGTACGGACCTGTCCCGTCGCTACGCCGATTCCCTTCGCCACTCGACCAGACGCGCGGCCCTGACCCACCGTCAGCACCACCGTGCCATCGGCCTGTCCCACCGCAACGAGCGCCGGAAGCGTCACAGTCACGCCATTGGCCGTCACCGTGACCAGGTCCCCATCCGTCACACTCATTCCCTTGGCCGTCGCTGGCGAAATCGCCGCCACGTTGCCCCAAGTGAGCTTGTGCATCGAATCGGGCAGCTCTTGGAGCCAGCCGTTGTTGGCGTATCGACCGTCCCACGTATGCGGACACGGATCGAACACCACCTCGACGTTGCCCTTCGGAGCATTCGCCTTCTGCGCCTTGATCGCCGCCGCCACGTCGCCCGCTTTGATCTCGGGCTTCTCGGCTGCGAACGCGCTGTCCTTCCACACGCCGTCATGCAGCGTGCGACGGAAGTCGCGATCGAAGTCGGCAACCGAAGTCTGCGGACCACGCCACGTCGAACGAATCAGGTCGTAACCCTTGCGCGTGCCGCCAATGAAGACCTCGAGGATCTCCGCATCGGATTTGCCACCGTACATCGGTGCAATGAGCGGCTGAATGATCGAGCCCGTTCCGTCCGCTGCGCGAAGATCTCCCCACGCCTCGAACGAATGAGCACGATTCAAGTGCCACGTTGCGGAGTCGCCGGTTTCATCGACATGCGTGCCGACATGCACGAGCGTCTTTGCTTTGGCGATCGCCTTTTGCACGTCCGCAGGCGCGTTGAACACGGGGTTGCCACCGAGCACGACGAGCGTGTCGATCTTGCCTCCCTCAAGCTCTTTCGCGAGCGCAGTCAGCTCGGACAAACCACCTTTGACGTCGTCCATGGCCCGGACAAACTTCACGGCTTTGCCTACGCTGCCGAGCATCTCGTGCAGCACGTGCACGAGCGCATGCACCGCCGCGGGCTGCTTGCGACCCGGTAGGATCGCCACCGCGCCGTCACGCTTCGCCACGTCCGCTGCGATGGCCTTGACCATCTTCTGCGCTTTCGGATCGAGCGCACCGCCGTTCGTAGCACCCGCGATCTCCGCCGGAAGCTCACGCTTCATCGCCGTGGCGATTTCTTGCGCGAGCGCGTAGGCGAAGTCCGCAACCTTGCGACTTTGGAGACGCAAACGATGATCCGCATTCGTGCCCGTGACCGAGAAAGCACTCTCGATCGCGTACAGGCGGTTCATCGGTTTGTCTTTCCGATCGGGGTTACGTCGCGACGCAAATGCGCGAGCGTTCTTGACCGCGCTGGACTCGTTCAGCAGGAAGTCGCTGTCGAGCGATACGACGACATCGGCTGCGTCGAGATCGTACACAGTCGAAACGTTGCGACCGAAAGCTACGCGAGCACCATCTTCCGCGGCGTCGCTGCCGAACGGTTCATAACGCACGACGCGCGTTTCGGGCATCAGCCGCACGATCGCTTCGATTTGAGCCGAAAGCGTGGGCGAACGATGATCCTCGACGAGAATCGCGAGACCCTTGCCGTTCACCTTTTTCGCGTCGTCTCCAAGCTTGCGCAAGAAGGCCGAAGCATCGTCCCACGTCTTGGCCTGGCCCTTTTCACGCGGGCTCTGGCTTCGATCGGGATCGTACAGATCGAGCACCGAAGCCTGGACGAACGAGCTGGTCGATCCAAGGCTTTCAGGATGCCGCGGATTGCCTTCGATCTTCGTCGGACGACCTTCGTGCGTTTCGACGACCAGACCCACGGCGGTTCCCTGCACGGAAATCGACGTCGAGAAGAACAGCGGCCGACCAGGCACCATTGCCTCGGGCGCTGATGCATACGGGACGATGACTTCTTCGGGCCTGCGGCATGCCGCAAGACCTCCGAGAGCCATCGACGCTCCCATGATGCCTAGGAACGTGCGTCGATTGGTACCTTGCGGTGGTTCCGCTGCACCATCGGGGAACTCACGCAAAAGCCCCTCGGCAAACGCCGGAGACTCGTTGAGTTCGTCGAGAGAGCGCCAGTACGTTTTTCCAGACGTATCGGGCTGCTGAATCGGGTACGGAGCTCGCTTCATCGGTGACACCCCGAGCAGTGAACGGGTGGCGCGACTTTCCGACTCGGCTTTCCACCAGCAGCGTTAGCTACGCTCGCAGGCATGGTGCCTTCGTCGTACATCTTCGTGATGTCCTTCGGATCCCGCAAATTCGGCTCGGGATTCCGATGACAATCCAGGCACCAGCCCATCGAGAGCGGCTCGACCTGGCCCACCTTGATCATCTGATCGACACGTCCATGGCAGCTTTGGCAGCCGACACCAGCGGTGGAGTGTGCTTGATGATTGAAGTAGGCGAAGTCCGCCAGGTTGTGGACGCGCACCCAAGGGATCGGGTTGCCCGTCGCATTGCTCTCCCGCACAGGCAGGAGCTTTGGGCTATCCGTCTTCACCTTCGAGTGGCAGTTCATGCACGTCTCGGTGGGAGGAACGGAAGCGTTAGCGCTCTTGTCGACAGCCGTATGACAGTAACGGCAGTCGATTCCGAGATCGCCGGCATGAAGCTTGTGACTGTAGTCAACAGGTTGCTTCGGGGTGTAACCGACTTCGACGTGCTTGTTGGTACCGTAGTACCAAAGCCCTGCAGCGGCCGCTGTGCCGGCAGGACCCAAGCCGAAGAAGATCACCATCGGCACGACCTTGTTGGACCACCTAGGGAATAGATATCTCGCCATGAGGACGCTCTATCGTCGGAAGCCCGACGGCGCGGCCGCGTTCTGCCGTCCTCGGCACACGAGAGCAAGATGGCAAAATGCCACAGGGCCGCGGCAAGTTGCCGCAGCCCCGTCCTAAGCAGGTCGCAAAGGTCAAAAAAGAGTTTCAGGGGTCACAAGAGCACTGGGGTGCCGGAAATTTATGCGCACCTTTGGGGTCTAAACGAACGGAATGCGCCTCGAAAAACTCACGACGATTTTCCCGACCGCGTCCGATCGAGCGCCGGAATGTCATCACGAACCTCAGACGGCGCAAGCCCCCCTTGCCAACTCGTCCGTCACCGCCATGTCACGTGAGCACCACGCGATTCGTTTGTACGCCAATCAAATTCATACGTGAACGTAGCAATTTGATTGGTCGTCAAACGAAATTGTCTCAGGCCACCTTCAGCAACCGATGACCATCCTTGCCCACCATGGCCACGGTGCTCGCCTGCGGCCCTTTCTCCCCGTTCTCCTCCTCGTACCGCACTTCGTCACCCACATGCACGCGCCCGAAACCATGATCTAGGACGCTGTTTTTGTGAAAGTAGATTTCGTGCCCTTCCTCCCCCTCGAGGAACCCGTAGCCGCGATCGTGAAAGATCCTCACGACTCGACCGTGCGGCGGCCCCACGCGCGGCTTGACGTCTCCGCGTTGCTTGCGCGCAAAGTCCTGAATGAGCCGGCGCATGTCGTCGAACGCATCGCGAGTCGCGACGTACACATCCTCGTGCGCGTGATCCTCACGCGTTGCCGAGTCGCTCACGAGCTCTTCGCCTGGAACGGTCAGGTCGAGCCGGACGCGGTAGATGTTGCCTCGATGATGCCTACGCATCAGCGATTCGATCGCAACTCGACAGCTCATGATGCCGTCGTAAAAGTCGTCGAGCTTGGCCGCCTTCTCTTCCACATCCTGCGCAATGGAAGCCGATGACGACATGTTTCGAAACGTGATCTGAACGGGCAGCTTCATCGTCCCCTCTTCATTCTTCACAACTGACGTAGCGATCATTCAGCCGTCCCCACGCCTTCGTAAGCCCCAAGGATTGCTCGGACAAACACCCCGAGCGACCGCGATGGACTGGTGCCAAGCGCTCTTCGCCGGGATTCCCTGCATGCTTGGGCGGTCCGTTTGCCCGCTCGACCTTCCGACCAAAACGAAGTAGGGTTCGCGCCGGGACGAACCAGCACATGCGACCGCTCATGGTTGGCGTCGCCGGCGGAAGTGGCTCTGGAAAGACCACGGTTGCCCGCCGGATCGCCGAAGCCCTGCCATCTTCAGGGGTAATGATTGTCGAGCACGACGCGTATTATCGCGATCGCAGCGACTTGTCTTACGAGGCAAAGTCGCAGCTCAACTTCGATCACCCCGAATCGCTCGAGACCGAGCTGCTGGTCGCGCATCTCGCAGCGCTGCGGGAAAACCGCGCCGTCGATGTCCCCATCTACGACTTCAAAACCCACCGCAGACTGCCCGAATCGCGACACGTCGAGCCTACGCCCGTGGTCATCGTCGAGGGCATCTTGGTGTTCGTCGATCAAGCTCTTCGCGACCAACTCGACATCAAGATCTACGTCGACACCGATGCCGACATCCGTGCGTTTCGGCGTATCCGCCGCGACATCGAACACCGCGGACGCACGTTCGATTCGATCCGCGAGCAGTATTATCGGACCGTACGGCCGATGCACTTGATGTTCGTCGAGCCCTCGAAACGTTGGGCCGACGTGATCATCCCCGAAGGTGGCGACAACAAGATCGGCATCGACCTGATCATCGCGCTGGTACGGCAGATGCGGGGCGCCGAGTTAGCCGAGCAAGCTCGCGCCCGTCGTTAGCACAAAAGCCCGTGATGACAGCATGCCCTGCTTTGCGGTAAATCTCGTGCGTGATTAGCACCGACCACGATCCTACGCGGCCGCCTTCCCTGCCCACGACACCTCCCACGATTGTGTGCGTGTCGAGCTACTTCAAGGGCAATGACTTCATGAAGCATGCCAAGGAGGAG
>CAZETM010000166.1:3889-14921 GCA_964514885.1 uncultured Polyangium sp. | reverse complement strand
GCGGTGAGAAAAAGGCTCGAAACGACGAGCGCCTGAAGAGGGAAAAGCGAACGCATACCGGTTATTTACACCGGCTGTAGCTTCAAGGGTTGACCTTGATGCCGATGACGAGGATGCCGCCCTTGTAGGTCTGCCCCGCAACGAAGAACGTTTCGCCGGCTTTGGCGTTCACTTCGAGCATGGGCAAGAAAATGTTTCCACCGGCCTTCTGAATGCTCGCGCTCATCACGTAACGCTTCGCTTCGCCCTTTTTCTTGGGCTCGACGACGTCCTTGAGCGTGACTTTGAGGACGCCACCATTGGGAAGCTTGGTGGTCGAAGCTTTTGCTTTCGATGCCGAAGCAGTCGATTTTTCGAGCAGTTTGTAGCTGTTGTACGCGGAGAATGGCGGCTTGGTCAGCTCCGGCATCTTGCCGATTTTGGGGTCGATACCGCTGCCATCGTTAGTCCCGTGCAGGACGATGAACTCCGTAGCAACCGTGAGGTCGGCTTCAGCCGCTTTGGGAGCAGCTTTTTCTTCGGCAAAGGCGACGGAGGGAATGGGGGCAAGTGAAACCCCAGCAGCCAAGAAAATACCTAAGAGCGGGAGTCTCATTTTTCTTCTCCATCGGGGTCAGTCAGCCACACGACTGTGGTGGTGTGCTTCGAGGCTTCCTCAGTCGGCACGTAAAAGATCGTTCCAACCTTGGAACCAAAGTCGACAGCCGCGACTTCCACGCCCATCGCTTCTTGCTCTTCGCCCGCTGCCGCGACCGTATCGGCAATCGGCTCTGCCGCAGGCTCGGCCATAGCGACGACCGGAGCAATTTCTGCCGTCGTGGTCATCGCCATCGGGGCAATCGAAGTAGTCGAAATACTCGGCGCCACGCGTCCCCAAATCATCAAGCCCGCTGCAGCAGCAACCGCGAATGCCGCCAGCGCAAAGATCCCGCGCGCATTGTCGTTGGACGGGCTCGACTTCTTGTCGAGTTTGTCCAAGCGAACTGCCGCGATGTCTGCCGCCACGATCTTCGATCCTGGGGGTAGGTCGCGAGCGTCGAGCGTTACTTCTTCGTTCGTAGCGATTCGAGCCATCACTACATCGGCAAAGTCGATGTTTGCCGCGGCTCCCAAAGCCTGTTCCATCACGATGTTCGAGGACAGGTCGAGCGCTGCGAGTTTGCTTCGAAGCACCTTGCTGCTCGAGATGGCCTGGTGAACTTCCTCGTGGCGTTCGGCTTCGAGTTCTCCATCGAGGTACAGCATCAAATCGAGGTCCGATACGCGCGGCTCGACGTGCTGATTGTGCGCGGTTCCGTTCATGCTTTTCGTCGTCACGGCGCCTCCTCGGGCTCGACTGAATCTTGGATGGCGCTACGCGAACGCCCTTCCTCGGCATAACAATCCGCCAGAGCGCGCTGAAGCTTCTGTCGGGCATGGAACAGCCGACTCATGATCGTTCCTTTTGAGACGTTCATGGCGACAGCCATTTCTTCGTAGGACATGCCTTCGACCTCACGCATCAGAATGACGCCTCGGTGATAAGGGGGAAGAGACTCGAGCGCGGCCTGGATGCGGGCTGCGATTTCTCGGCGCCGGATGACGTCAAGCGGGTCGGCGCCATCAATGCGAGATACGAAGGGAAAGTCGATGGCTTCATTCGGAATGGCTTGGCCTTCGATAAGCTCGACGTCCCGTCGACCCGGCTTGCGCATGAGGTCGATCGCCAGGTTCGTGACGATACGGTAGAGCCACGTGAAAAACGATGAACCACCCTGGAATGAATTGAGGTTCCGGTAAACCCGTAAGAAAGCATCCTGCACAAGCTCGCGAGCATCGTTCTCGTCGCGGACCAACCCCATGGCAATGGCAAACGCTCGGCGCTGGTGGCGTTCCACAAGCTTCCGAAACGCTGCTTGGTCACCTTTTTGCGCCCGAAGAATGAACTCACGATCTTCCTCAGCTTCCTTTCGCCGGGCCTCGCTATTGGACGCCCTGCCGAAAGGCCTATTCACTGGCGCGAGACGTTCGATCGCGGCGTGGGGAAGTGGAGCCGCTTCGTCAGGCAAGTCCTCGGGCAATCCCTCCAAAGACCCCTCTGGGCGGTCTTCGACCGGGTCGGCGATTTCAGGCCGCAGCGTCTCATCCGCAGATGTGGGGAGGGAAGACACGTCGAACCTCTACTCTAGGCCATCGGCCTTCCGGCCGAAAGCGCGCGCTTCCATGACGAGCAAACTAGGGCGCTGTTGGGGGACATCTGCAGCTTAATTGCCATTGGCATCGTCGCGTGGGTCTTCGACCTTGAGGTCGAGCTCGCCAAGAGTCATCCGCACGTCGAACGTGCGCTCGAGCCGAGCAATGCGCACCGTCACAGTCTTGTTTACGCCAGCAATACTGGCCAGCCACCGCAGCTCGTTCGGGTCGGAAATAGGCTTGCTGTCGAAACCTACGATCACGTCGTCCAAAGAAATGCCCGCACGATCGGCCGGACCACCAGAAATCACTTCGGTCACCCAAGCTCCCTTGCGATCAGGACGCTTGAGGCGCCCAGCTTCGATGACGTTCAGCGGTTTGACCCGGACACCAATCGCGCTGCGTTGAAGCTTCCCGTCACGAAGAAGCATCGGCAAAAGCTGTTTGACCATGTTGATCGGGATCGCGAAGCCAATGTTGTTCGCATTCGCTCGCACCGCTGCATTGATCCCGACCACCTCGCCATGCACATTCATCAACGGACCGCCCGAGTTGCCCGGGTTGATGCTCGCGTCCGTCTGCAAAAAGTTGAAATACCCCGTCGGATCGAGGCCTTTCACGTCGTCGTTCGTACGACCTTTCGCCGAAAGAATGCCCGCCGAAACGGTGTGCGAAAGACCAAACGGATTGCCAACCGCTACCACCCAATCGCCAACTTCGATGCGATCCGAGTCTCCAAGGGGCAGGGAAGGCAAGTTTCGCTCGTCCACTTGCAAGACGGCGATGTCGGTCTGTTTGTCTTTCCCAACTACCTTCGCTTGCAACTCACGACCATCGACGAACCCCACGGTGACGTCCGTCGCGTCCTCGATGACGTGGTTGTTCGTGAGCATGAAACCCTCGGAATCGTAGACGAACGCGGTTCCAAGGCCTTCGGCGATCACCTTCTTGCGACCAAGGCGTGTCTCTCGCTCGACACGCGCTTTGACCGTCGCAATGGCTGGATCGGCTTTACGCGCGAGCGGCGCAAAAGACAGCGGAAAACCGTTCGATCCAACGATCGCCGGCCCTAGTGGGGATGGCGATGCAGGTGCCGGGCCTACCGTCGAAACAGGTAGCGAGCCCGGAGGAATCTGCGTGGCCGGGGCGGATGTCGAAACGCTACTGCCACTCGACGAACCGCTGCTCTTGCCGCATGCCCCCACGATCACGAGGAGACACGCGTACACGGCGACAAGCCGAAGCAGCGATCCGCGATGCGTCACGTTTCCTTCGTAGCTTCGGAAAAACGTTGTCGAAGCTCGTCGAGCGCCCTCGAAAGAAGGCGTTCTTCATCGCCCGTCAGGTTGCCCTTGGTCTTCTCTTCGAGCAGCGCCAAAAGCTCGATGTCCTGCTGGGCGAAGGCAAGATCGCGTTCCGATTGCCCCTCAGGACCAGGCATCTCCCCAAGATGGACATGTGCCGAACCGATGATCGACATCACGAAGATCGAGAAGTCGAGCTTCGGAAGATCGGAGGCGAGGTTGTCTTGGGCACTCACACCGGCGGTTCCTCGGTAGCCTGGTTTGTCGTGTCCGTATCCGTATGCGTATCCGTCGTCGTTGCTTCTGCTTCCGGAGCGGGCTCGGGCGCAGCTTCCACGGGCGCAGGAGCTAGTTCGGGCGCAGCTTCAACAGCGGCCTCGACAGCGGCTTCGACCGCAACTTCCACGGGCGCTGTGGCAGCAGCTTCGACAGCGACTTCAACCGGCGCAGCCTCAGCCTGAACTTCGTCCTCGTCCTCCTCGTCCTCGTCGTCCTCATCGTCGTCGTCATCAGCCGCATAGGCGGACGGTGCGAGAGCTGCGTGCGCGGCAACTGCGATGCGCATGGGCGCAGCAGGAGCGGGCGGAGGTTGCGGAGCCGTAAGCGCAGGCTGCTGAATGGCGAGCGTCTCGATGTTGCCTTCATGATCCGGCAAGTCGGCCAAGTACTGCTGAAGATCGGTCGGCGAGACGACTGCCGCGGCAAGCATGCGCTCGCGAACGCGGAGATCGTGGCTCAGGGGGGCGTAATATCCTCGGTCGGAGGCGGATTTCATCGGTTTGTCGTGTCTCCCTTGGTAAAACTCGTCACGAACCGCAGCGCTCAATGCTTGCGAGAAAGCTGGACGAGAGGCTCGGCGTGTTCGTGTGCATGATCGTGGTCGTCGTCATGGTCGTGATCGCAGCATCCACCTGCATGAGCGGCGGCTGCGCGCTTCTCGAGATCCGCTTGAGCGGTTGAGATTTCTTCTTCGGTCGCTGCACGGACGCTATTGACCTCGACCTGAAATCTGACCGTTTGGCCCGCAAGCGGGTGATTCGTATCCACGACGAAGCCGTCTGGAAGCACTTCGATGACACGCATGGCCATCGAGTTTCCGTCTGCACCTTGTGCGACGAATTCATCACCGAGGCCAACATCCTCGCTGCCCTCGAAATCCGCCTTGTCCACCTCGAATACGCCGTCTTCGTCATGCTGCCCGAAGGCATCATCCGGCGGAACCGTGATTTCTTGGCGCTCGCCCGCGTGCATGCCCGTTACCGCACGCTCGAGGCCCGGGACGATCTGCGCGTAACCGTGAACGTACTGCAGCGGCTCCGCGGCAGTTGCACGATCCACCGTGTCGCCATCCTCGTCGAAGAGGTTGTACGTCAGCGTTACGTGCGTGTCGGGACCAATGGCGAGCGATGACATATGAGGGACGAGGGTCTGCCACGCTCCTGGCTTGCCATCAAGCCTGCTCGAGATGTGCGCTGCACGTGAGTTGCAGCAGGGGCGTGGTATGTAGCGTGCCGCCATGGCCAATCCCGTAATGAGCCTCGAATCCAAAGAGCAGGCTCAGGCACCCAGCAAGGACACCTCGATGCAAACGGCTGGACGGCCCGAGCTGAACAAGTCGCTTTCGCGGATCGAAGGCAAGGGCAAGTGGCTACGACGCCTCGCGGTTCTTCTGCTTCTGGTTGCCGCCGTGGGCGGCGCGGCGTTTTGGCGGCACAAAAATAAGCCGCCGCCTGCGCCTCGTTACGTGACCTCGACCATCACCACCGGGGACATCTTCGAGACGATCCAGTCGACCGGCCAAGTGAAACCGGTCACCGAAGTTCAAGTTGGCGCGCAGGTGTCCGGACGGATCACGAAGGTCCACGTCGATTTCAACTCGCAGGTGAAAGCAGGCGACTTGCTCGCCGAGATCGATCCGCAATTGATTGGCGCTCAAATCGATGAGAGCCAAGCGCGTATTTCCGCGGCAGTCGCGAACGTGAAGCGTGCCGAAGCAAACTTGGAAACCGCTCGTGTGCGCCTCGAACGAGCGCGAAGAGTTTTCCAGGAAGGCGTCGGATCGCAGGCAGAACTCGATGGGGCGCAAGGCAACTACGACGTCGCCATAGCGGACGTGTCATCGGCAAAGGCCACGGTTTCTCAGCTCAGCGCGTCCCTACGTTCCGCCAAGACAAACTACGCGTTCACCAAGATTTATTCGCCCATCGATGGAATCGTGATCAACCGCGCGGTGGATCCTGGACAAACGGTTGCTGCCAGTTTCCAAACGCCGACGTTGTTCGTGATCGCTCAAGACCTGCGCAAAATGCGCGTGCTCGCGGACATCGACGAGGCCGACGTGGGACGGCTGAAAGAGGCCATGAAGGCCGACATCCGCGTCGATGCGTTTCCCGGCGAAACGTTCGAAGGTGTCGTGAGCCAAGTTCGTTACAGCCCAGTGAATCAAGCGGGCGTCGTGACGTACGCGGCCGTGATCGAAGTCGAAAATCCAGACCTGAAGCTGCGCCCCGGCATGACCGCGACGGCAACGATCCATTCGGCCGAAGCCAAAGCAACGAAGCGTCTTCCCAACGCAGCGTTGCGCTTTAAGCCTGCGCCTCCGAAAGACAAAGACGGCAAACCGCTGCCGCAAGATCCGCTCCCGCGTCTCGCGCCAGGCAAAGGGCGCGTCTACGTGATCACCGACGCCAAACCGGGTGATGAAAAGATCGAGATGCGCGAAGTCGACATCGGGATCACGGACGGCGTGACCACCGCACTGAAAAGTGATTTGAGCACCAACGATATCGTCACGGACGAAACGGACGAATCGGTAGCGAAAGCAGGCGGACCCGGCGGCGGGCGCCGAGGGATGTAAGGCGAGGGCACGATGGAAGAAGCCCAGCCACTCATCGAACTGCGCGACATCGGCAAGGACTACGCGACCGAAGCCGTCACCGTTCGCGCACTACGCAGCGTGAGTTTGACGATTCGTAAAGGCGAGTTCGTCGCGATCATCGGTCAAAGTGGTTCGGGCAAAAGCACGATGATGAACATCATCGGTTGTCTGGACAGACCCACACGCGGCAACTACGTGCTCGATGGAATCGAAGTCGGTCGTCGAAACAACGACGCTCGCGCGGTGGTGAGAAATCACCTGATCGGGTTCGTCTTTCAGGGCTTCAATTTGTTGCCCCGTACGACGGCACTCGAGAACGTCGAGCTGCCTCTCGTGTATCGCGGAGTCGGAGCTTCCGAACGCAAACGCCGCGCGCAGAAAGCGCTCGAATCCGTGAGCCTTGGAAGCCGTCTGCACCACACGCCGAATCAGCTCTCGGGTGGACAGCAGCAGCGTGTGGCCATCGCTCGTGCATTGGTCACCGAGCCGCCGTTGCTGCTCGCGGATGAGCCTACCGGCAACTTGGATACACGTACGAGTCTCGAAGTGCTCGACCTGTTGCAGCGATTGAACCGGACGCAAGGCATCACGATCGTGCTGGTCACGCACGAGCACGACATTGCAGCGTGCGCGGGCCGCGTGATCGAGATGCGTGATGGCAGGGTTCGTAAAGACGAACGAAGCGCGCAGCCGCTCAATGCGGCGCAAGCGCTGGCCAATTTGCCGACGGAAGAGGATCAAGAGGTGGCAGCGTCATGATGGCGATCTTGGCTGCGATCAGGCTCGCGTTGCGCGCCATCATCCGCGCCAAACTTCGCTCGTCGCTCACCGTGCTCGGAATCCTGATCGGTGTCGCTGCGGTCGTGATCGTCGTGGCGCTCGGCACCGGCGTGCAGAAGCAGATCCTCGGCAGCATCTCGAACCTCGGCTCCAACCTGATCTACATCTTTCCGCAGTCCACGCAGTCGTCCGGCATTCGCGACAAAGACAGCAATCGACTCACCGAAAGCGATGGTCGCGCGCTTCTGCGCGACGCGACGAGCATCGCCGACGTCGTTCCCTTCAGCTCGAGCGGAGCGCAGGTGATCGCTGCTGACGAGAACGTCGTGACGCAAGTGATGGGCACGACGCGCAGCTACCTCGAAGTGCGCGGCTTCTCCATCGACAAGGGCCGCATGTTCACGGAGTCCGAGGAGCTGCTCAAGGCGAAGGTGTGCGTCGTCGGCGAGGTCGTGCGGAAAAAACTTTTCGGTACCGGTGATGCGGTCGGCCAGTACGTGCGCATCGGCCGGCATCCCTATCGCATCGTGGGTGTGTTGACGGAAAAGGGACAATCACCGTTCGGCGAAGATCAAGACGACCGAATTCTGATGCCGATGGGGAGCTATCGAGCGCGTGTCCAACCTTCGGCACCAGGGCGCGTGCAGATGTTGATGGCTTCGGCGAAAGACGAACGGACGATCGATCGAGCCGTCACGCAAATCGATTCCATCTTGCGACAACGTCACAAGATCGGACCTGAAGACGAGCCTGATTTCCTCGTGCGCACGCAATCCGAGCTGCGCAAAACGTTCGAAGGGATCACGGGCACGCTCACGCTGCTTCTCTCGTCCATCGCAGCGATTTCGCTCATCGTCGGAGGCATCGGCGTGATGAACATCATGCTGGTGAGCGTCACGGAACGAACGCGCGAGATCGGCATTCGTATGGCCATCGGCGCATCGGCAAACGACATCATGATTCAGTTCCTCGTCGAGGCGGTGGTGCTGAGTCTGATCGGAGGACTGATCGGGCTCGGCGTTGGTGCAGGCACGATCGTGTTGATCGGCAAGGCTCTTGGTTGGTCGCTGACGCTACCGATTCCGGCTGTCATCGCCGCGGTTGGCACGAGTGGTTTCATCGGTGTGGTGTTTGGGTTTTTCCCGGCACGGAGGGCAGCGCTGATGGATCCCATCACGGCGCTGAGGCAAGAATGATTTGGCTCTTGCGCGTTCTGTCATCGATCGCGATCGCGTTGCGTTCGGTTATCCGAAACAAACTGCGCGCGGGTTTGACCATCATCGGCATCACCATCGGTATCGCCGCCGTCGTGACGATGACGGCGCTTGCGGATGGAGCGCGAACGAAGATCGACGGTCAGGTCACGAGCCTGGGATCGAATGCGCTCATCGTTTTCCCTCAGTCGTCACGATCTTCCGGCGCGAAAACGGCGACAGGCTCGAAGTTGTCCGAGGCTGATTGTCTCGCGCTCGAACGTGAGTCGACGAGCATCAAAGCTGCAGTGCCGTTTCTCCGATCGAGCGTGCAAGCGGTGTACGAAGGGAAAAACGCGAAGGCCGAGGTGATCGGATCACGCGTGGCCTATCTGCAAGTACGCAACTGGAACCTGACGCGTGGCGACGGCTGGACCGTGTCGTCCGAGAACGTGTCCGAGAAAGTCGTGCTGCTCGGATCGAACACGACGAAGGAACTGTTCGGAACGACAAACCCGGTCGATCGGACGATTCGTATTGGGAAGTATCCGTATCGCGTGGTCGGCGTGCTCGAAGAAAAAGGACCGTCACCGTTCGGTCGGAGCCAAGACGACGTGGTCGTCATGCCGATCACGACGATGCGTTCCCACGTGCGTTTCGCGCGTCCGGGTGAAACCGACGCGATCATGATGAGCGCGACGAGTCCCGAGACGACCGAGCGCGCGAAGAAGCAAGCCGAAGCGATCCTGCGTCAGCGTCACCGCATTCAAGAAGGCGACGAAGACGACTTCATCGTGCGTAGCCAAGCGGAGATGAAACAGCTTCAGGAGTCGATCACGGGGATGCTCTCGCTGTTGCTCATCGGCATCGCTGCCGTGTCGTTGATCGTCGGAGGCATCGGCGTGATGAACATCATGCTGGTGAGCGTGACGGAACGGACGCGCGAGATCGGCATTCGCATGGCGATTGGAGCGCGCGAAGCGGACATCCTGTCGCAGTTCTTGATCGAGGCGTTGGTGCTCACGACGCTCGGAGGTTTGACCGGAACGACCATCGCTTATGGCGGAACGATCGCGCTCTCCAAAGCGCTCGATCAGCCGATGCAGATTTCGACTGCAGCGCTGGTGGTCGCGTTGACGACGAGCACGTTGATCGGGCTGGTGTTCGGGTTTTTCCCGGCCTATCGCGCGGCGCGAATGGACCCGGTGCAGGCACTCGGACGCGAGTGATCCCGTCTCTCCGCGGCGCTAGTGGCACGCGGAGAGAGTGAGGTGGGGGTTCGTCCCGGCGCAACGAGTGCGTCGAGACGAACTGCTTTAGCTGCTCTGATTTTTCTTCATCAAGTCGGCGAAGGTGCCGAACTTGGCTTCGCGAGCGACGCCCGTGCGGTACGCCTGGTACGTCTGCTTCTCGACGTCTTCCTTGAGCGCGCGAATCGACAGCTTGGCTTCGCCACGACGCGGATCGATCTCGATGACCTTTGCATCGAGCTTCATGTTCACCGGGAACTCCTTGCGGAGGTCGGTGCCACGCGCGGTGCCGGTGTGACCGGCAGGAATGAAGCCTCGCGCTGCACGTCCCGTGGCGCCTAGAACGCGCACGGAAAGGCCCGTCTCAGTCGCTTGCACGACCGCGACCTTGAGCGACTTGTACTGCTGTACGCGTTGGCGAGGTTCGTCTTCGCCCGACGCAAGCGCCGGATGCAGACCGATCTTGTGCGCGCCCGCATCGCAGCTCGAAACGACGACGTCGATATCGTCGCCGACCTTCACCACCTCGCTCGGATGCTCGACCTCTTTGAAAGAGATGTCGGCGGTGTGGCACAAGCCGTCGATGCCGGCCTCGAGCTCGATGAATGCGCCGAAGGGTTGCAGCCGAGCGATCTTGCCCTTGTGGCGAGTGCCGACGGCGTACTTTTCCTTCACCGCATCCCACGGGTCCGCCGTGGTTGCTTTGTGTGACAACCAAAGTTTGCCCTTGTCGTCGATCTTGAGGACCTTGACTTCGATCTCCGCACCGGGGCGGAACAGATCGGTGAGCTTGGCGCTGCGGTCGTGGCTCGCTTCAGTCATGTGAATGAGGCCCTCGACGCCACTGGCATCGGGAAGAGCCACGAACACACCCCACGCGACGACCTTGCGCACGATGCCCTTGTGCACGCTGCCCTGCGCGACCTTGGCGAGCTGGCACGTGCGTGCTTGGCGAGCGTCCTCGTCGAGCATTTTCTTGCGGGACACGACGATGTCGCGACCCTTCTTCGCGTACTGCGTGACGATGAACTCGAGGCGTTGACCGACAAAGCTCGACAGGTCAGCGCCGTGTCGCAAGTCGACATGCGATGCGGGTGCGAATGCGCGCAAGCCTCCGAGGTCGATCTCGAGACCGCCCTTGACGGTGCCCGTGACAAACCCGAAGACGACGTCTTCGCTCTTGCACGCGATGTCGAGTGATTGCTTGAGTTCATCGAGCGGCTTGGGTTGTCCGCGGCAAAGCATCAACATGCCACCACGCACGCCGGTGCTCGAAACCGTAGCGATGAACTGATCGCCTTCGGTCGGGATGCCTTCTTCTTCGGGCAGTTCGTCGCGGTTGAACAAGCCAACGGCCTTGCCTGCGATGTCGACCCAGATGGCCTGTTCCGACACCTTGCAGACTTTGCCGAAGACTTCTTCTCCGACGCTGAACGCGGGGCGCTCACGTTGAGC
>CAZETM010000166.1:0-3789 GCA_964514885.1 uncultured Polyangium sp. | reverse complement strand
CCTTGCGCTTCGCCTTGTTGCTCGCCGGTGGCAGCTTCGTCGGACGACTCGCCTTCGGACTCGTCTTCGCCAGATGCTTCAGCACCTTCGGCAGACGCTTCGGCTTCGTCTTGAGTGGCCGCATCGCCGGTTTGTCCCGGCGCACCGGGCGGACCTTTGCGTTTTTTGTTGCGCTTACGCTTCTTCGCGTCTCCACCACCCGCTGCTGCAGGAGCAGCCGCTGCTGGTGCTGCTGCGACTGGCGCTGCGGGGCGTGGAGCTTGACGAGGCGTCGCGCCTGGTAGGCGATTGCCGATGTCGTCTCCCGGCTGCGGCTCGTCCCACTCTGCTTCGCTCTTGGTTGCGATCTTCTCCGGCACGTTGTCGGAGGGCTGAGCGTCAGAAGGGACCTCAGCCGGATCGTTCGTGATTTGTTCGTCCGTGTTCATCCGGGGATCTCGGCAACGCTCGCAAATGCACGACGCTCTGTACGAGTTTCGTCACGCACCCGCGTAGCTCGGAAAGGGGCGGAAACCATAACGTACCTCGCACGTTCGCGCGAGACTTGTGCGCGTCTTCAACGCACGATCGGTAAAAATCGCTGCTGGCCGCCACTTCGGTCGATCCGGAGCGAGCCGCCACGGGAGAGGTTTTGCACGCTGACCTTGGCCGCGAGCTGCCGCGCCACGTCCATGAAAGCTCGGCCAACGATGCTGTCGGGAGCAGCCTGAACGACGGGCGTGCCCGCGTCGCCCCACTCGCGAATCGAAGGATCAAGCGGGATTTGGCCAATCAACGGGGCATTTGCAAACTCGGCGATCTTCTGACCACCTCCAACGCCGAACAACGTGTGCCGTTTGTCGCAGCCATCGCACACGAAATAACTCTCGTTCTCGACTACGCCCAAAATTGGAATTCCAACCTTCTGCGCCATCGACACGGATTTGTAAACATCTTGCAACGCCACTTCTTGCGGCGTCGTCACGATGAGCGCTCCCGTCGTGCGTAGCTTCTGCGAAATCGTCAACACGATGTCGCCCGTGCCCGGAGGCAAATCGAGAACCAAATAGTCGAGGTTGCCCCAGTCCACGTCGTTCATGAACTGCATGAGCGCGCTCTGAATCATCGGGCCACGCCAAACCACCGCAGCCTTGGAATCCTCGAGCAAAAAGCCGATCGACATTAGTTTGACCCCAAACCGTTCGAGCGGCGTGAACCTCTTGCCATCCATCGATGTCGGTCGGCCCATCACTCCGAGCATCGTCGGAATGCTCGGTCCGTACATGTCCGCGTCGAGCAAACCCACTCGACAACCAAGTCGGTTGAGCGCGAGCGTGAGGTTTGTCGCGACCGTACTCTTGCCGACCCCGCCCTTGCCGCTCATCACCAGCACGATGTTGCGCACGCCCGGGCACGGATCGTCCGGCAAGATGTTGCGCTCAGGGACACTCGCGTCCCACGTGACCGTCACCTTCGACGCTCCCACGTTGCGCAACGCAGTCGTCACATCGTCCTGAATCCGCGACTTGAAAGGACAAGCAGGCGTCGTGAGAATGATCGTCACCGACACCGCGTCACCATCGACAGTGACGTCACCGAGCATGCCCGCGTCAGCCAAGGGACGTGCAAGCTCGGGATCCAAAACGTTCCCAACCGCAGCCTTGGCGGCTTCGACAGTGATGGCCATGAAAGATCCTTGGGGTAGCGTCGGGGTAGGTAAAACGCGCGTGGTCTGTTTAGACCAGGCAAAGGCGCCGTCAACCCGATTGCTTCCGTAACGTTACTTTTGAACG
Organism: uncultured Polyangium sp.; assembly: GCA_964514885.1. Taxonomy (GTDB): domain Bacteria; phylum Myxococcota_A; class Polyangia; order Polyangiales; family Polyangiaceae; genus Polyangium. The sequence goes on along the minus strand of CAZETM010000166.1, from coordinate 2,017 downwards.
GACGGGCTGACGACGCTTCTGCTCAAACGTTCAGGTGGGTTTTACTTGACAGACCCAGCGGCTTTGCCGCCGATGTTGACGCTGGCTTCGACCGACACCTTGACTTCGACGCTCGCGGTTGCCGCAGCCGAGGCGGCCAGGGTGGTGCACACGAATGCTTTGCCGCTCGAGGTGATCGCATCGCCGAGATTGTCGCCGACGGTGACGAGCGTGTTGGCCGCATCGATCGTGGCTTCACCGCGCACGCCGAGGTTTTGGATCAGCTTGGGCAGGTGAACTTCGAGGGCTCCGATGAGGTCCATGAGGTCCTGCGGCGCGCCGGCTACGACATCGATCGAAACCTTGGGCGGCGTGCAAACCGCTTCGGCCTGGACCTGCGCGCGACAGCTCGCTTCGCAATCGGCATCGACGTTGCACTCGGGCGGCGTGAGCTTTCCTTCGCAGTGCGGCGCTTCGAACGCGACCGAACACTCGCCTCGGCACGTGCCACCACATTGCACGGTGGCGCCAGCTTGCACGTCGCACGTACCTGAGCAGGTGCCGTTGCAAACGCCGTCGCAACGACCGGTGCCGTCCGCATTCGACCACGTACCCGCGCACGTGCCGTTACACGTCGCGCTGCACGCGCCGTTGCATTGCACGGTGGCTCCGACGTCCGCGCGGCACGAGCCCGTGCAAGCCGCGGAGCACGAGCCGGCGAGCTGGCCAGGAGTGCACTTCGCTTCGAGTTGAGCCGGCGTGCACATGCCCGTCACGTCACAACGCGCGTTGCACTCGGCAGACGCCGACAGACTCGCTTCGCATCCGCCGCCTTCGACGTTCACGGCGAGCGCGATCATCGAATTGGCTGCAATCACCGCGTCGAAACCAAGTTCGGCTTCCGCGCAAACAGCCTTCAATCGATCGGCGCCTTCGAGCGTTTCCCACTTGGCTGCGTCACGCTTCGTGGCGACGGCGATGCCGACGCAAGCGTCCGTGACGTCTTTGACCATCGCGTCGGACAACGTGACGAGTGCGCCAGCGGCGCCCATGAACGTGACGACGCGGTTGTCGATGTCGAGGTTCGCACCCCAGTTGGCTGCTGCCGTGAAGTCCTTGTCGCAACCTTCGACGACATCAGCAACGTCGCCGCATCCACCCAGCGGAATTGCGGCGATGCCGAGCATGCAAACGGCTGAAGCTACGCCACGGTACCAAGCTTTTTTGTGACTCATACGAAGCTCTCCTTCAACAAAAGCAAAGGGTTTGTCTTTCACCAACAAGTGTACTTACTGAGCGCGTTCTCCGCGAAGATGTAGCACTTTTGAAAGAGTGGGCTGTTCGGATCGTCGAGCACACAAAGCGCGTTGAGCCCGCTGGGGGACTTGGGGCAATCCGCATTGGACGCGCATGAAGTTGGAAACGAGATATCGCCACAACCACGTTGGCCATCGTTGTGCGTGAAGCATACGGAGGTGCCGGTCAGTGCTCCGCAATCGGTGTCGTCGAGGCACGGCTCGCAGAAGTTGCCGCTGCCTACGCACGCGCCGAACTTATGTACACAAACGTTTCCAGCTCCGGCGATGTCCTCACACGCAAAGTCACGACCGCAGTCTTTGCTCAACGCGCACTCGCGCGCACAGCGCTTCGTCGCCTCGTTCGGCATCGTGATGCAGTGGTTGGCAAGGCCCCCGCAGTCGAGATCGCTTTCACAAGGAGCACACTCGTCGCGCTTCAAGCACGTATTGCGCAGAGCGCACGCTTGTCCTTCGTAGAGCGTCTCATTGAGTTCGCTCGGGTCGATACATGCCGTGTTGATGGACACTTTGCCGCAGGTGTTGCTGTTGCCCTTCTGCGGGTTGCTGTTGCAGATCTCGCGCGGGTCACGCTTGGCGCCGCAGTAGTAGCCACCAGGGCAGTCGGAATCCTCTACGCAATCCGACTTCGTGCAGTACGCCTCGGTGTCGCCTTCACCCTTCGTGATGCACACGAGTTCTGCGACGCAATCTTGCGGCGAGCACGAAAAGACAGTGCATGG
>CAZETM010000165.1:12963-14948 GCA_964514885.1 uncultured Polyangium sp. | reverse complement strand
CCTCGGGCGCGAGCCAGGACCTTGCGAGGTTACGACAGCGGCAGTTTGTCAAGGCTCGCGAGACGACGACGTTCCAGGGCGAACGGGAGTGGGTGTTTGCGGAATCGGCCACGCAAGAGGTTGCGTATGAAATGCTCCCGGCTCGATTGCGCCGACCCATGCATCTGCAAGTGGCGGAATGGCTGAAGGAGCGCACTGCGGGAAGCGCCGTCGCAGGGCTGGTCGCGTTGCAAGCTGACCGCGGAGGTGATGCGGCGACAGCGGCGAGCGAATATGCACGGGCGGCAACGCACGCGTCGTCGCTCGGTCAGAATGCGGAAGCGTTACGTCTTTTGCGTCGGGCACGCGAAATTCACAATGAAACAGAAAGCCCCGAAGCGTTGGCCCGTGAACCCGACGAGGCGTTCGACGACGCGCGTGTCGTCCCCTGGCCCGAACGAGTACGCTTGCGTATCGAGCTAGGCAATGTGTTGCGACGTATGGGCCAGCTCGAAGACGCCGCCGCCGCATACGACGAAGCTCGTGCACGGATCATTCGCGTGGAACGCCGCAGCGACATCGTTCCGGACTTGCTGGAGGCAATACGCTGGGAGGCACGGATCGAGTTTCGCGTTGCGCTCATGCACAAAGAACGCGGCGCGAATGTGCACGCAGAGCAGCTCGTGACGCGCGCAATCGCGTGTGCGATCGAGGGAGGGATCGTCGACGAGGCACCGGAGATGTATGCGCTACTGGCATTGCTTCATCGCCGGGCGCGGCGATTCCCGGAGAGCAGAAATGCTGTGTTTCGCGGATTGCGAGTTTGTCAGGCCATGCCCATTTACGACGAGCGACGACGCGACGGTGCGGCTCGACTCCTGCTTGCGCTCGCGGCCATTCTTCTCACGGGTGAACGCTTTGTGGCAACCGAGCGGACGTATCGGCAAGTCTCGCGCATTGCGACCGATTCGGGCAATCTCGACGTGCTCGGCAGAGCATTGAATGGCGTGGCTGCTGCGCTGCTTGCACGCGGGGCGACCGCGCGCGCGCGAACGACGTTCGTTCAGGCGTTGCAAGTGAAAGAGAGGGCCGGAGACCTGGTGCAACTGGCTGTCGCTTACAGCAATCTGGCCGAAACCGAGAACAAGTTGGGCGAGTTTTCCGCGGCTCTCGAGCATGCGCGTCGAGGCGTACGTCTTGCGGAGCAGATTCGTGCCCGTTCGGATCTTGCCGAGATGTACCGCAACGTTGCTGTTGCGTCGCTCGGTCTTGGGCAAATCGAAGGCGCACTCGACGCAGGGGTCACGGCATTGTCGATCGCTGAAGAGTCGGGCCGCATTTATCTTGACGATGTGGCGCTTTGCCTTGCGCGTACGTGCGCTCGTGCGGGCGAGAGCGCTGCTATGGGTTCGTCATTGCATACTCGTGCGGTCGAAGCGGCGAAAACACTCGCGGCTGCGCTGGAGCGAAGCTTTACCGACGGCGCGTTGCGTCGACGTGCGGATGAATGCAGGACGATGCTCGGCACGTTGCTTGCTTAGGCATCGATGCACGACGGTACGTAGAGTTCGCTTGTTGCTTCGGAGGCTACACGATGAAAAGTCGATCTTGGTCAAGTGCTTTTGGAATGGTTTTTCTTGGAATGGCGAGCGCCTTGCTTGCGGGGTGCGGACCTGACGCGCCGCTGGTTGCCGGGTGCGCTGCAGAGGACCTGATTGGTGGCGTTTGCGCGGGCGTTCCCGCGGGAGATGTTTGCGCTTCCGATTCATGCGTCACGGGTGTCGAATGCGCGCAGGTTCGAAACGCGACGAATGACGCTGAGGTGAGCAGCGCCCTCATGGGTGCGTCGGCGGGGACGTGTATTACGCTTTCGCCGGGCTCGTATTCGGCGGTGAATTTGCCTGGCGGCGTGAGCCTTCTCGGGCATTCGGCAGTGGACGTGAAAGTGGCTGGTGTCGTCATCGGCGCGGGCGATGGCGCGGTCGTGCGTGGCCTTTCGGTGAGTG